>NZ_JBJEHY010000069.1:0-15265 GCF_051876515.1 Nocardioides sp. | reverse complement strand
TTCTAGCGCCTGGATGTGGCCCAGGTCTCACTGGCGGCCATGGCGAGCCCCATCAGGGCGCCCCCGAGCAGCACCGTGTGCATCCCCCGCCACTCGTGCGGGAAGGTCAGCATGAGCGGGGTCGTGACCGCGTGCACGATCATCAGCGTCGGCGCCCAGAGCGGCACCCGACGGGCGCGCAGCAGCGCGACGGCCACCATCAGCTCACCACCGTGGAAGGCCAGCCCGACGCCCTGCACCAGCAGCAGCAGACCGGGGTCGGTGACCAGGTGCGTCGCCTCCTCGGTCGAGAGGTCCAGCCGTGTCCCCACGGCCTGGAACCCGAGCCCGAGCGCCGCGACCCCGGCCAGCCCGATCGTGCCGATCGACCACACCCACGCCCCCAGCAGGCCCAGCCGGCGCGTGCTCGAGGACGTGAGGGACAGCACCGTCGGGACGCCCAGGCTCAGCCCGAGCGAGGCGAGCAGCATGGCGCCGGCGCCGAGGTTCCACCGGCCGGGCTCGTCGGCGGTCGAGGCGAGGACGTCGTGCATCGACCCGCCCAGCGGCAGCGTGAGCGCGCCGAGCACCATGAGCACGGCTCCGCTCACCAACGACGCCGCGCTCCACGGCAACCACCCACCCGCCATCTGACGAACCTACGCGGCCGGACGGGCAGGTGTGGCCGATCAGTAGATCTTCGTCGATCCGCCGTCCACCGAGATCGTCTGCCCGGTGACGTACTTGGAGTCGTCGCTGGCCAGGAAGACCAGCACCGGGGCGACGTCGGAGTCGGGGTCACCGAAGCGGCCCATCGGGTTGGCGCGTGCCGTGGCCGCGTACGCGTCGGGGAACGCCTCCTTCCACGCCTTCACGCCCTCGGTCTCCGCGACCGGGCAGACCGTGTTGACGCGGATCTGGTCCGGCGCCCACTCGGTCGACACCACGCGGCTCAGACCACGGATGCCCTCCTTGGCCGCCGCGTACGTCGACTGCGTCGGCATCCCCTTGATGCCCGCGGCGGTCGCGAACGTGATCGCCGACCCCTGCGTCTCCTTGAGGTGCGGGTAGGCCACCTGGAGGAAGTTGAAGGTCTGGCGCAGCCCGGAGTCGAGCGCCACGTCGAGGTCCGCCATGTCCTGCTCCATGAACGGCTTCTGCACCGACCCCTGCGCGCAGGTCACCAGGATCGACGGCGTGCCGTACTTCTCCACCGCGACGGCGAAGGCCTCCTCGGCCACCGCACGCTCGGCCACGTCACCGCAGACGAACGAGACGGCGTCGCCCAGCTCGGCGACCGTACGCTCCCCCGCCTCCGCGACGCGGTCGACGACCACGACGCGGGCGCCCTCGGCGACGTACGCGCCCACGACCGCCCGGCCGATGCCGCCGGCACCGCCCGTGACCACCGCAACCTTGTCCTGCAGACGACCCATCTCCGTGCTCCTGTCCTGCCGTTGTGCTCTGCTTCGGCCTCAGCCGCTGTGCCTTCTGGTCGGCCTCAGCCGAAGTGCCTTCTGCTTCGGCCTCAGCCGAAGTACGCCTGGCCGCCGTCGAGGGGCAGCGTGGCGCCGGTCATGTACTGCATCGAGGGGCCGACCAGGGCGGCGACGGCGCGACCGATGTCGTCCTCGCACTCACCGATGCGGCCCGCCGGGATGCCGGCGATGAACTCGGCGGCCTCCTCGGGGCGGTTCTCGGTCCACCACTTCAGGGCGGGCGAGAGGGCGTGCGGGGCGACGTTGTTGGCGCGGATCCCGTCCTTGGCCCACTCGGAGGCGGCCGTACGGGTCAACGAGCGCAGCGCCTGCTTGGCGGCGGCGTACGCGCCGTAGTCGGTGGGGTCCCAGCGGACCATGGCCGAGGTGACGATGTTGACGATCTCGCCGGCGCCGGCCGCCTTCATGTGCGGGTAGCAGGCCTTCATGAACGCGAACGCCGCGAACGGGCCCGAGACGAAGCCCTTCTGGAACTCACGGTCCGACATGTCGGCCAGCTTGCCGAGGTTGCCGGAGTAGGCGTTGTTGATCAGGATGTCGACGCCGCCCATCGCCGCGACGACGTCCTCCACCAGCGCCGGGATCGACTCCGTCTTGAGCACGTCGAGCTCGAACGCCTGGGCCTTCACCCCGCGCTCGCGGAGCAGCACGCAGGTCTCCTCGACCTTCGACAGCGTGCGGCCCACCGCGGCGATGTTGACGCCCTCGGAGGCCAGGGCGAGCGCGATGCCCTGCCCCACTCCCTGACCGGCGCCGGTGACCAGCGCGACCTTGCCCTGCAACGTGTCCATGGCCACATCCTGCGACCCGGCGGTCGCCGGGGGAACCACCCATCCGGTGACCGGGATCACTCAGCGCAGCGCGGCCACCGTCGCGCTGAGCCCCGTGGCCAGCAGCACCGCCCGTACGACCCGCTCGAAGCCGCGGCGCGAGAGACGCCGGAAACCCAGACCTCCCAGGAGCCAGCCCAGCTGGATCCCGACCACGCCCGCGACCGCCGCCGGGACGAGGTCCACCGACAGCAGACCGAGGACGGCGAACCCGGCCAGGGCCACCACGTCCTGCACCGCGAAGACGGCCTGCAGGGTCGCCCGTACGGCGCGGGGCGAGGCGTCACGCCGTCCCGCCATCGCGATCACCAACGGCGGACCGTTGAGGCCGGTCGAGGTGAGCAGCACGCCGCTCGCCGCCCCGGCCACGCCGAGGGAGAGCCGGCCCTCGGGCAACCGCGCTCCGGCACCCAGCAGGAGCGCCGCCACCACGACCACCGCGCCGACCAGCAACGAGACGGTCGCCTCGGAGGCAACCTGGAGCACGACCAGTCCGAGCGGGAGCGCCGGCAACGCCCACCCCAACAGGCTCACGGCCGTACGCCTCTCGACGTGCTCACGCTCGCGCACCGCGGCGTACGAGGACTGCACGAGACCGACGAGGACGCTGAGCACGACGGCCTCGGCCGGGCCGAGCACCATCGCCAGCAGCGGGACCGCGACGAGGGCGGCGCCGAAGCCGGACAGCGCCTGCACCGCCCCGGCCAGGACGAAGACGCCCGCCACCAGGAGCAGGGTGCTCACGCGTCGAACCAGTCCCACCGGCCGGGCGTGACGACCTCCACGGCCGTACGCAGCAGCGTCCCGTGGCTCGGAGGGGGCGCGAGAGCGGCCACCGCGGCGGGGTCCTCGGAGACCCAGGCCAGGGTCACGCGCAGCCCTGCCGAGGCGTCGAGGCCCTCGAAGGCGTACGCCCCCAGGACGCCTGGCAGCGCGGTCAGGTCCGCGACGGCGAGGTCCGTGCCGCCGGCCCCGCCGGTCCGGGACACGTCGACCAGGAGGCCCGCGTGCGGCAGCAGCGGCACCGCGCCCACGGTGACGAGGACGTCGGATCCCACGGCCGAGTCGACCGGGGTGAAGAAGCCGGTGAAGCGGCGGCGCGTCCAGTCGAGGTCGGGACGGCGCCCCACCTCGCCGGTGCGCGAGCCGAGCCGGAACCACTCCTTGACGGAGGCGTGAGTCGGCTGGGCGAACCAGTACATGGCGACGTAGTGCGCGGCGTCGAGGTCGGCGGCCAGCTCGTCGTCACCGACGTGGGCGGCCGCGCCCAGCGCGGGCGTACGGACCCACCGCTGGCCGTGCCGCACTCCGGGCAGCGCCAGGTTCTGCGGCAGGTGGTCGAACTGGTGCCAGGCGTTGTAGTCGCCGTGGCGCGCCGGGTCGGTCACCTCCGGGAAGGAGAAGAAGACCCGGCGCACGTCCGCGAGCCCGTCCAGCACGTCGCTGGGCCGGGCCGCGTCGTCAGCGGTCAACGCTCGCCACCAGCTCCCACGGCGCGGCGGCCTCGAACTGCGCGGCCAGCGACAGCAGCCGGGCCTCGGAACCGAGCGGTCCGACCACGTGCACGCCGATCGGCAGCCCGTTGCTGTCGGTGCCGTGCGGCAGGGACATCGCCGGTGCACCGGTGACGTTGAAGACGCCGGTGAAGCCGGACAGCATCGTGCCGCGCTCCCACAGGGTCTCGGGGCGCTGCATGTCGAGGAACCCCAGCTCGGGGACCTTCACGCACAGGGTCGGGGTGAGCATCACGTCCACAGTGTCGTACACCTGGGCAACGTTCCACGAAAGCTGCTCCACCCCGGCGAGCGCCTCGGCCACCTGGGCGCCGGTGAGGGTGCCGTAGAAGTCGAGCATCGCGCGGGTGAACGGCTCGAGGTCGTCCTCACGCAGCTCGCGCCCCAGCTCGGCCAGACGCTTCTGGACCGTCGTGGTCAGCGAGGCGCCCATGAGCAGGCCGCTGGCCGCCATCGAGGAGGCGGTGTCCCACGGGGCCGTGATCTCCACGACCTCGTGCCCCAGCCCCTCCAGCACCTTCGCGGCACTGCGGGTGGCCTCCACCAGCTCGGGGTCGACGTCGGGGCCGTTGACCAGCGCGGTCACCAGCCCGACGCGCAGCCGACCCGGCTCGCGGCCCAGAGCGTCGACGAACGTCGTGGCGCCCGGCTCGCGCACCCCGAAACCGAAGACGTCGCCGGGCAGGTTGCCCGACAGGGCGTCCAGCATGGCGGCGCTGTCGCGGACCGTACGGCTCACGGCCAGCTGGGCCGAGGTGAGGTTCGAGAACGCCATGGGGTTGGGGAAGTTCGGCACCCGGCCGCGCGAGGGCTTGATCCCGAACAGGCCGTTGGCCGCCGCCGGGATCCGGATCGAGCCGCCGCCGTCGTTGGCGTGGGCCACCGGCACCATGCCCGTCGCCACCGCGACCGCCGACCCGCCGCTCGAACCGCCGGCCGACCGGGTCAGGTCGCGCGGGTTCGGCGTCGGCCCGTGCAGCACCGGCTCGGTGGAGGCGCTCTTGCCGAGCTCGGGGGTGTTGGTGGTGCCGAGGACGACCATGCCGGCCGCCTTCATCCGGCGGACGATCTCGGAGTCCTCGGTCTTGACGTCGTCGGCCCACAGCCGGCTGCCGCGCGTGGTCGGCAGACCGGCGACGTCGGCACCCAACGTCTTCACCAGGGTCGGGACGCCGGTGAGTGGCCCCTGCGGCAGGCCGGCGTCGACCTCGGCCAGCGCCTCCTCGTACCGGGTGCCCACGACCGCGTTGAGCGTCGGGTTGAGCTCCTCGATCCGCTCGATGGCGGCCTCGGTGGCCTCCCGGGCACTCAGCTCGCCCGACCGGATCGCCGCGGCCAGACCGACCGCGTCGTACGAGGTGAACGACATCTCAGACCTCCGCGTGGTGGCAGGCGACCGACTGACCGGGGGCGATCTCGCGCAGCACCGGCTCCTGCTCGGCGCACAGGTCGGTGGCCAGCGGGCACCGCGTACGGAACCGGCAGCCCGACGGCGGCGCCAGCGGGGACGGCAGCTCGGTCGCGGTGGCCGAGGAGAAGTCCAGCGACGAGTCGACCTTGTCCTCCTCGCCCGGGATCGAGGACAGCAGCATCCGCGTGTACGGGTGGCGCGCCTTCAGGTGCATCTCGTCGGAGCCGATGACCTCGCAGATCTTGCCCAGGTAGAGCACCATCACGCGGTCGGAGATGTTCTTGACCACCGACACGTCGTGGGCGATGAAGACCATCGAGACGCCGAAGGTCTCCTTGGTGTCCTCGAGCAGGTTGAGGATCTGCGCCTGCACCGACACGTCGAGGCTGGAGACGGGCTCGTCGCAGATGATGACCTTGGGACGCAGCATCAGGGCGCGGGCGATGCACACGCGCTGGCACTGACCACCGGACAGCTCGTGGGGACGGCGGTCCCACACGACGTCCGGCTCCAGTCCCACCGCGGCGAGCAGCTCGCGCACGACGGTGTCCTTGTCCTTGCCGTCGTGGTCGGCGGGGTCGAAGCCCCACACGCCCAGGCCCTCGGCGACCAGGTCCTTGACCTTGCGGCGCGGGTTCAGCGACGAGACCGGGTCCTGCATGATCATCTGCAGCCGCGAACGGCGGCGGCGAAGCTCGCCACCCTTGAGGCCGGTCAGGTCGACGTCGTCGAAGGTGACCGTGCCGCTGGTGGGCGGCGGCAGCTGCATGACGGCCTTGCCGGCCGTGGACTTGCCGCAGCCCGACTCGCCCAGGATGCCGAGCGTCTCGCCGGGCAGCAGGTCGAAGTCGAGGCCCGAGACCGCGTGCACGATCGCCTTGCGGCCGACCGGGAACTCGACGACGAGGTCGTTGACGCTGAGCACCGTGTCGGCGTCAGGGCGCAGGTGCGACGTACCGGTGCCGGCCATCAGTGGTCCTCCTCGGTGACGGGGGCGCCGACGGGGATGCGCCCGTCCAGCAGCGGAAGGTGGCAGGCCGCCGTGTGCGGCACGGCGCCACCGCCGGGCCGCGGGTCGCGCAGCTGCGGCATCTCGGTGCGGCACAGGTCGTCCGCACGGGCGCACCGGGGCGCGAAGCGGCACCCGGGCGGCGGGGACGCCATGTTCGGCGGGCGTCCCTCGATCGCACGGAGCCGGCTGTGCGGCGCCGCGTCGAGCTGCGGGATGGAGGCCAGCAGGGCGTCCGAGTACGGGTGCAGCGGGGAGCCGAACACCTCAGCCGTCGCGGAGGTCTCCACGACGCGCCCCGCGTACATCACCTGGGTGCGGTCCGTACGACCGGCGACGGCACCGAGGTCGTGGCTGACCAGGATGATCGCCATCTGACGCTCCTGGGACAGCTGCGCCAGCAGGTCCAGGATCTGCTTCTGCACGGTCACGTCGAGCGCGGTGGTGGGCTCGTCGGCGATGAGCAGCTGCGGGTCGCAGGCCAGCGCCATCGCGATCACCACGCGCTGGCGCATGCCGCCGGACAGCTCGTGCGGGTACTGGTCGAGGCGGCGGGCCGGCTCGGGGATCCCGACCTGGCGCAGCAGCTCGGTGGCCCGCTCACGGGCGGCCTTGCGGTCCAGCTTGAGCTGCAGCCGCAGGGCCTCGGTCAGGTGCGTACCGACCTTCTTGACCGGGTTCAGCGAGGTCATCGGGTCCTGGAAGACCATCGCCACCGTCGGGCCCCACAGCGTGCGGCGCTGCTTGGCCGTCATCGCGTGGACGTCCTGCCCGGCCAGCTTGACGCTGCCGGTCACGGTGGTGGTCGGCCCCTGGGTGATGAGGCCCATCAGGGTGCGACCCAGCACGGACTTGCCCGAGCCGGACTCACCGACGATGCCGAGGGTCTCACCGGGCGCCAGGCTCAGGGAGACGCCGTCGACGGCGGCGACGTCACCGCGGGGGGTGTGGAAGGTCGTACGGAGGTCGGTGACCTCCAGCAGTGGAGTGGTCACAGCTTCGCGCTCCTCGGGTCCCAGTGGCGCTGGGCCTTCTCGCCCAACAGGTTGAAGGAGAAGACGGTCAGGAAGAGGAACAGGCCCGGGACGATGACGATGAACGGGTGCTCCTGCATCGTGTCGCCCGCCTGCGCCTCGGAGATCATGTTCCCCCAGGTCGGCTCGGGCTGCGGGATGCCCAGACCGAGGAAGGACAGCGACGACTCGGCCACGATGAGCGCCGAGATGGTCACCATCGCCATCGACATCAGCGGCAGCGCGACGTTGGGCACCAGCTCGCGCAGCATCACGCGCCACTTCGACGCACCGATGGCGCGGGCGGCCATCACGAACTCGCGCTGGGCGAAGGCGATCGAGTTGGCGCGCGCGATGCGCACCATGCTCGGGATCGTCAGCAGCGACAGCGCCAACGCCATGTTGCGCATCGTCGGGTCGAGGATCGAGGCGAGCGCCACCAGCAGGATCAGCGGCGGCACCGAGAGCACCGCGTTGGTGAGGATGCTGATGGTGCGGTCCGTGCCCCCGCGGAAGTAGCCCGCGACGACACCGACGAGACCGCCGACGACGACACCGATGGCGACCGCGGAGAGCGAGATGACCAGCGAGGCCCGGGCGCCGAAGATGGCGCGGGCCAGCATGTCGAGACCGGCGCCGTTGGTGCCCAGCAGGTGCCCCTCGGCCTCCAGCGGACGCTGGTAGATCGGCTCGGTCAGCGCGATGGTCGCGTTGCGGCCCTCCGCCAGCGGCAGCCACGGCGCGAGCAGCGCGGCCGCGGCCAGGCCGACCAGCCAGATCGTGCACAGGACGGGCAGCAGGTCGACCTTCTCCTGGCGCCAGCCCCACAGCAGCCGGCTGACACCGGCGTACGCCACGACGACACCGGCCACCAGGGCCACCGGCATCACCAGGGACGGCAGGACGGTCACGGACAGGACGACCAGCACGATCCCGACGACGAGGCGGACCAGGCCGTCGAGGAGCATCTGGCGGCGGGTGCGCGCGGTTCCGCGCAGGTGGTTGGCGTCAGGCGTGTACACGTCGCGTCCTCGGGTCGATCAGGCCGTACGAGAGGTCGATGAGCGAGTTGACGACCACGTAGATGAACGCGATCACCAGCACCGCGCCCTGGACCACGGGGAAGTCCCCGTTCTGGGCCGCGGAGACCACCAAGGACCCCATGCCGGGCAGGGAGAAGAGGTACTCGACGACGACCGTCGAGCCGATCAGGCGGCCGGTGCTGATGCCCAGCACCGTCACCAGGGTGAAGGACGAGGGACGCAGGGCGTCGCCCACCATGACCCGCCACGACGGCATCCCCTTGGCCCGCGAGGCGAGGACGAAGTCCTCCTGCAGCGTGACCACGAGGTCGTTGCGCAGGATACGGGTGAAGACGGCGACCTCGCTGAGCGCGATCACCAGCGCCGGGAGGATGGCGTGCTCCAGGTTGCCGCTGAAGGAGTCGCTGAGGCGTACCCACTGCGAGCGCGGGAAGATGCCGAGCTCGTTGACCAGCAGCATGATGAGCAGCAGACCGCTGAGGAACGACGGCACGGACAGCAGGCCGAACATCGAGGCACTGATCAGCCGGTCGACGGCACCGCCGGGCTTGGCGGCGGCGATCATGGCCAGCGGCAGCGCGATGACCAGCGCCATCGCCAGACCCATGGTGGCGAGCTGGAGGCTGACCGGCAGGGCGGCCGCGATGCGGTCGACCACGTCGGGCTGCGGCGGCACGATCGACTGCCCCAGGTCACCCTGGAGGAGGGCACCGAGCCAGTCCATGTAGCGGGTCAGGAACGGGTCGTCGAGACCGAGCTCCTGGCGCAGCGCCTCGTACATCTCCGGCGGCTTGCCGCTGCCGAGGATCGCCACGGCGGGGTCACCCGGGATCAGGGTGACCATGAAGAACACCCCGAGGCTCACCAGGAAGAGCACGAGCACGAGTTCGATCAGCCGGGTGGCCCCGGCGCGCAGGTTCACACGCGCGTCCGGAGGTCGGCCGCGCCGCGTGGGCAGCGAGGAAGCAGGATCATGACGGGAGGATTCCTCAGGTCGTCGCGGGAGGGAAGAGGTGGGCGAGGGCGTCCTCGCCGGGACCCGGCCACTGGTGCCGGGTGTGCGCCACCGCCGGGAGGTGCGGTGACGCGGTCACGCTGTTCAGGAGTGTCGGGCGGTTCAGATCGAGATGTCGGGGCGGACCGTCGCGTCGGCGCCGCTGTCCACGAAGAGCAGCTGGCCGGTCACGTTGGAGGCCTCGGCGCTGACCAGGAAGCCGAGGACGGCCCCGATCGCCTCCGGCTGGGCGTACCCCAGCGGCGACGGCATCGCCGCGTCCATGACCTCCTTCATCGCCGGGTCGGCGAAGAGGCCGTCGGTCATCGGCGTACGGACCACGCCCGGGCCGACCGCGTTGACGGTGATGCCCTGGTCCGCCCAGCCCGGGGCCACCGCGGTGCGACGGGCCCAGCGGGCCACGGCCCACTTGGAGCTGGGGTAGATGACGTACGGGTGCGGGTGGCTGGCCTCGAGCTCGCCGGCGCGGGCCACCGCGGCGTCCTCGTCGTCGGCCAGGCAGGCCTCGACGAGGGCGTCGTCGCGGCCCTGGGTGGAGGCGAGCGAGGCGACGATCGCGACCCGGCCCGCGGGCGACGCGGCGAGCGCCGGCTGCAGCGCCTCCACGAGGCGGGTCGTGCCGAAGTAGTTGATGCGCACCATGAGCGTCGACGGCTGTGAGGTGCCGGCGCAGGTGACGAGCCCGTCGAGGACACCGTCGCTCAGGCGGAGGATCTCGGCGACGGCGTGGTCGCGCCCCTCCTGCGTGGACAGGTCCGCGGTGACGGTGGCGTCGCGCAGGTCGACGTCGATCACGCGGTCCCCGCGGGCGCGGAGGAGCTCCGCGGTCGCCTTGCCGATGCCGGAGGCTGCGCCGGTCACGGCGACGGTGCGAGTGGTGTCCATGACAGGGACGGTACGGGTCACTGAGACCTGCACCACACCGGCTTTCCGCTCATCGGGAGCGGGTCAGTCCCACAGGCCGCCGAGCAGGAGCTTGGTGGCCGTGACGGTGTCGCGGTGCGCCTCGTCGACCGTGATCACGCCGTTGAGGGCCGTGATGACGATGCCGTACCAGGTCTGCTCGACGATGCGCACCATGCGCATCTCCTCGTGGGTCGGCTGCTCCACCCCGGCCGCCGAGCACAGCAGGCCCTGGAAGACGGAGGTCACCATGACGTACGGGTCGTCCGACGGGGTGTTGTTGGCCGTCATCATGGCCCGCGCCAGCTGCGGGGCCGCCAGCAGCTGCTCGCCGGCGTGGACGAGCAGGTTGGCGACCGACGCGGTGCGCGAGGTGGTGCGCATGTCCGGAACCACGTCGTACATCAGCTCCACCCGGTCGCGCATGACCGCGGCGAACAGCGCGTGCTTGGAGGGGAAGTAGCGGTACAGGGTCGCGATGGCGACGCCGGCCTTCTTGGCCACGTCGGTCATCTGCGCGCCCTCGAAGCCCTTGGTGGCACCCTCGCGGGCCGCGGCCCGCAGGATCCGCTTGACCCGCTCGTGCTGCTCGGGCGTGGTCGGCTCGGCCGGCGCCCGGTGCTCGGCGATTCGTGGCATGTGCTCTCTCCCCTGCGCGGCACGGTGCCGCCGATGTGACGCAGCGCATATTGTCACCACGGCCCCGCGCCCTACCGACCAGTACCGATGAGCGGGAGGCCGGCGGGATCTCCCGGTGACCGGGAGCCTCAGGTCACCCCTCCCCGCGTGCGGGGATAGACAGGTGGGTGGACCCGACGCCCGGGTCCACCGTCGTACGAGAGAAGAGGCGCACATGCCGGACCTGACCACCTACGGGCCGTGGGCCCTCATCGCCGGCGGCTCCGAGGGCGTGGGCGCCGAGTTCGCCACCCAGCTCGCCGACGCCGGCTTCAACCTCGTGCTGCTCGCCCGCAAGCCCGGGCCCCTCGAGGAGACCGCCGCGGCCTGCCGCGAGCGCGGTGTCGAGGCCCGCGCCGTCGCCGTCGACCTGCTCGCGCCCGACGCGATGGCGACCATCGCCGCGGCCACCGATGACATCGAGGTCGGCCTGCTGATCTTCAACGCCGGCGCCAACACGTACGGCCACGCCTTCACCGCCGGCGACCTCGCCGGCCACCAGGGCGTCATCGACCTCAACGTCACCGTGCCGCTGGCGCTGGTGCACCACTTCGCCCCCGCGATGAAGGAGCGCGGCCGCGGCGGCATCCTGCTCACCGGCTCGCTCGCCGGGTACGTCGGCTCCTCGTCGGAGGCGATCTACGGCGCCGCCAAGGCGTTCAACCGCATCTTCGCCGAGGGGCTGTGGGTCGAGCTCAAGGAGTACGGCGTCGACGTCCTCCACCTGGTGCTCGGCGTGACCCGTACGCCCGCCATGGAGCGCGCCGGCCTCAACTTCGACCTGCCCGGCATGGTCGTCTCCGAGCCCGCCGACGTGGCCCACGAGGGTCTGGAGAACCTTGCCAACGGCCCCGTCCACATCGTCCCCGGCAACGAGAAGATGGTCGAGGTCCGCGGCCGCCTCGACCGCGCCAAGCTGGTCTCCAAGACCGACGCGGTGCTGAAGATGCTGATGAGCCACTGAGGTCCGGCGGCGTGCGCCGTCGGAGTTCCCTACAATGTGTCGAAGTCCCCGCCTGAGCGGGGACTTCGTCATGTTGTGGGCGTTGCAACCCCTACAACAGGTCAGACTCCCCCACCTGTTGTCGGAGTTCCCCACAACGTGTCGGACTTCCCCACAGATGGTCGAAGTCCCCGCCTGAGCGGGGACTTCGACACACGGGTGGGGCGCGTGGGACGCCAGAGTCAGCGGGTCAGGAAGGACACCACGGTGGCCTCCCAGGCGTCCTTCTGCTCGATCATGGCCCAGTGGCCGCAGTTGGGCAGCGTGTGCAGCTCGACGTGCGGGATGGTCCGCATCGGCAGCAGCGCCATGTCGATCGGGCTGACGCGGTCGTCGCGGCCCCAGGTGATGAGCACCTCGGCGGAGATCTTGTGCAGCTCGGCCCAGTACGGCGGCTCCGGGCTCTTGGCCTGGAACGCCTCCATCGCCTCGAACGCGGCGCGCGAGTACATCATGCGCGAGGAGGCCAGGGTGGCCGGCTCGGTGGCCTGCTCCCAGCGCTGCTCGATCATCTCCTCGGTGACGATGTCGCGGTTGAACACCATCGAGTGCAGCCACTGGACGAGGCGCTCGCGGGTCGGGTCGTCGACGAACTCCTGCAGGCGCACCAGGCCCTCACCCGGGTACGGGGAGAGGATGTTGCGGCCCATGCCGCCCACGGTCACCAACCGGCGTACGCGCTCGGGCTGGGCGATCGCCAGCCGGGTACCGACGATGCCGCCCATCGAGTTGCCGATGACGTCGACCTGGTCGAGGCCCAGCGCGTCGAGGAACGCGATCGTCGCGGGCAGCGCGGCGGCCAGCGGGTGCTTCTTGGTGGCCTCGGAGACCCCGAAGCCGGGGAACTCCAGGATCAGGCAGCGGAAGTGCTGCGAGAGCGCCGGCAGGTTGGCGCCGAAGTTGCGCCAGCCGGTCACGCCGGGGCCGGAGCCGTGCAGCAGGAGCAGCGGCGGCGCGTCGGCGGGGCCGGCGTCGTAGTACCGCAGGACACCCTGCTCGGTGGTCAGTTCCTTGATGTCGTCAACAGTCGTCACGGGCGGTGAGCCTGTCACACTGCCGCGACGGAGCGGAGACGGCGCTTGCGCGTGGGCAGCTCGCCGAACAGCTCCAGGGAGATCTCGCGGGCAGCGTGCACCACCAGCGGGGCGACGCGCTCGAGCGGCTTCTCGGCCGGCACGACGGCCGACAGGGCGCCCACCGGACCGTCGGGGCCCATGATCGCGGCGGCGGCACAGGCCAGACCCTGGAAGGCCTCGCCGCGCTCGAAGGCGAGGCCGCCGCGGGCGCGGATGCGGTGCAGGTCGGCGTGGAGCGCCTCGAGGTTGGCGATGGTCGCGGCCGTACGGGGGCTCAGGTCGCCACCGACCAGCATGTCGACGTCGCTGGGCTCGTGCCAGGCCAGCATCGCCTTGCCCAGTGCGGTGCAGTACGCCGGCTGGACGCCGCCGACGCGGGAGGGGACCGTACGGGCGAAGCTGCCGCCGACCTTGTCGAGGTACGACACCTTGCCGTCCTCGAGCACGGCGAGGTGGACCACGGCGCCGGTGCGCATGAGGAGCTCGTGCAGGTGCGGGGCCGCGGCGGCGCGCAGCTCGGAGTGGCCGGACTCGCGCACGCCGGCGCCCAGCGCGCGGCGGCCGAGGCGGTAGCCGTTGCTGGTGTGGTCGAGCCACTCCAGCCCGACGAGCTGGTGCAGGATCCGGTGCGCCGTGGAGCGCGGCAGGTGCGTGGCGCGGGCGACGTCCTCCAGCGTGAGCACGCTGGTCGGCTGGTCGAAGGCGTCCAGGATCAGTGTCATCCGCTCGACCATCGACGGGGGCAGCTCGCGGCCCTGGGTCTTGGTCCGTCCGGCGTCCAGCGCAACCGTCATGGTGTCCTCCGCGGTTCACACAACTGAAACAAATTCTAGTTTGAATGTAGCAGCCTGTTTCCGACATGTGAAGGAAAAACTGAAATGAATTCTATGGACAGTTGTCCAGTGACGAACGTCACCGGCCACGGGCGCGCGTGAACGCGCCCGCGAGGTTCCGGTGATCGGTCCAGACCTCTCGGCCTCCGCTGCGAGCGGCTTTGATGGGGAACGACGAAAGGAGCCCGCCATGCGACTTGGGCTGACCAGCCCCGTGGTGACCCTGCTGCCGGGGGTCCACTCCGAGTGGGAGAGCACCGCAGGCATCGAGGACCTGGCCACCATCGCCGAGGCCGCCGACCGGCTCGGCTTCGACCACCTCACCTGCTCCGAGCACGTCGCCGTCCCCACCGAGGTCGCCGCCAACCGCGGCGGCACGTACTGGGACCCGCTGGCCACCCTGGGCTTCCTGGCCGCCCGGACGCGTCGCATCCGCCTGGCCACGCAGGTGCTGGTGCTGGGCTACCACCACCCGCTCGAGATCGCGAAGCGTTACGGCACGCTCGACACCGTCAGCGGCGGTCGCCTGGTCCTCGGCCTGGGCGTCGGCAGCCTGGAGGAGGAGTTCGACCTCCTCGGCGCGACCTTCGCCGGCCGCGGGGCCATCGCCGACGAGGCGCTCCTCGCGCTGCGCGCCGGTCTCGCCTCGACCACCCCGGAGCACCACGGCGAGCACTTCGACTTCTCCGACCTCGTGGTCGCCCCCAACGCCGTGCAGGACGCCGTCCCGTTCTGGATCGGCGGTCGTACGCCGCGCAGCCTGCGCCGCGCGGTCGAGCTCGGCACCGGCTGGGTGCCGTTCGGTCTGGGCGCGGACGCGCTGGCCGAGATGCTCGCCAAGGTGGACCTGCCCGAGGACTTCGAGGTCGTCCTCGGCCCGGGCCGCCCGGTGGACCCCACCGGCGACCGCGACCGCTGCCTGCGGGCGCTGACCCGGCTCACCGAGGCCGGCGCGACCGTCGTCAACGTCAACGTGCAGGCCACCTCGGCCGCGCACTACGTCGAGCAGCTCGAGGCCCTCGCCGAGCTGGGCGGCCTGACCGCCTGAGCGGACCCGCCTGAACAGACCCGCCTCACCGAGCCTCCCGGACCCACGGTCCGGGAGGCTCGCTGCTTGTACGGCCACCCTGTCCCCTCACTCCGCAGTAACGCGCAGTTGTTCAGTGGTCACCCGTGCAATGGCGGGAGTGACCACTGAACAACTGCGCGTTACTTGACGGGAGGGGGCCGCAGACAGGCCCGCCGCGAGCCGGTAGGGCCTCAGCGCAGCAGCGCGCGCAGCTCCTCGGCCAGGCGCACGGACGCGTCGATCTCGACGCGCCGGTTGGAGACGCTCTCCACGTTGAAGCCGAACGGCTGACCCAGGCGCCGGCAGTAGGCCGCCAGGTCGCGGGCGGGGCTGAGGCAGTGGTCGAAGGACGCCTGCAGCGGGTCGTCGCGGCGCTCGAGGTCGTTGCGC
>NZ_JBJEHY010000068.1:0-15400 GCF_051876515.1 Nocardioides sp. | reverse complement strand
GGCTCCGGGGGGTTGTGGGCGACTTCTGGCCGGCCGGGCGTCGGGGGTCAGCGGGCCCGCTGCACCCGCTTGCGGTGGTTGGACGAGTTGTCCCCCGAGATGCTGCGGTCGCGCGTCTTGGAGATGTGGTCGACCTTGCGCTCGCCCCCCTGGACGGGCTGGGAGTCGATCAGGGTGTCCCGCTCGTACGCGTGCGACTTGTCGGTGTTGCGGTAGTACCGGTAGATCGCCCAGTACGTGCCCATCGCGCCGGCCGGACCGGCGGCCAGCAGCCACAGCGGGGCCCCGTCCGATGACGCCTCGACGGCGGCGGGGAGCGCCTGGGTGAGACCTGCCAGGAGGTCGATCGCGAGGCCGCTCATGCCATCGCCACCAGGATCGCGCCGGCGATGCCCTCGAGGAACGTGCCGACAGTCATGGCCGCCAGGATCAGCTTCGGCTGCGACACCGGGACGCTGCCCATCGTCTCCCCCGTCCGCGCGTTGACCGCGATGTAGTGCAGCATCCCGTTGCTCTCCTGCTGGTACGAGTACAGCCACACCGGGAGGTACATGGAGACCCAGCGGGACCCACCGACGTCGACCTTCTCCTGCTCCCACCGCACGCCCCGGTCGAAGCGGTTGAGCGACTGCTCCACGCGCGAGCGGCCGATGGAGAGCAGCTGGTCCTCCAGGACCGGCTTGAGCCCCTCCACGTCGAGGTCCCGCCGCTCGCTGGTGAAGCCGACCAGGTAGTGGGCGTTCCACTTGACCGCGTTCTTCGTGTCGAACGGCAGGATCGCGTTGATGATGTTGTTGGTGTTGCCGGACCCGATCGCCGCCCGCTCCGAGGAGCCCTCGAGGGTGAGGTCGTCGACGGTGAAGGAGACCCTCCGGTCGAGCTGGTAGACGTCGGCCGCGTAGTAGGTGACCGAGTCGTCGCCCTGCTTCTCGGTCCACTGACGCGTCTGGACCTGCCCCTCGCCCCAGTACTGGGACTCGGCGCGGGCGTCGACGACGAGGTACGGCAGGTAGACGCCGAGGACGTTCTCCGGGACGAACTCCCTCTTGAAGCGTCCGTGGGCGAACAGCCGACGCTTGGAGGCGAACTCGCGGATCCGCTCGACCGCCTCCTCCTTGGTGAGCCGGAACGGCAGCACCGCGTCGGGGACCGCACCGTTGGGGATCTGCTCGTTGACGCTCAGCGTGTGGCGGCACCAGTGGCAGCGCGCATTGAGGGCGTGGTCGGTGTCGACCACGACCTCAGCGCCGCAGCCCGTGCACTTGAACGTACGGACGGCGTCGACGTCGGCGTCGATCGCGCCCGCGCCGCTGGCCACCACGGTGCCCTCGAGGTCGTCGATGCCCTCGCCGAGACCGAACTCCTCCTCGACCCGCGTCTCCTGCCACTGGTTGCGGCAGAAGAGGCACATCAGCATCCCGGTGCTGCCCCGCAGCTGCACCTCCGTCGAGCCGCACTTGGGGCACGCGTTGATGCCGTCCTTGAGCGACTCGTTGACGGTCTCGATGCTGGGGCCGGCCTCGGGCTCGGCGCGCGCGGCGGCGAGCTCCTCCTCCAGCGACAGCGGAGGACCGTCGAACGTCGGCCGCTGAGGGTCAGGCGATTCGTGGGACATGTCAGAGACCGAGAGCCTTCGCCTTCGCCGCGTCGTAGTCGGCCTGCGTGATCAGGCCGGCGTCGAGCATGTCCTTGGCGCGCTTGAGCACTGCCATCGGGTCCTCCGCCGCGGGTGCGGCCGGAGCAGCAGGCGCCGTGGGGGCGGCAGCGGCCGGTGCGGCGGGCGCCGCGGGAGCCGCCGGGGCCGGAGCGCCGGCGACCGGCTGCTGCAGACCACCGACACCCATGCCGCCGACACCCATGCCCATGCCGATCAGGCCGCCCGGGCCGGCGTTCTCGCCGGCCGCCTCGATGCCCGCCGCCACGGAGGCCTGCAGGTTGGAGTTGCCGCGGGAACCGGACAGCGCGTCGGCACGCTGGACGTTCTTGAGCAGCTCGCGCGTGGTGGCGTCGTACTCGATGGAGATGATCGCGACCTTGACGATCTCCAGGCCGCGGTCGCTCTTCCAGCGGTAGTTCTCCTCGACCGCACCGGACAGCGCCTGCGCGAAGCCGATCGAGTCCTGCTGGAGGCGCGCGATCCGGTTGCCCTTGGACGGGTCGTTCGTGTACGCGGAGAAGGCGGGCGCCAGGGAGCCGACGACCTCGTTGAAGAGCTGCTCACCGGCCGGGTTGTCGATGTCGGTGAAGTCGAACGTGGCGCGGCCGCCGATGACCTCGGCGGGCATGTAGTTGCGGATGAAGGTGAGCGGGTCGGTGATCTTGAGCGTGTACGTGCCGCGCGTGATCGCGCCGACCTGCGTGTTGAGGAACGCGTCGTCCCAGTAGATCTCGGACTGGGTGCCGAAACGGTTGTTGGGCAGCTCCTTGAGCGAGACGAAGATCGCCGTCTGCTGCGCGGAGGGGCGGCCGCCGAACTTGAAGCGCTCCCAGCTCTGCTTCACGATCGAGGCGAAGACACCGTCGCCCGCGAAGACCGACTGCGAGGCGGGGTTGTCGGAGTCCCAGACGTACGCGCCGGGCTCGGCCGCGAAACCGGTGAAGGCGCCGTCCTGGAGCAGGACCAGGCCGTACCCCTCGGGGACGATGATCTTGGAGCCGTTGGTGATGACACCCTCGGAGCCCTTGGTGTTGCTGCCCCGCCCCGCGTTCTGGCCCTTGGGCACGGCGGGGAAGACTGCCACCGTGGAGCTGACGCCGTCGGGGACGCCGTAGAAGTCGAGCCACTGGTCGCCGAGCGTGCCGCCGACCGCGCCGATCGCAGCCTGGATGAGTCCCACTTGTCGATCTCCTTCGTCTGCCCCGTCAGGGCGCTGTGCGTACGAGCGTCCGCCGGCAGACGTGCCCGGCGGCGTTGTGGCTCAAACGTAGTGGGGGTCCCCGCAGCAGGGCACCCGTTTGCCGAACACCCTAGGCCTGCGTGGCCAGCGCCAGGGGGAGCACCGCACCCGCACCTGCCTGGACCAGCTGCGCCGCCGCGACCGTGAGCGTCCATCCCGTCACGACGAGGTCGTCGACCAGCAGCACCCGGGCGCCGGACAGGCCCTCGGGGCCCGTACGCAGGGCGAAGCGACGCTGGACCGCGGCCACCCGCTGGGCCGAGTTGCTCGCCCCCGCACCCGGAGGCACGTCGGGGTCGACCACCTCGAACGTCCCCAGCAGCGGCACCCGCAGGTACCGCGACAGCCCCTCGGCCAGGTCACGGGTCAGGGTCGGACGACGCCAGGAGCCGACGTGCACGATCCCGTCCACCGACGGCTGCCACTCACCCAGCACCTCCACGACCGCGCGCACCAGCGGGACCGGCACCGGGCCGTCCGGCGTGGAGTCGCGGAAGAGCTCGCGCAGCTGCTGGCCGTGCCCCAGGTCGGTCAGCCGCGCGACCACCCGCCCGGGCTCGGCCGGGGTGGCGATGCGGCCCTTGTACGACAGTCCGAGGTTGGTCAGGGCGCTGGGCCACATCTTGCGCGGCTCGAGCAGCACGCCCGGCCGGGCGAGGCGGTCGTGGGCGGCCTGCACCGCCTGCTCCGACAACGACGTGGACACCGCCAGGCCGCCGCAGTTGTCGCACCGGCCGCAGTCGACCGCGCCCTCGTCGTCGAGCTGCTCGCGCAGGTAACGCATCCGGCACACGTCGGTGTCGAGGTACGCCAGCATCGCCTGCTGCTCGGCCTCGCGGGCCGCGGCGACCCGGGCGTAGCGCTCCGCGTCGTACGACCAGGGCTGGCCCGTCGCCTCCCAGCCACCCCGCACGCGGCGCGCGGCCCCGTCGACGTCGAGCACCTTGAGCATCGTCTCGAGCCGGTTGCGGCTCAGGTCGACGTACGTCTCGAGCGCGGCCGTGCTCATCGTCCCCTGCTCGGCGAGCACCTCGAGCGTCTGGCGGACCAGGTGCTCGGAGGGGAAGGCGAGCGAGGCGAAGTACGCCCAGATGTCGCGGTCCTCCTGCTGCGGCAGCAGCACCACGGTGGCCTCGTCGGTGCCGCGACCGGCACGACCGACCTGCTGGTAGTACGAGACGGGCGAGCTGGGTGCGCCGAGGTTGACCACGAAGCCGAGCGTCGCGTCGAATCCCATGCCCAGCGCGCTGGTGGCGACCAGCGCCTTGACGCGGCCCGCCACCAGGTCGGCCTCGAGGCGTTGCCGCTCCTCGGCCTCGGTCTGGCCGCTGTAGGCCGCGACCTCGTGCCCCCGCTCGCGGAGGTACTCGGAGACCTCCTGCGTGGCGGCGACGGTGAGGCAGTAGACGATGCCCGACCCGGGCTGCTCGGCCAGGTGGTCGGCCAGCCAGGCGAGGCGCTGCTCGGGCGTGCGCAGCCTGACCACGCCGAGGCGGAGCGACTCGCGGTCGAGGGTGCCGCGCAGCACGAGCACGTCGGTCAGGTCCCCCCGCGACCCGGTCGTCGCCAGCTGCTCGGCCACGTCGCCGGTGACGCGCGCGTTGGCCGTCGCGGTCGTGGCGAGCACCGGGATGCCGTCGGGCAGCTCGCCCAGCAGGGTCCGGATGCGTCGGTAGTCAGGGCGGAAGTCGTGCCCCCAGTCGGAGATGCAGTGCGCCTCGTCGACCACCAGCAGGCCGCAGGTCGCGGCCAGACGCGGCAGCACCTCGTCGCGGAACCCCGGGTTGTTGAGCCGCTCCGGGCTGACCAGGAGGACGTCGACCTCGCCGGCGTTGATCGCGTCGTGGATCGGCTGCCACTGGTCGATGTTGGTGGAGTTGATGGTGACCGCGCGGATGCCGGCCCGCTCGGCGGCGGCGATCTGGTTGCGCATCAGGGCGAGGAGCGGCGAGACGAT
Organism: Nocardioides sp.; assembly: GCF_051876515.1. GTDB lineage: Bacteria > Actinomycetota > Actinomycetes > Propionibacteriales > Nocardioidaceae > Nocardioides. The sequence continues at coordinate 10,546 of NZ_JBJEHY010000068.1, read as the reverse complement.
CACGGTCGGTCCCGCCCCCGCCTCGCGCAGCAGCAGCGTCGCGACGAAGTACACCGCCGACTTGCCCCACCCGGTGCGCTGGACCACCAGGGCCCGGCGCCGGTCGACCGACAGTGCCTCGATCGCGCTCCACTGGTCGTCACGCAGCCGCGCGTCGTCGCGGCCCACGAGGGCCCGCAGGTGCCGCTCGGCGGCGGCGCGCGCCTGCTGGCGGTCGGGATCGGCCCCGGGGCGGGGCTGTGCGTCGGTCATGGCACGTGTCTATCAGCCAGCCCCGACACTCCCGACCGGGCGCTTGAGTACCCGACCTCACGCGCTCGGGGCGGGGACGCTGGAAGGCTGGGCGGCGACGCCCCGGCCGGGCCCGGAGGATTCCTCCGACGATTCCCCCGGGACCACTGGCAACCATTCCTCAGGCTCCGGCGTCTACCGAGACAAGGGCCCGGTCCATCATGGTCTGGCGCTCGGGAACCAGACACATCCGTCACTTCCACAGTTACAGGGGGAATCATGAGCAGGCGCACAGCGTCGCTGGCCGCACTCGCGGCCGGCGGACTCATCACAGCGGGTCTCACCGTCGCACTTCCGGCGCAGGCCGCCACGCCCGGTTCGGGACCGGGCTGCCCGGAGGCCTTCCCGGCCGCCAACCTCGTGGTCGGCCAGACCACGGCCACCGGCCTCACGACCGCGGGGTCGTACACCCGCGGCGGCACGGAGCACCTCTCCACCACGACGCCCGAGGAGTTCACCGGCGTCTACCGCGGCACCGTCGAGGACGCGTACGGCGACCTCTTCGTGTTCGAGCTCGAGGGCTCCCGCATCACCGACGAGAACGGCGACATCGACGCCGGCATCTGGGCCGGCATCTCCGGCTCCCCCCTGTACGCCTCCGACGGCACCCTGATCGGGTCGGTCTCCTACACCTTCGGCGGGTACGAGAACACCAACTACGCCGGCGTCACGCCGGCCGCCGACATCTACGCGCTCCTGGACCACCCGGACGCGCAGCAGCTGCCCGCCAAGGTCGCGCTCGACGCGGCCGAGCGCCGTGACCTGACCAAGGCCGGTGTCCCCGCCGCAGCCGCTGCCGCCGGGCTCAAGAAGCTGGCCCCGGTCAGCACGCTGGCCGGCACCCGCGGCCTCCCGGAGCGCACCCAGAAGCGCATCGCCAAGCAGGCCCGCGTGGACCTGCCCATGGCCACCGCCGGCACCTCGGCGCAGGACGAGGAGATCGAGATCGTCCCCGGCGGCTCCGTCGCCTTCGCCGCCTCGTACGGCACCCTGCCGTTCTACTCCGTCGGCACCGCCGTCGCGGTGTGCGACGACGTGGTCCTCGGCTACGGCCACGCCGGCAACTTCATGCCGGCCGACTACACGATGCACGGCGCGAGCACCACGATCATCCAGCCCAACATGGGCTCGTCGTACAAGCTCGCCAACCTGGGCGCGCCGGTCGGCAGCCAGGTCCACGACGGCCTCAACGGCGTCGTCGGCAAGCTCGGCGCCCTGCCCGCCTCCACCGAGGTCGTGGTCAACACCCAGGGCATCAAGACCACCAGCACGACGAACCACGTCTCCGACGCGGCCAGCCTCGCGTACGTGACTGCCAGCCAGATCGCCCGCGACACGATGCTCTCCGTCGACTCCGCCGGTGGCGGCTCGGCCAGCCTCGACTGGACGATCGAGTACACCCGGGCGGGCGGCCGCACCGGCACCCTGACCGGCAGCCAGAAGTACTCCTCGCAGTGGTACCTCTCGGAGTTCGTCTACATGGACGTCGCGAGCATCCTCGACGCCCTGGTGAACAACTCCTACGAGGAGGTCCAGGTCACCAAGGTCACCGTCAACTCCAAGGTGAGCACCCAGGTGAACAGCTCGGCGCTGTCGAAGGTCGAGTACAAGTCCGGCAAGAAGTGGGTCTCGTCCAAGAACTACCGCCGCGTCACCCTGAAGCCCGGCAAGAACGTCGTCGCCCGCGTGACGGTCGCCCCGAGCACCTACAAGTCCTCGAGCACGAAGGTCGTCAAGACCTTCACGTTCCCGGTCGCGAAGAACTCCACCCGCGCCTACCTGTCGGCGTACGGCGCCGCGTTCGGTGACGAGTACTACTACTTCGACGAGGAGATGAGCGGCAGCAGCGCCGAGTCGCTCGACGCCCTGCTGAAGCAGCTCGCCAAGGTGACCCCCTCCGACCAGGTGAAACTGACCTTCAGGGCCAACAAGGGCAAGGCCGTCAAGGCGACCTGGCGCACCGGCTCCCCGACCAGCGGAGACGTGTACAACTCGATCGTCTTCAAGAAGTGACCGGTCGCTGACACACCGGTCGGGCATCCCGACCGGTGTGTCAGTGTCCCTCGCGGGGTTCCAGCCCGAGGCGTCGTACGGCCTCCTCGTGGACCGCGACCACCTGGTGCCGGATCTCGGGGCGCTCGGAGATCGGGCCGGCGGGCCACGGGACCCGGACCTGGACCTCGGCCCCGTCCACCACGGCGACGAAGACGCCGGCCTCGCTGTCCAGGTCCTCCATGCGTGCCGAGGTCGCGGTCGGCTGGCCGAAGGCGCGCACGACGTCGAGGCTGTCGTCGGTGTGGTCGTCGTTCATGTGGGCCAGCACGGCGGTGACGACGGCGTCGTCGAACCGGGCCACGGACTCGGGGGTGCTCATGGCGCCCAGCCAACCAGCCGGGCCCGCCTCAGGCGCCGGCGGGGCGGAACGACTCGCCGGTCAGCACCGGCACGGAGTCGCTGACGGCGTACTCCGCCGCGATGTCGACGTCGGCCTCGAACCCGCGCTCCACCAGCTCGCGCCCCGACGACGCGGCACGCACGGCGCCGGGCAGGTCGTCACGCACCGACTCGAACGCGGCGAGCGCGGCTCCCGCCTCGACGCTCAGGTCGCCCAGCCCGTGCTCGACGAGGCCCGAGAGCACAGCCCCGGCACCCCACAGGTCCTCCACGGCCGGCCGCAGCGTGTCGTCGTGCCAGCGCTCACCGGCCGCGACGACCACGACGCTGCCGCCCTTCCAGACCCGTTGCGCGACGTGCTCGGCGACGGCCGGGGCGTTGCGCAGCGAGGCTCCGACGACGTGGCTGCCGGTCCCGGCCAGCGCGAACGCGATGGTGGAGCCGTTGGGGCTGGGCAGCACGAGACGTTCGATCCCCTCCGCCTCGGCGATCGTGGCCGGCGACAGGGAGACGTGCCGGGCGTCGCGGCGCGACAGGGCCTCGAACCGGCCGACCGCCAGCGTCGCCCCGTGGCGTACGGCGTGCTCGGCCGCACGGGTGTCGCGCCACTCGTACGGGAAGACCTCGATGCCGCGCTCGACGGCGACCGTCAGGGTCGTGGTGAACGACAGCACGTCCACGACGACCGCCACGTCGGCGCGCACCTGGGCGGCGCCGACCGGCCCCCACTCGAAGCGGACCCGGTGGGGGCTCTGGTCGTACGGGGAGGCGACGTCGTCGACCTCGGCGCGGGACACGGGTCCTCGGGTCAGTCGGTGGAGGTCGGGACCACCAGCACCGCGACCTTGGCGTGCTGGAGCACCTGGTCGGCCGTCGAGCCGAGGCGCAGACCCCGGAAGCCGCCCTTGCCGCGGTTGCCCACGACCAGCATCTCGGCACCGCCCGCGACCTCGATGAGGGTGCCCGCGGACTGGCCGCGCACGGCGTGGGTCTGGAGCTGGAGGCCCTCGGGGAGGTCGATGGCCGCGAGGTGCTCGGCCAGCTCCTTGAGCACCGCCGCCTCGAAGTCCTCCTCCGGCGGGACGTACCCGCCGGTCATGGTGGACGGCGTCGGCGCCGTGCGCAGGCTCCACGCACGGACGACGTGCAGCGGGACGGAGAGGCGTACGGCCAGCTCAGCGGCGCGCTGGACGGCGACGCTGGCGAGCGCGGACCCGTCGTGGCCGGCCACGATGCCGGAGGTGATCTGCACGTCGGTGGTCATGGCCCCAGCGTAGTGGGGCGAGCCAGCGACTCCGAGGGCCACAGGTCCCGCTCGGAGCCGCGGCTCGACCCGACTCACCAGATGCGGACGCGGTCCTCCGGCTCGAGCCACAGGCCGTCGCCGGGCTGGGTCTCGAAGACCTCGTGGAACTCGTCGAGGTTGCGCACGATGTTGGCCCGGAACTCGCTCGGGCTGTGCGGGTCGATCGTCAGCAGCTGCAGCTCCTGCTCCTTGCGGCGCTTGGTGCGCCAGCAGTTCGACCAGTTCTTGAACAGGTCGCGGCGCTGCTCGACGGTCGCGTCCGGCACGGCGAGGAGGTACGCGGTGTGCGCGATCGTCAGGCCGCCGAGGTCACCGATGTTCTCGCCGACGGTGAGGGCGCCGTTGACGCGTTCGCCGGGCAGGGTGCGCGGCTCGAAGGCGTCGTACTGCTCGATCAGAGCCTTGGACTTCTCCTCGAAGGCGGCCTTGTCGTCGGCGGTCCACCAGTCGTTGAGGTTGCCGGCGCCGTCGTACTGGGCGCCCTGGTCGTCGAAGCCGTGGCCGATCTCGTGGCCGATGACCGCGCCGATGCCGCCGTAGTTCTCGGCCGGGTCGGCGTCGAGGGAGAAGAACGGCTCCTGCAGGATCCCCGCGGGGAAGCAGATCTCGTTGGTGCCGGGGTTGTAGTAGGCGTTGACCGTCTGCGGCAGCATGAACCACTCGTCACGGTCGACCGGGCCACCGATCTTGCCGAGCTCGCGGTCGGTCTCGAAGCGGCTGGTCGCGATCGCGTTGCCGAGCAGGTCGTCGGGGCTGATCTGGAGCTTGGAGTAGTCGCGGAACTCGTCGGGGTAGCCGATCTTGGGCCGGAAGGTGTCGAGCTTGGCGTACGCCTTCTGCTTGGTCTCCTCGCCCATCCAGTCGAGGTCGGCGATGGAGACGCGGTACGCCTCGAGCAGCTTGCCGACCAGCTCGTCCATCGCGGCCTTGGCGGCCGGCGGGAAGTGGCGGGCCACGTAGTGCTTGCCGACGGCCTCGCCGAGCGCGCCCTCGACCATCGAGACACCGCGCTTCCAGCGCTCGCGCAGCTCGGGGGTGCCGTTGAGGGTGCGGCCGTAGAAGTCGAAGTTGGTCTCGACGAACTCGTCGGAGAGGTAGCCCGCCCCGCCGCGCAGCACCTTGAAGCGCAGCAGCTCGCGCCAGTCGGCGATGTCGACCTCGGTCAGCACGCCGGCGAGGTGCTCGAGGTACGACGGCTGCCGCACGCAGGTCTCGGCGATGGTCGCGTCGTCGCCGCCCAGGGCGCGCACCCACACCTCGAAGTCGAACGTGGGCAGCAGCGCCTCCAGCTCGGCGCGGGTCTTGAGGTTGTACGTCTTCTGGACGTCGCGGGTCTCGGCACGCTCCCAGTGGCCCTGCGCCAGACGGGTCTCGATGCGCAGGACCGTCGCGGCGGCGCCCGCCGGGTCGGGGTGCTCGGCGAGGGTCAGCATCTTCGTGGCGTAGGCGACGTACGCCTCGCGGATCTCCGCGAACTTCTCGTCGCGGTAGTACGACTCGTCGGGCAGGCCCAGACCGCCCTGGGTGATGTGGAAGAGGTAGCGGTCGGAGTTGCGGTCGTCGGTGTCGATGTACGACCCGAAGAGTCCGCCGCCGCCGTCGCGCTCGAACGAGCCGAGGAACGCGGCCAGCGCGGTCAGGTCCGTGACCTCGTCGACCGCGGCCAGGCGCGGCTTGATCGGCTCGGCGCCGAGCGCGTTGATCCGGTCGGTGTCCATGAAGGAGTTGAACAGGTCGCCGATCTTGCGGGCCTCGACGCTGTCGGCGTCGTCGCCACCGGAAGCGGCCTGCTCGGCGAGCGAGGTGATGATGTCGCGGACCTGCTCCTCGGCGTTGTCCGAGAGGGTCACGAACGACCCGGCGACGGACCGGTCCGAGGGGATCTCGGTCTCGGCCAGCCAGCGGCCGTTCACGTGCCCGAACAGGTCGTCCTGGGGGCGGATGTCGAGGTCGAAGCCGTCGCGGGCGTCATCAAGAATGCTCACGGGGGCGACTGTAACCCCGGGCACCCACACTCCGGGGCCCCGCGGGCGGGCTCACTCCCGGACGCGCACCACCAGCTTGCCCGTCGCGCGGCGCTCGTCCATGTCGACCAGCGCCCGGCCGTACTCGGCGAGCGGGTACGTCGCACCGACCGGCGGGTTGACGGCTCCGGAGTCGATCATCGGGAGCAGGGCGGCCCACTGGGTCTGCATGAAGCCCGGCCGGCGCATCGCGTACTCGCCCCACCCGACGCCGCGGACGTCGGTGTTGGTGAGCAGCAGCCGGTTGACCTTGACCTGCGGGATCCCCTGGCCGGACGCGAAGCCGAGCACGAGCAGCCGGCCGAGCGGCGCCAGGCAGCGCAGCGAGTCGGTGAACAGGTCCCCGCCGACGATGTCGACGACCACGTCGACGCCCACACCGTCGGTGAGCTCCTTGACGCGGTCCTTGAACCCGTCGACCAGGACGGCCTCGTCGGCGCCGGCGGCGAGCGCGACCGCCGCCTTCTCCTCGGTCGAGACGACCGCGACGACCCGCGCCCCCATGCCCTTGGCGACCTGGACGGTCGCCGTGCCCAGCCCGCCGGCGGCACCGTGGACGAGCACCGTCTCGCCCGGACGCAGCCCGGCGCGCAGGTCGAGCGCGAACTGGGCGGTCAGGTAGTTCATCGGCAGCGCCGCGCCCTGGTCGAACGTCATCGCGTCCGGCAGCGGGAAGGTCCAGTCGGCGGGCGCCGCGGTGATCTCGCCACCGCCGCCGAAGCCGACGGCGGCGACCCGCTGGCCGACCTCGTACGCCGAGGAGCCCGGGTCGAGCACGACCCCGGCCATGTCGACGCCGAGCGAGAACGGCACGTCGGGCTTGATCTGGTACTCACCACGGGTCATCAGCAGGTCGGGGAAGGAGACGCCGACGCTGTGCACCTCGATCAGCACCTGCCCCTCCCCCGCGACCGGGTCGGGGACCTCGCGCACGACGACGTCGGCGGGACCGGTGAGGGAGACGACCTGGGCTGCGCGCATGCGCCGAAGGCTAGCCGTCCCGACGCCTCAGCGGGAGGCGTGCAACCGCACCGGGAGGCTGGCCCAGCCGCGCAGGATGCGGGTCGGTCGACGTACGCCGCCACCGGCCAGCCCCAGGTCCGGGTACCGCTCGAAGACGGCCCGCAGCCCCACCTCGCCCTCCATCCGGGCCAGCGCCGCGCCGAGGCAGTGGTGCCGGCCGGCCGAGAACGCGATGTGGTCGCGCGCGTTGGGGCGGGTCACGTCGAAGGTGTGCGGGTCCGTGAAGACCTCCGGGTCGCGGTTGGCGGCGAGGAGCACGGTGCTGAGGAAGGTGCCGCGGGCGACCCGCTGGCCCGCGACCTCGGTGTCGGTGACGCACATGCGTCCGGTCATCAGCACCGGCGGGTCGAAGCGGAGCACCTCCTCGGCGGCGTTCGCCCAGCCCTCGGGCGCGGCCAGCAGCCCGGCGACCTGGTCGGGCCGCTCGGCGAGCAGCGCGATGCCGTTGCTGAGCAGGTTGACCGTCGTCTCGAACCCGGCGGCGAGCACGAGCCCGGCGGTCGCCTTCAGCTCGCGCCGGTCCAGACCGACCCCGTCCTCGCGGGCCTGGACCAGCTCGCTGAGGAGGTTGTCGCCGGGCTCCCGCTCGAGGCGCGTCAGGTGCTCGTCGAGCCAGGTGTCGAAGGCCCGCAGGGAGCCGTGCACGCGGCGGTACTCGGCGAAGGTGAGGCCGAGGTCGAGGCTGGGCGCGGCGCCCTCCCCGTACGCCAGCACGGCGGCCTGCTGGTCGGCCGGGACGCCGAGGATCTCGGCGATCACCTGGACCGGCAGCCGGGCGCAGTACGCGGCGACGATGTCGACCGGGTCCTGGCCGCTGGCGTCGAGCTCGTCGAGCAGGCTGGCGGCGATCTCCTCGGTACGCTCCCGCAGCCGCTGCACCGCCCGCATGGTGAAGACGCGGGTGACGAGCTTGCGGTAGCGGGTGTGGTCGGGCGGCTCGGTGGCCAGCAGCGACGGCGGGCTGATCGGGCTCACGTGGTCCCAGCCCAACCGCTCGATGAGGCGGCCCAGCGCGTTGTCGCCGCCCGGGAACCGGTCGGTGAGCCCGCTCGCGAACGCGTCGCTGGTCAGCACGTGACGCACGTCGGCGTGCCCGGTGACCACCCCGCCCAGCGCCGAGCGGTACACCGGCGCGACCGCGCGGATCGCCTCCGCGGCGCCGACCACGTCTCCACCCTGCGTACGGCCGACCGCGATCAGCTCGGCCTGCAGGTCGCCGCGGGCGGCCGCGCGGCGCACCACCCGGCTCGGGAGCGCGTGCGAGAGCCCCCAGTGCGCCACGGCCCGGGGGCTGGGCGGCAGGACCGAGAGGTCGACGTGCTCGGCGGCCGTGCGCAGGCTGGTGGGCATGGGGGAACCGTAGGCCGTGGGTGGTCGCCACAAAAGGGGGTGCGCGCCGTTATTGGGGGTGCAGAGTGTCAGTGGCCCGGGAGAGGATGGTCGGGTGCCTGATCCCCTCATCGACAACGTGGTCGACACCGTCGGCGACCAAGCCACCGGTCGCAGGCTGCCGCGGGCGCTGACACCGTTCCGGGTGCCGGCGTACCGCACGCTCGCCGTCTCGCTGGCGTTCTCGTCGCTGGCCGGTGGTCTGTGGATCGTCGCCCTGGTGTGGGAAGTGTTCCGCCTCGGCGGCGGCACCGGACAGCTGTCGCTGGTCTCCGCGATGAGCGCCCTGGGTGTCATGGTCCCGGCCCTGCTGGCCGGCGTGGTCGCCGACCGGGTGCCGCAGCGGCGCATCCTGCTGGGGGTCGTGGGCACCGAGATCACGATCATGGCGGTGGTCGCCGGTCTCGCGGTCGCCGACCTCACCAGTGTCTGGCTGCTCGCCGCCGCCGCCTTCGGCACCGGCGTCGCGATGGCGTTCTACTACCCGGCGTACTCCGCCCTGCTGCCCGCCCTGGTCCCCGAGGAGGACCTGATGGCGGTCAACGGGTTCGAGGGGATGGTCCGCCCGACGATCGGCAACGCGGTCGGGCCCGGCCTGGCCGGTGTCGTGATCGGGCTGGCCGCGCCCTGGGCGGCGTTCGCGATGGCCGCCGTGGCCGGGGTGGTCGCGTGGTTGGCGATCGCCCGCGTGCCGCACACGCCGCTGCGCCGCACCCTCGACGAGGAGCACGCGCACAGCCCGATCCGTACGACGCTGCGCGACGTCTCCGAGGGCTTCCGCTACATGGTCCGTACGCCGTGGTTGCTCTCGTCGCTGCTCTTCGCCTCGCTGATGATCCTGGTGATGATGGGCCCGCTCGAGGTCCTGATCCCGTACTTCATCAAGTCCGACCTCGGCGGCAACGCGGGCGACCACTCCAAGGTGCTGGCCGCGTTCGGCATCGGCGGCGCGGTCGGCTCGTTCGCGATGAGCTCGCTGAAGATGCCGCGGCGCTACCTCACGGTGATGATGCTGCTGTGGGGCGTGGGGTCGCTGCCGTTCCTCGTGATCCCGTGGGCGACCAACGTGTGGGTCATCGTGGCCGCCGCGTTCGGCATGGGCGCCCTGTTCTCGGCGCCGATGGTCATCTGGGGCACGCTGCTGCAGCGCCGGGTGCCGCCCGAGCTGCTGGGCCGCGTCTCCTCGCTCGACTTCTTCGTCTCGATGGCGCTGATGCCGGTGTCGATGGCCCTCGTCGGTCCCGTCTCCTCCGCGATCGGCATCGGCCCGACGTTCGTGATCGCCGCCGTGGTGCCGGTCGTGCTGTCGGTGGTGGCGATCCTCGTCGCCAGGCTGCCCGCGGACGAGGTGGCGCACCCGCTGGCGTAGCGGGCTGGCCCAGCCGCCAATTCATCCGACTGAATCAGGCTGTCCCAGCTGTCTCTGTGTCCCTCTGTCACTGCTTGTGTAACAGCGGCGAGAAACATGGTTCGGCGTCGTAAACGACGAGTTAACGGAACCGGATCGGCCGATTTTCGAACTTAGGCTCCCGGCATCGGAGCCTCCCCGGCTGGTGCTGGGACGGGCTCCGGTCCCCCTGACCCCGAGCCCCAGGGAGCCCCCGTGCCCACCACTCTCGCCCCGACGCCCGACGGCGTCGCCGGGTTGCAACCCCGGCCACTGGTCGCCTTCGACCAGGTCAGTCGCACCTTCGGTGACGTCACGGCCCTGTCCCCCACGGACCTGACCGTCACCCGCGGCGAGTTCGTCTCCCTCATCGGCCCGTCGGGCTGCGGCAAGTCGACCCTGCTGCGTCTGGCCTCGGGCCTGGACAAGCCCAGCAGCGGCGCCGTCAACTTCGCCACCGACTCGGTGGGGTACGTCTTCCAGGACGCCACGCTCATGCCGTGGCGCACCGTACGCCGCAACGTCGGCCTGCTCGCCGAGCTGGCTGGAACCAGCCGCGCCGGAGTCGACGCCGCCGTCACCAAGGCGCTCGCCACCGTCGGCCTCAGCGACTTCGACAAGCACCTGCCGCGCCAGCTGTCGGGCGGCATGAAGATGCGTGCCTCCCTGGCCCGGTCGCTGGTGATGGACCCCGAGGTCTTCCTCTTCGACGAGCCGTTCGGCGCCCTCGAC
>NZ_JBJEHY010000067.1:0-15515 GCF_051876515.1 Nocardioides sp. | reverse complement strand
AGGTCCGGCGGCGGGCAGTAGCGCATGACCAGGTACGGGCGGCCCCCGTCCTGGGTCATGCCGGCCGTGATCACCGAGACGATGTACGGGTGGTCCGCGAGCCGCGCCATCGCGTTGGCCTCGGCGGTGAACAGCTGCTTCTCGCGCTCGGTCAGGGGTACGTCGGGGCGCACCACCTTGATCGCGACCCGCTGGCGCGGCCACTGCTGCTCGTACAGGAAGACGTCCGCGAACCCGCCCGAGCCGAGGTGCTCGACGAAGGTGAAGCCGGGGATCACCGGGGCGCTCACTGGGGAACCACTCCTGTCTCGAATCGGACCGCGTACACGTCGGCGAGGTCCAGGACGGTTCCGGGCTCGAGGAGGTACGCCTCGCCAGCCCGCATCGGGACGGGCGGGCGACCCGGCGCGGTGAGGGTGCTGCCGCCGCGCGACCCGAGGTCGCGGGCGACGACGTCCCAGCCGTGGAGCTCGATCTGCAGGTGCATGCGCGAGACGAAGGCGTGGGTGGAGGGCAGGTGCACCAGGTGCGGCCAGTCGGGGCTGCCCGGGACGGGGGAGGGGCGCCGGCCGATCACGACCCCGCGGTCCAGGGGCACGACCTCGCCGGTGGGCAGTCGCAGGCCGCCCAGCACTGGCCGCTGCACCAGTTGCGGCTCCTGGGGCGCGAGCCTCTGCCCGCAGACCCGGCAGGTCGGCTGGGCGGGCGAGGTTGCGTGGCCCAGCGGGCACGCCACGGCGTACACGGTGGGGGCCTCCTGCGCGACGAGGTGGGAGGGGCGGTGCACGGTCGAGCCGTCGTGGTCGTCCCACTCCGTCCCGCCGGCGGCCGGCGGGGCGGTCGGCGGGGCGTCCGCCGGCGAGGCTGTTGCGGGGACGGTCGTCGGCGGCAGGGCGGGGTCGGGCCCGGGGACGTCCGTCTGGGCGTGCAGCCGCGCGAGGCGCTGGCTCGTGGTCTCGGGGGCGGGCGCGTCCAGCGGTCCGACGCCGGCGGGCGCGAGGTCCTCGGTAACGGCGGAAGCGACGACGGCCTCCACCTGAGCCGGGACGTCCTCCTCCGGAACGTCGGTCGGGGGAGCCTGACTGTCCAGCGCCTCCCAGGCCCCCGTGTCGCCGGCGGGGCCGAGGTCGGTGTCCGGGTCGTACGTCGACCCCGGCGCCGCCTCGGCGGCCAGCGAGGCGGCCACGGGGAAGCTGTCCAGCCCCAGCACCTCGCGGCGCGGGCGCGGGGGAGGCGGTCCGTCGGGTCCCTTGGCGGCCAGGATGGCGGCCGGGATCCCGTCGATGAGCGAGGCCGGCTCGGCCGCCACGCGGTCGTCGCGGGTGAGGGGCGCGACGCGGGCCGCGGAGGCGCCGGCGATGCCGCCCAGGAGCGGGCGCAGCCCGGCCAGGACGGGCATGGTGGTGCCGCCGTCCAGGGTGAGCACGAACGTCGCCCCGTCGAGGTGCACGCGGCCGGAGCCGCGGGTCAGCGGGGCGGACGGGCGGTCCAGGTCGACCATCGCGATGCCGGGGACGGCGCCGGGGTACGCGGCGGCGGCCGCCTCGAGGACGCGTACGGCCGCCTCGGTGCCGCCCTGGCTCACGAGGGACCAGATCTCCTCGACGACCCGCTCGTCGTCGGGATCGGCCAGCAGGACCCACAGGGCTCCCTTGCCGATGAGCAGACCAGACCCCGTCGCGTACCGCGTCTCCACGCTCGGTGCGTCCACGCTCCGTCCCCCTTTCGTCACGCTCGTGCACGATTCTGGCCCACAAAGCCCACGGACGCCGATACCGTCCGAGGATCGTGGGTCCTCGGCCCGCGACGACCCGCACCTGTGTCGGCTGGCGGTCGTCAGGTTGGCACACTCTTGTCCGGGTACATACTCTGCCCGAAGGGACGCGGGCCGGGACGTGTCGCGAGGGGGCTAGCAAGCAGATGTCACGCTGGGATTTCGTCAAGAGGCACAAGGTGTCGATCGCGTCGGGGACGACGCTGGTCGTGGCGACCTCGCTGCTCGTCAGCTTCGCCGTCTCCGCCGACGGCTACCGCAAGCACGACGCCGAGCTCAACGACGGCGGCGTGTGGGTCGTCAACGGCGAGCTGGGCATGCACGGGCGCATCAACAAGCCGATCAATCAGCTCGACGGTGTCGTGCCCGACGCCCGCGACGACCTCGAGCTCGACGTGGTGCAGGACGGGGCCGCCGTCGTCGCCGTCAACAGGGACGCCGCGAGCATCCAGTCCGTCGACCCCTCCCAGCTGGTGATGTCCGCCGACGGCGGCGTGGCCTCCCTGCCCGCCTCCGGCGACCTGCAGATGCTCGGCGGCACGCTCGCCAGCCTCGACGCACGCACCGGCGCCGTGTGGGTGAGTGACGTCGACCCGGTCGTGGGCATCCCCTCGGTCTCCGCGGTCGACAAGGCGGGCGAGCCCGCGTTCACCGTCGGCGCCCAGGCGTCGCTGGCCGTCTCCGCCGCCGGCACCGTCGTGGCAGTCTCGGCGGAGAAGTCGCGGATCACCCTGCTGCCCGGTGCGGGTGCCGCCCAGGAGGACCGGTCGCTGTCCTCCGACGCAGGCAGCCCGACGGCCGTGACCACGGTGGGGGAGCAGGTCGTCACCCTGGACGCCGGCACCGGCCAGCTCGCCGTCCTCGACGGCCCCCACTCCACGGTCCCCGCCGGTGCGGTGCTCCAGCAGCCCGGACCCTCCGCGGACGCGGTCCTGCTCGCCACGGCCGACTCGCTGCTCGAGGTCGACCTGGAGAGCGGTGAGTCCCGCACCGTGGCCTCCGGCGTCTCCGGGCGTCCCGTCGAGCCCGTGCGGCTGGGAGCGTGCTCGTACGGCGCCTGGGGCGGCGGCACCGTCACCTCGGCCGTCCGGTGCGGCGACGGCGAGGCGTCGGTCAAGCAGCTCACGGGCGGCGCGACGTCGCTGGCCTTCCGCGTGAACCGCACCCAGATCGTCCTCAACGACGCCCTCAGCGGCGCGGTGTGGGACCTCGACCTCGACACGCCCCTCACGATCGCCAACTGGGACGACTTCACCTCGAACCGCAAGAAGAAGAACGAGGACGAGAAGGACGACGACAAGCAGCAGGGCGACCGCCGTCCGCCCAAGGCGGAGCCGGACACCTACGGCGTGCGCCCGGGCGCGACGACGGTGCTGCACCCCCTCGACAACGACTCGGCCCCCGACGGTCGCCTGCTGAGCATCGTGGGCGTCGACGCTCCCGGCGGTGACGCGGAGGTCACGATCAGCCCCGACGGGCAGACGCTCCAGCTGAGCGCCCCGAGCACGCTGGCCAGCACCTCGTTCAAGTACCACATCAACGACGGCCGCAAGATCCAGGCGAGCGCCACCGTGACGGTGCACTCGCGGACCGCGGGCCAGGACGAGTCGCCGACCCTGCGCAAGGGCCACACCGACCGCACCTGGCAGGTGGCTGCCGGCGGCACCGTCGCCGTCCCCGTCCTCAGCGACTGGCGCGACGACGCCGACGGCGACGCCCTGGTGCTGGAGCAGGCCACCACCGACGCCGAGGGACCCGGTTCCTCCGCCCGTACCACCGCCGACGGACGCGTGCGCTTCACGGCGCCGGCCAACGGGTCCGGAGTGGTCACGGCGACCTACTCCGTGGGCGACGGCCGTGGCGCCCCCGTGGAGCACGACCTCTCCTTCCAGGTCATGCCGGCCGAGGGCGGCGAGGCGGTGGCCGCCACGGCCGAGCCCGACGTGATCCGCGGCCAGGCGGGCCGCCCGATCGTGATCCGACCGCTGGCCAACGACCTGCCGGGCGCCGACCCGTCCACCCAGGCCCCCGAGCTCGCCCTGGGCGGTGAGCTCCCGGAGCAGGACGGTCTGCGGATCGCCACCGACGTCGTCGAGGGCGAGGTGACCGTGGTGGCCGACGAGCCGGGCGTGTACCTGCTCGACTACGACGTCGCGTACGGCAACGCCCCGCTGGGCAAGGGCAAGATCCGCGTCGACGTGCTGGCGGCCCCCAAGTCGCCGCAGGCGCCCGTGGTGATGTCCGACTCGATCACGCTGTACGGCCAGGCTCCGGCCGCGGTCGACCTGCTCGCCAACGACGTCGACCCCAACGGTGGCCTGCTGGTGGTGCAGCAGGTCCGCGGCCGGGGTGAGCACCAGATGGAGCTCGCGATCGTCGACGGCAGGTGGCTGCGCGTCTCCACCCAGGCGCCGGTCTTCGCGCCCAACCCGCAGGTGGTCGAGTACACCGTCAGCAACGGCGTGCAGAGCGCCGTCGGCGAGGTCGTGGTCAGCCACCGGCCGACGCCGGAGGAGAACGCGCCGGTCACCACCCCTGACCAGGTGACAGTGCGCGCGGGCTCGGCGGTCACCATCGCGCCGCTCGACAACGACCTGTCGCCCTCCGGCGACCGGCTCACCCTCGTCGACGACGAGTCCGGTGTGGCCGGCGAGCTGACCGTGACCGGCGAGGAGGCGGGGGTGGACACCGGCAAGGCGTTCCTGGCCGGCCGCACCGTCCGCTACGTCGCGCCCGAGCTGACCGAGGGACGCACCTTCACGATCGAGTACGTCGCGGCGAACACGCGCGAGGAGACGGACCTGGGCACCATCCGGGTCAACGTGAAGCCGCAGTCCGACATGAACCAGCCGCCCACACCGCCCACCGTGGAGGGGCGCGCGGTGGCCAACGACGTGATCACGCTGCGCCTGCCCGGGGCCGGCCTCGACCCGGACGGCGACCCGGTCACCCTGACCGGGATCACCTCGGCCCCCCGCCTGGGCCGGGTCCTGTCGTTCACCGCCTCCACGCTGGAGTACCAGGCGTACCCGGACTCCGCCGGCACGGACGAGTTCACCTACACCGTCACCGACACCCACGGCGCGGTCGGCACCGGCACCATGCGCGTCGCCGTGGTGCCCGCGGTGGCGCCGCAGCCCCCGCTGGCGGTCGACGACGTGCTGACGGTCGCCCCGGGGCGTACGGCCACCTTCGACCCGATGGCCAACGACCACCTCGCCCCCGGCGAGGAGCCCACCATCTCGCTGGTCGAGGAGGCCGACGGCGTCACCCTCGACGAGGAGACCGGCCTGATCCAGGTCGAGGCGCCCGACACCGTCTCCGCGCCGGTCCACGTCGTCTACGCGCTCTCCAACGGCCTCCACGAGTCGCGCGCCACCCTGACCCTGCACACCGCCAAGGGTGTCGAGCTCGCTCCGGTCGTCTACGACGCGTACGGCTCGAGCGACGACAGCGACTCCGCCGAGGCCGACGTGCTGCTGGGCGCGTACGACCCCGACGGGGACTGGAGCAAGATCAGGCTGGTCGAGACGTACGCCCCGGCCGACCTCGTCACCACGCGCGGGAGCACCGTGCGCGTGGTGCGCGGCCCCGAGCCGCGGGTGGTCCCGTTCCGTGTCGAGGACGAGGACGGCGCGGCCGCCCTCGCCTCGCTGTACGTGCCCGCGACCGGCACCGGTGTCCCGTACGTCAAGCCCGACGCGCTGGTCGAGATCGACCGCGACGGCACCACCAAGGTCTCGCTCGACGACGTCGTGGCGGCGCCCGGTGAGGGCGACCTGCGGATGACGCGTCCGCGCGGGGTGAGCGGCTCCCCGGGTGACGTGAGCGTGGCCTGGGAGGACGAGAACACCTTCACCGTCACCGCGGCGCACGGCTACCGCGGCCCGGCGGCGGCGATGGTCGAGGTCACCACGGCCACCGCGGCCAACGGCGACGAGGACCCCTCCGACCCCACCGACGGCGCGACGGCCCTGCTGTCGGTGCCCGTCCAGGTCGGCAGCGACACCCCCGAGATCACCTGCCCCACCGAACCCATCGAGCTCTCGGCCGGGCAGCAGCTCGACCTCGACCTCCGGGCCGTGTGCACCGTGTGGACGCTGGACTCGCGCGACCTCGACACCCTGACGTACTCGGCCGAGTGGGACGCCACCCACTCCGACGTCACGCTCGAGGGCGTCAACGGCCCCGTCGTCTCCCTGGGCGTCTCGCCCTCGGCGTCCACGGCCGGCACGGCGACGCTCAAGGTCCGCGCCGGCGACTCCAACACCGCCACGCTGACCTTCCGGCTCGCGGCCGCCCCGGCGCCGCGCATGCAGCAGGTGCCGCTCCAGGAGGTCGAGGGTGAGGAGTCCAAGACGCTCGACCTCGCCAACTACGTCGTCCCGGGCGTCTCGAACCCCTCGATCAACGTGGTCTCGGTCAAGCAGCTCTCCGGGCCGCAGGTGCAGGCGCGCGCCGAGGGTTCGCGCGTGGTCTTCACCGGCCGCAACGACGGCCACGGCCGGTCCCGCTTCGCCGTGGTCGTCAGCGACCTGGCCGGCAGCACGGCTCCGGCCCGCACCGTCCAGGGCACGGTCGAGGTGAGCGTCGCCGGCACGCCCGGCAAGCAGCCGCCGCCGGAGCCGTGGTTCCACCACACCTCGCCCAACGTGCTCAACGTCGACCTCTTCGCGCCGTCCGACGACGGTGGCGCGGGCAAGATCTGGTACGAGATCCGCGACGAGAAGTCCAAGCAGATCCAGCGCTGCGCGAGCCTCTCGTGCACCTGGAAGGGCGCGATCCCGGACAAGAAGTACACCTTCACCTCCCGTGCGGTGAACCGCGTCGGCCCCGGCGAGTGGAGCGACCGGTCGCTGGAGGGGTTCGTGGAGAGCCGTCTGCCCGCGGTCCGCAACGCCAGGATCAAGGGCGCCGGCGACCGGTACGTCGACCTCACCTGGACCCGACCGGACACCACGTACAAGGTGCTGCGCTACAAGGTCAACGACCGCACGTTCACCGTGCAGTCCGGCGACACGATGACCGTACGGATGGACGGGCTGGTCAACGGCAAGTCGTACGACTTCCGGATCGTCCCGGTCGGGGAGCTGGGCGACGGCGCCTCGGCCACGGTCTCCGACGGCGTGCCGTACGGCACGCCCGACGTCCCGGGTGGTCTCAAGGTGACGGCGGCCTCGGGCTCCTCCGACACCGCGGTGGTCGGCATCTCCTGGCAGCGCTCCGGCGCGAACGGGATGGGTCCGGTGCGCTACACGGTCGAGGTCTCGCGCCCCGGGACGTCGGGGTACACCCAGGTGTGCTCGACCACGAACACGGCCTGCCAGGACCCCGCCATCGCGCTCGACGGTCGCCACCACCGCTACCGGGTGCGTGCGACGAACCTGCGCGCTCCCGGGGTCGACGGCGAGTCGTCGTCGTGGTCCTCGCCGGTCGACTTCGAGGCAGTCGGCTCCCCGGCGCCCTGGAACGAGCAGCTCTGGTCCGTCGAGGCGACCGGCACCTCCCAGGAGGCGCGGCTGTCGTACGACGTGCCGTCCTCGCGGGGCACCGAGTCCCGCGTGTACGCCTACGTCGCCGGTCAGCGGTACCGGATCAACGGCGGGACGGGCACCGTGACCGACACGATCAGGGTGCCGGACAACGCGCGCGACTACATGGTCAAGCTCGAGGTGTGCAACGAGCACGACCGCTGCCAGCCGTCCCAGGAGAAGCCGGTGGGCACGTACGGCCGTCTGGGCGACTCCATCAAGTCGGTCTCCTCGAGTGCGGACGGGCAGACCATCACGTGGACGATCGTCGTCGACGGGAACGGTCGTCCGGCGACCCTCACCTACTCGACGGACGACGGCGGACTCCAGGGCACGAAGCCGGTGCCGCGTTCCGAGGACACGCTCACCGTCACCTACGCCGCGGGGGCCTGGCGCAAGGAGGTCCGGCTCAACTTCTCGGTCTCCGACGGGCTGAACCGCGGGTCCGAGTCCGACTCCGACCGGGAGACGACCGACGCGCCGCCGCCGCCCACGGTCGGCATCAGCAAGGGTGCTGCCTGCAACGACGACGGCGACCCCAAGTGCCGCATCCAGGGGGGTTACTCCTCCTGGAACGACTGCACCGCCGCGAACTGTGCACGCGTGGCGCTCACCGTCTCCGGCGTCCAGGAGAACATGACCTGCACGATCAGCTCCCGTCACTACACGGAGTGGTGGGACGTCACGCCGGCGGACCAGAACCCCCGCGCCTCGTACTACTACTACGGCGGCAACAACCCGGGGCGGGTCACCTTCAAGTGCGGTGACTCCGAGACCGTCGGCATCGACTGGCCCAGTCCCTGACCCTGACCCCGTCCCACGACCCTTCGTCCCACGACCTCCGAGGAGCCGTTCCATGACCATCAGCCGCGAACAGGCCGAGTGGTTCCAGCAGACCTTCGACCAGCTCACCGACAACATGGAGAAGGCCGTGCTCGGCAAGCGCCACGTGGTGCGCCTGGCGCTGACCTGCCTGCTGTCCGAGGGCCACGTGCTGCTGGAGGACTACCCGGGCACGGGCAAGACGATGCTGGCCCGGGCGCTGGCCAACACGGTGCAGGGCTCGCACGCGCGGATCCAGTTCACGCCCGACCTGCTGCCCTCCGACGTCACCGGCGTGACGGTGTACGACCAGCACAAGGGCACCTTCGAGTTCCACCCCGGCCCGATCTTCCACAGCATCGTGCTGGCCGACGAGATCAACCGCGCGTCTCCCAAGACCCAGTCGGCGCTGCTGGAGGTCATGGAGGAGGGGCGCGTCACCGTCGACGGCGTGGCGCACCCGGTGGGCAAGCCGTTCCTGGTGATCGCCACCCAGAACCCGATCGAGCAGGCCGGCACGTACCGGTTGCCGGAGGCGCAGCTCGACCGGTTCCTGATGAAGACGTCGATGGGCTACCCGGACCGCCAGGCCACGGTCGCGCTGCTCAACAACGCGGCCGTGCGAGACCGGGCCTCGCTGGTCACCCCGGTCATCACCGCGGCCACGATCGCGCAGATGAGCGCCTTGGCGGACGAGGTGTACGTCGACCCCGCGGTCATCGGGTATGTCGCGGAGCTGGCCGAGGAGTCGCGCCGTCAGCCGCACGTCAAGCTCGGTCTGTCGCCGCGCGGCTGCCTGGCGTTCGTGCGGGTCGCCAAGACCTGGGCGGCCGCCGACGGCCGCGACCACGTCATCCCCGACGACATCAAGGACCTGGCCGACCCGGTGCTCTCGCACCGACTGCTGCTCGACGCGGAGGCGCAGTTCAGCGGCGTCACGGTGCAGACCGTCATCGGTCGTCTGCTCGACGCGGTCGCGCCGCCCACGGACCGCGTGGGGGCCTGAGAACTTGATGGAGCAGGTGAGGCGCGCCCTGGGCGTGGTCCGTCCTCTGGGGTGGGCCGTGCTCGCGGTCGGGGTCGGTGCCGCGTACGTGGCGGCCCTGGCCAACTGGCGCGAGATGGTGGTGCTGGCGGTGGCCTGCGCGCTGCTGCTGCTGATGGCTGCGCCCTTCCTGCTCGGACGTACCGACGTCGAGGTCGACCTCCGCCTGGAGCCCGACCGGGTCAGTGCGGGGGAGTCGGTGGCGGCCGGCGTCGTGGTGCGCAACACCGCTAGCTCGCGTCTGCTCCCCACGACCCTGGAGGTCGCGGTCGGTTCCTCTGTGCACCGCTACGGCGTGGGTGCGCTGCCCCCGGGCGGCACCCACGAGGAGACGTTCACCATCCGTACGGAGCGGCGCGGCGCGATCGAGGTGGGCCCCGCGCTGACCCGTCGCGGCGACGCACTCGGCCTGTTCTCGCGGGACGTGGTCTGGACGCCCATGCGCGAGGTGCTGGTCCGCCCGCCGATGACCTCCCTGGACGCGCTCGGCGCGGGGCTGCTGCGCGACCTCGAGGGTGTGTCGACCGACGCGGTCTCCCAGAGCGACCTCGCCTTCCACGCCCTGCGCGAGTACGTCCCCGGCGACGACCTGCGCCACATCCACTGGCGCTCCTCGGCCAAGGCCATGGCGGCCTCGGGCGAGTCCAACCTGCTGGTGCGCCAGTACCTCGACACCCGCCGCTCGCACGCCGTCGTGGTGGTCGACGACCGCGAGGCCGTCTGGGGAGACCTCGACGACTTCGAGACCGCGATGTCGGCCTCCGCCTCGCTCGTGGTCCGGGCGGTGCTCGACGAGTTCGAGGTGACGTTCGTGTGCGGCCAGCAGTCCTCCACCGGCGGGGACGGGCACCTCGCGCTCGACGCCGTGTGCCGGGCCGACGTGGGTGAGGTCGGCATGGTCGACGCTGCCCGCCGGGCCGCATCGATCGCCTCCGGCGCGTCGCTCGTCTTCCTGCTCGGCGGCGCCAGCACCGAGTTCAACGACGTGCTGCGGTCCGCGGCCGCGTTCGGGCCCGAGGTCAAGCGGGTCGGGATCCTCATCGACCCCACCCAGCGCAGCCGCGTCACCGAGACCGGCGGCGTCGCTGTGCTGCACCTCGAGGACATCGCCGACCTCGCGGGCCTGCTGCAGTGGAGCGTGCGATGAGCCGTACGTCCACGCGCACCCGGGTGCGCCCGCACCTGCTCGCCCCGCAGCGCAACACGCTCGTCGACCTGGCGTTCGTGCTGCTGCTGGGCACGGTCGCGATCAGCGGTCTGGGTGCCTCGTTCAGCGGTCAGGGCTACCTCGTGGTGGGCGTGGTCGGGCTGGCGGTGGCCGCCGCGGTGGTGCACCTGTGCCGGGCGGTCGGATGGCCGCTGGTCGCGCCCGCCGTCCTGCTCCTGGCGTTCTTCTTCCTCGCCGGTGGTCCGCTGACCCTGCGCTCGCTGGGCAACACGGCCTTCCTGCCCACGTCCGGGACCGTGCGGTCGCTGGCCGAGCAGGCGATCTTCGGGTGGAAGGACTTCCTGACCACCCTGCCCCCGGTCGACGGCGACGGGCCGCTGCTGGTGCTGCCGCTGCTGCTGGGTCTCGTCGGCGGCATGCTCGGCACGGCCGCGGCACTGGCCAGGGTGCGGCGCCCCGCGCTGTCGGTGGCCCTGCCGGTGGTGGCGATGACCGTGCTCATGGTCGGCGTGATCCTGCTCGGCGTACGGCACCCGTCGTCGCTGCTGCTGCAGGGCGGGGCCTTCGCGGCCCTCTCGCTGGGGTGGCTGGCACTGCGCGCACGACGCTTCGGTGCGGTGGTGCACGGTGGCAGCCGCGGGTGGGGACGGCTCGCCGTCGGCACCGCCCTGGTGCTGGTGGCGGCCGGGCTCGCCCTGCCGGCCAGCGCCCTGTTCGGCGACGACGACGCCGACCGCGCGGTGGCCCGCAACTGGGTGGAGCCGCCGTTCGAGATCGGCCGGTACCCGTCCCCGTTGGCCGGCTTCCGCCGCTACGTGGACCTGAAGGGCCAGGAGCGTGCGGACAACGTCCACGACGAGGTGCTCTTCACCGTCGACGGGGCGCCGGCCGGCACACGGTTCCGCTTCGCCGCGATGGACCAGTACGACGGGATGGTGTGGGGTGCCTCCGACGACCCGCTGCCCGGCGAGGGAGGGGACTCCTTCCAGCGGGTCTCCTCGACGATCGACAACCCCGCCGAGGGCGAGGAGATCTCCGCGACGGTGACCGTGGGGGAGGGCTACCACGGCGTGTGGCTGCCCACCGCCGGGTCGTTGCAGTCGATGGAGTTCCGCTTCGGCGACCCGGCCAGCAAGCGGGACTCCTTCCGGTACAACCTGGCCACCTCGACCGCGGTGGTTCCCAGCGGGATCAACCCGGGCGACACGTACTCCTTCACCGCCGTCCAGCCGGACGACACCCTCGAGGCGTCGATGGTCTCCGGGCTGGGGGCCAGCGACCCGCAGGGCACCTCGTTCCTCGACGCCCCCGTGGCGCAGTGGACCGAGGGGGCGACCACCGACGTCCAGCGGCTGCTGGCCGCGGCCAAGCACCTGCGGACCGAGGGCAAGTACTCCGACGGCGTCGTGAAGGCCGAGCGGCACTACCACGCCGGGCACGGCCTGTACCGGCTCGACCAGGAGTTCGTCGGCCAGAAGACGATGGTCGGCAACGACGAGCAGTACGCCGCGGTGATGGCCCTGCTCGCGCAGAAGCTGGGCATCCCGGCGCGCGTCGTCATGGGCGCCGTGCTCCCCGAGGGGGGCGAGGTGCGGGGCAAGGACGTCCAGGCGTGGATCGAGGTGCGCGCCGCGGACGGCACGTGGAAGACGCTCCCGACCGAGGAGTTCATGTCGGACGAGCCCCCGACCCAGCAGACCCCGGAGACCGAGGAGCCGATGAGCGGCACCGTGGTCCCGCCGCCGAACCCGATCCCGCCGCCGTCGGACCTGGGCGACCTCACCGACGCCGAGCTCAAGCAGCGCCGCCTCGACGAGACCGACGAGGACGAGGACGGTGCCGGCTTCACGCTGCCCGCCTGGGTGGGCACGGTCGCGAAGGTCGTCGGCATCCCGGTGGGTCTGATCCTGCTGGTGGTGGGGTCGATCCTGGGCCTCAAGCTCCTGCGCCGTCGTCGGCGCCGCTCCGCCCGGACCGCGTCGGGACGCTTCGTGGGGGCGTGGAGCGAGCTCGTCGACCACGCCCGCGACCTGGGCCACCCGGTCCCGCTGGGCGCCACCGTCACCCGGCGCGAGCAGGCGCGCGGCATCGGCGCCGGCGACGCCCTGGCCCTGGCCCGGCACGCGGACAGCTCGGTCTTCGGCCGTACGGCACCCGAGGTGGCCTCGGCCACCGAGTACTGGACCCGGATCGACGCCACCCGGCGCGAGATGTCGCAGACCGTGCCGTGGCACCGCCGGGCACTGGCCGCGCTCAACCTGACCACGCTGCGCCCCGGACGTCGTACGGGGCCCAGCGCCCCGGACGGGGCAGCGCCGGGGCGGCTCGCCCGTCTGGCCGCCACGGCCGCGGGAGTGCGTGGGGGCCGGCGTCGGTGATTCGTCTTTGTCGTGGTACTGCGACTAGACTGACGCGTCGGCCCAACGTGGGCTGGTTTCGTGCTGCCTCTCGGCTGACCGGTCGGACTCGTCCGCCTCGGGAAGCGGGTGGTGCGGGACTGTCGCACGAGGTCCACCACGCCGGAGCGATCCGGCGCGGGCGGTTCCCGGGCCAACGGTAGACATCAGATCAACAGATTGTGGAGGACATGCCGAAGAAAGAAGGCGTGATCGAGATCGAGGGCACCGTCGTGGAGGCCCTGCCCAACGCCATGTTCCGGGTCGAGCTGACCAACGGACACAAGGTGCTCGCCCACATCAGCGGGAAGATGCGCCAGCACTACATCCGGATCCTCCCCGAGGACCGCGTGGTGGTGGAGCTCTCCCCGTACGACCTCACCCGAGGTCGGATCGTCTACCGCTACAAGTGAGCCGGTCGGAGCGCTCCGGTGCTCCGCCCTGCCTTCGCCAGCCGAGAGCAAGGAATGCGTTGACATGAAGGTCAACCCCAGCGTCAAGCCGATCTGCGACAAGTGCAAGGTCATTCGTCGTCACGGCCGCGTCATGGTCATCTGCGAGAACCCGCGCCACAAGCAGCGCCAGGGCTGAGGAGTGAGCCGAAGTGAGGACGACGAAGGAGTCCTCGCGGAGGTGAGCACCGCAGGCACTGGTGAAGCACGAAACAGCCAGGGCTGATTCCTTCGGGGATCGGGGTCGCGCTCGTCGAGGCCCCCGCAGCACCGCACAACTGAACACCTCTACAACGTGATCGCTCGACTTCCCCCGCGGGAGTTGCACCACCTCCGGAGCAGTGGCCGGAGCCCGTCCATGAGTACGGGACGCGACACGACCGACACCACTGTGAGTACCAGTTAGGAAATCACCACATGGCACGCCTCGTTGGTGTTGACCTCCCGCGCGACAAGCGCATCGAGGTCGCTCTCACCTACATCTACGGCATCGGCCGTACCCGCGCCAAGCAGCTGCTCGCCGCCACCGGCGTCGACCCGAACGCTCGGGTCCACACGCTCGGTGACGAGGAGCTGGTCAAGCTTCGTGACGAGATCGACGCGAACTTCAAGACCGAGGGTGACCTCCGTCGTGAGGTCCAGGCGGACATCCGTCGCAAGATCGAGATCGGCAGCTACCAGGGTCGCCGCCACCGCATGGGCCTCCCGGTCCGCGGTCAGCGCACCAAGACCAACGCTCGTACCCGCAAGGGCCCGAAGCGCACCGTCGCCGGCAAGAAGAAGAAGTGACGCCTGCACCCCCGGTGCAGCGCTGAACGCCTTCCCGAAGCTTTTAGACCAGAACCTCAACAGGAGTTACTGAATGCCTCCCAAGAGCCGCGCGACCAAGGTCCGCCGCAAGGAGAAGAAGAACGTCGCCCAGGGCGAAGCCCACATCAAGAGCACGTTCAACAACACGATCGTCACGATCACCGACCCCACCGGTGCGGTGATCTCCTGGGCCTCTGCCGGCACCGTCGGCTTCAAGGGTTCCCGGAAGTCCACGCCGTTCGCCGCCCAGATGGCCGCCGAGGCCGCTGGTCGTCGTGCGATGGAGCACGGCATGAAGAAGATCGACGTCTTCGTCAAGGGTCCGGGTTCGGGCCGCGAGACCGCGATCCGTTCCCTGGGTGCGATCGGCCTCGAGGTCGGCACCATCCAGGACGTCACGCCCACGCCCCACAACGGCTGCCGCCCGCCCAAGCGTCGTCGCGTCTGAGCCCTCGCGGCACAGACCTTCACGAGACTTCCAAGGAGACTTTGAACAATGGCCCGTTACACCGGCCCCATGACTCGCAAGTCGCGCCGTCTCGGTGTCGACCTCGTCGGCGGTGACTCGGCTTTCGAGCGCCGTCCGTACGCTCCCGGCCAGCACGGCCGTGCGCGCATCAAGGAGAGCGAGTACCGCTCGCAGCTGCAGGAGAAGCAGAAGGCCCGCTTCACCTACGGCGTGATGGAGAAGCAGTTCGTCCGCTACTACAAGGAAGCCAGCCGTCGCCAGGGCAAGACCGGTGACAACCTGCTGCAGCTCCTCGAGTGCCGCCTCGACAACGTGGTCTACCGTGCCGGCTTCGCCCGCACGCGCCGCCACGCCCGCCAGCTCGTGGTCCACGGCCACTTCCTGGTCAACGGCAAGAAGGTCGACATCCCGTCCTTCCAGGTGACCGAGCACGACATCATCGACGTGCGCGAGAAGTCGCTGGAGATGACCCCGTTCATCGTGGCTCGCGAGACCCACGGCGAGCGCGTCGTCCCGGCCTGGCTGGAGGTGCTGCCCTCGCGCATGCGCATCCTGGTCCACCAGCGCCCCGAGCGTGCGCAGATCGACCTGCCGATCACCGAGCAGCTCATCGTCGAGTTCTACTCGAAGAAGTGACCTCATGCTGGTGGCCCGGGGTCGTTGACCCCGGGCCGCCAGCCCCCTCTTCCTCAATCCCGCCCAGTTCGGGTCCATCAAATGGTGGTTGGCCCCGGAAAGGAAAGAATCAGTGCTTATCGCTCAGCGCCCGACTCTCACGGAAGAGACTGTCGACGAGTTCCGCTCCCGGTTCGTGATCGAGCCGCTCGAGCCCGGCTTCGGCTACACGCTCGGCAACTCGCTCCGCCGTACCCTCCTCTCCTCGATCCCCGGTGCCTCGGTCACGAGCATCAAGATCGACTCGGTGCTGCACGAGTTCTCGACGATCGAGGGCGTGACCGAGGACGTCACCGAGGTCATCCTCAACCTCAAGGGTCTGGTCGTCTCCTCGGAGCACGACGAGCCCGTCACCATGTACCTGCGCAAGTCG
>NZ_JBJEHY010000066.1:0-3279 GCF_051876515.1 Nocardioides sp. | reverse complement strand
CCGATGGTACTGCAATCGAGAGGTTGTGGGAGAGTAGGACGCCGCCGGACATCTTCTACCAGGAGCGGAGCCACCCAGTGGCTCCGCTCCTGACGATTTCACAGCATGTCCGTCTTCACAGCGTGTTCGGCCGCGGACGACCGCCCACCCTCGCGTGGGCCTTTGGTCCCGACTTCGAGCTGCACCCTCGAACACACGGAATATACGATCTGTACTTCGGGTGGCGGGGCATCCCTCGCCGTGGCCGGCGCTGCCGGCTCGTCCGTGCAGTCGACGCCGAGGAGCACCTCCCATGACCACCGCGCCCGTGCTGGGAGCCGTCATCGCGACCCCCGAGACCAAGGGCAAGAAGTTCGCCCTGGTGCTCCCGTCGACCAACACGTCCGTGGAGCGCGAGTTTCACCACGTACGTCCGCAGGACTGTTCGTGGCACACCGGCCGGATCATGATCAAAGCGCCGGCCCTCGACTCGGCGGACGCGTTCGGCGCCTTCCGTGAGTGCCTCAATGCTGCGTTGCCGGACGCGCTCGAGGTCGTGATGACCTGCAAGCCGGACTACATCGTCATGGGGATGTCGGCGGAGACGTTCTGGGGCGGGGTGCAGGGCAACGCGGCGTTCCAGCAGAACGTCCGCGACCTGACCGGCCTTGAGGTGACCACCGGGGCCACGGCTGCCGGTGAGGCGCTCAAGGCGTTCGGCGCCAAGCGCATCGGGATCGTCACCCCGTACCAGCCAGTGGGGGACGAGCAGGTGGTCGACTACTTCACCGAGCTCGGGTTCGACGTGGCCGCCATCAAGGGCCTGTGCTCGGCGAGCGCCACGTCCATCGCGGACGAGACCCCCGAGACGCTGCGTGAGGCGTTCCTGGCAGTGGACGGTCCCGACGTCGACGCGCTGATCCAGTGCGGCACGAACCTCGAGTCGCCGCGGTGGCGGCCGAGCTCGAGCGGGAGCTCGGCAAGCCGGTCATCGCCATCAACGTCGCCACGATGTGGCACGCGTTCCGGGTCAACGGCATCCAGGACCGCATCGTCGGTCACGGGTCCCTGCTCGAGCTGCACTGACCCGACGTCCCCTGTCGTCTGGCACCCTGACGCCGCATCCCGCTCGGAGTGGTTCACCATGTTCAACCACGTGGGTCACCTGACCCTGACCGTCGCCCCGACCTCGCCCGAGGTGTCCGCGATCGCCGATGCCCTGCTGGCACTCCCGGGGCAGGTGCCTGGTCTGGTCTCCGCCGAGGTGGTCCCGGACGCCGGGCTCACCGAGGGCAATGCCACGCTGCGGTTCCACATGCGCTTCGACAGCCGCGTGGCCTGGGAGGGCTACAAGGCCCACCCCGCCCACGTCGCGGTCATCAGTGACCACATCGTCCGGTGCTCGGTTCGAAGGCCTTCGCGCAGTACGACGACGAGCAGGTGCGTACGAGGGCGCGATGACTCCCGCGCAGGAGTCGAGGCATATATGATCCATACATGGCCTAAAGCACCATCACGAACCATGACGTCACGGCTGCCCAGAACGAGAGCCACCGACTCCTCGAGCGCCTGCTGACCACCGAGTCCGACACCTACGTCACCGGCCCGGTGGGTCAGGGTGCGGGGGAGAGGGTGCTCGTGCTCGGCGGCACCGGGTACATCGGGCGAGCCCTCGTCCCCGAGCTGGCGCGCCGCGGCTACAAGCCGGCCGTGCTCGCCCGCAGCGAGTCCGTCCGGGACGAGCCGGAGTTCGCCGACGCCGAGGTCGTCGTCGGCGACCCGACGGTGCCGGCCGACGTGCAGCGTGCGGTGGTGGCGGGCGAGACGGCCGTGGTGGTCTCCCTGCTCAGCGGACGTCGCCCCAACGACGCGGAGGAGTGCCGCGTCGTGGACCACGAGGCGGTCATCAACGGCATCAAGGCCGCGGTGGAGGGCCAGGTTCGTCAGTTCATCCACATCAGCGACTTCGGGGCCTACCGGCCCGAGCTGATCCCGCAGGTCTACAAGCTGCAGGTCGAGGGTGAGCTCATCGGCCAGCACCACGGCAAGCTGCCGTGGACGATCATCCGTCCCACCGCGTACTACCCGTACCTGTCGATGACGTTCGGCGACGTGAAGAACGGCCTCAAGTACCGCATCTTCGACCACGGCGAGTACAACGTCGTGAACCCGATCGCCCGTGAGGACCTGGCGGAGTTCATCGTCAACCAGGTGCTCAACGAGGCGTCGCTGGGCAAAGGTGCTCCCCGTCGGGGGCCCGTGGAGCGAGGACAACGCCGTCACGCTCAAGAGGGCCGGCGAGACGATGTTCGAGCTCAACGGCCGCACGCCGGACTGGGAGGTCGTTGAGCTGGCGGCCTGGGACAAGAAGATCTCGCGGCTGCGTACGGCTGGGAAGTTCTCCAAGCAGGTCCGTCCGGTCGCGTACTACCTCGAGGCGGCCAAGTACTGGTCCGTCGTGCACCACGTCGCGCCGGCGTACGGCACCCGCACGCTGCGCGGGTTCATGGAGAAGCTGGTCGACCGCGAGTGGCCGACCGGCTCCTTCCGCGAGCGCATGAAGAACGGCACCAACGTGATGCCGACCGACGTCTGAGACCTCACCCGGCGGTGGCCGCGCCCCCGGCGAGCAACGTGCGCATGGCGCGCTCGGTGGGTGAGTCGGGGGCGGGCAGGTAGATGACCAGGTGCGTGCCCGGTGCGTCCACCGGTCGCAGGGAGTGCTGCTCGAAGACCAGCTCGCCGGCTGACGGGTGCGCGAAGGTGCGCTGCCGGGAGGCGAACCGGGACACGTGGTGCTCGGCCCACGCGGCGGCGAAGTCGGGGCTCGCCTCGCGCAGTTGCTGGACCAGCGCCAGGTGCTCGGGACGACCCAGCAGGCCGGCCACGTCGGCGCGGTACTCGGCCAGGAAGTGGCGGCTCGTGCTCTCCCAGTCGGGGAGCATCGTGCGGACGTACGGGTCGGTGAAGATCAGTGTCAGCAGGTTGCGCCGCTCCGGCGCCACCTGGGCGACCCCGGGGTAGAGCGCGGCGTAGGCGGCGTTCCAGCCGATGATGCTCCAGTCCCCGGACAGCATGAACGAGGGTGCGGCGTGCTGGGCGTCCAGGAGGCGCTGGTGGTGGGCGGCGAGCGTGGTCGCGCCGGCCTCGGGGGAGCGGGCCGAGGCGAAGCCGGCCAGCGCCAGCACGTAGTCGTGCTCGGCCGGCGTCAGCCGCAGCGTCGCCGAGACGGCGTCGACGACCTGGCGTGAGGGGTTGATGTCGCGCCCCTGCTCGAGCCAGGTGAACCAGGTGGTGCTG
>NZ_JBJEHY010000065.1:0-3282 GCF_051876515.1 Nocardioides sp. | reverse complement strand
CCCTGTTCAAACAACTGTTTCATCAGTAACGTGCCGGGGAGTGTCGCTCGTCACCAGCGACCGCACCCCTGGGAGGAACCGCATGAAGCCCCTGTCACTGGTTCGCGTGCGACGAGGTGTCATCGCCTCGGCCGTCGCCCTGGCCGGCGTCGCCGCCAGCCTCGTGGCCACCCCGGCCACGGCCGCCCCGTCCGTCCCCGAGCCGCCGC
Organism: Nocardioides sp.; assembly: GCF_051876515.1. Taxonomy (GTDB): domain Bacteria; phylum Actinomycetota; class Actinomycetes; order Propionibacteriales; family Nocardioidaceae; genus Nocardioides. Next base: position 3,073 of record NZ_JBJEHY010000065.1, on the reverse strand, counting down.
GCCCGGCCTTCTACGAGGCGCCGGCGACGCTGCCGGCCGCCAACGGTGCGCTGATCCGCAGCGAGAAGCTGACGTACAAGCTCGACCCGGCCGACGTGGCCACGCACTTCAAGAACAGCCACCGCATCCTCTACCGCAGCACCAACCGGGCCGGCGAGGCGATCGCCGTCTCCGGCGTCGTGATCGTCCCCAACGGCGCATGGATCGGCCTGGGCAAGCGGCCCATCATCAGCTACGCCGCAGGCACCCAGGGCATGGCCGACAAGTGCGCCCCGTCCCGTCAGTTCTCCGAGGGCATCGAGTACGAGGCGATCGGCGTCGCCAAGCTGCTGGCCCGCGGGTACGCGGTCGTCATGACCGACTACGAGGGCCTCGGCACTGCCGGCGTCCACACGTACATGGACCGCGTCTCCCAGGGCCGCGCCGTCCTCGACGCCGTCCGCGCCGCGCAGCAGCTCGGGATCAGCGGCATCACCTCGGCCAACCCCGTCGGCCTTGAGGGCTACTCGCAGGGCGGTGGCGCCGCGGCGTCCGCCGTCGAGCTGGCCGGCTCGTACGCTCCGGAGCTGAAGATCAAGGGCGCCATCGTCGGCGCCGTCCCCGCCGACCTCGGCGCGGTGGCCAACAACCTCGAGGGCACCCTGTGGTCCGCGTTCTCGTTCTTCGCCCTGCGCGGGCTGGCCGAGAGCTACGACCTCGACATGTCCCCGTACCTCAACGCCGAGGGCAAGCAGGTGTTCGCCGACGTCGAGCAGGACTGCGTCTTCGACCTCTTCTCCACCGCGTTCAAGCAGTCCAAGGACCTCAGCGCCAACGGTCAGCCGATGGCCGAGATCATGAAGAACGAGCCGCTCAAGTCGATCGTCGAGGCCCAGCGCATCGGCACCATCAAGCCGACCGTCCCGGTCCTGGTTGACCACTCTCGCCTCGACGACACCATCCCGTTCTCGGTCGGCAAGCAGATGGCCAAGTCGTGGTGCAACAAGGGCGCCAACGTGCGGTTCGTTCCCAACGTCGCCCCGCTGCACGTGGGCGGGATGCTCCCCCACTGGGCGCAGGACAACCTGTTCTGGGAGGCCCGCTTCAACGGGCTCCCGCAGATCAACAACTGCTGGACCATCTGATCCAGCAGCAGCAGCAGCCGAGACCCTCCGGACCTCGTTGTCCGGAGGGTCTCGTGCTGCTCCGAGACCGTCAGACGGTCCAGGCGAAGGTGTCGACGACGTGGTCGGCCATCGGGTGGACGCCACGCAGCTCGCCCCGCCGGGACAGGAGTTCGACGAGACCGCGGACGTTGCGGTCACGCAGCCGCTCGCGACGGGACTGCTCGGTGTCCTGACTCAGTGTGTACATGCGCGCTCCTCCTGCTCGAAGGGATGCCGGGGGGAGGGTCCCGACACGTACGAGCCTGCCCCCGCCGGGCTACCGCGGGGTTGACGCCGTGTTACGAGGAGGTCAACCCGGAGGTGACCTGCCTCACGCGTTGGCGGCCTGGGTACGGCGCTCGAGCAGGCCGGAGGCGACGATCAGCGCGACGCCCAGCACGGACAGGCCGGCGCCGACGACACCGGGGGCCCGGAAGCCCCAGCCGGCGGCCACCACCAGACCGCCCAGCCACGCACCGAGCGCGTTGGCGACGTTGAGGGAGGCGTGGTTCATCGCCGCACCCATGGTCGGCGCGTCCGAGCTGACCGTCATCAGGCGCAGCTGCAGGTTGACCACCATCACCGACCCCAGGGCCGTGATCGCGAAGACCACCGGGAGCGTCGCCCAGCCGTACGGAGCCAGCAGGCTGAACAGCAGCAGGCTGACGCCCTGACCCGCCCCGCCGATGAGGAGGCTGCGCAGGACCGACCAGTCGGCCAGCCGGCCGGCGAGCCACGTGCCGACGACCATCCCGAGCCCGAAGGCGAGCAGGAAGAACGGGGCCACCGACTCAGGCAGGCCACCCACCTCGTTCACGGTGGGGACGATGTACGTGTACACGGCGAACATGCCGCCGAAGCCCACCGCACCGGCGAGCAGGGTGAGGATCACCTGCGGACGACGCAGGGCGCCCAGCTCGGTACGCCAGTGCGCCTCGCGGTCGCCGGGGATGCGCGGCACGAAGACGGCCACCAGGGTGAGGGTGAGCAGGCCCAGCGCCGCGACCACCCAGTACGCGGTCTCCCAGCCGATGTTCTGCCCCAGCCACGTGGAGGCAGGCACGCCGACGACGTTGGCGAACGAGAGGCCCAGCATCACCGTCGCCACCGCACGCCCGGCCCGACCAGCGGGCGCCAGGTTGGCCGCGACCAGCGAGGCCACACCGAAGTACGCGCCGTGCGGCAGGCCGGAGACGAAGCGCGCGGCCAGCATCGCGCCGTACGAGTCGACGAACGAGGTGGCGAGGTTGCCGACGACGAACATCGCCATCAGGCCGATCAGCACCGCCCGGCGCGGCCAGCGCGAGCCGAGGAAGGCGATCAGCGGGGCGCCGACGACGACGCCCAGCGCGTACGCAGAGATGGCGTGCCCGGCCGAGGGGATCGACACTCCCAGCCCGCGCGAGATCTCCGGCAGCAGCCCCATCGAGACGAACTCGGTGGTGCCGATCGCGAAACCACCGGTGGCCAGGGCCAGCAGGACCCATCCGAACGGGACGGGGCGGGCCGCTCCAGCGGCGTTCTCGGTGGTCGCGCCGGGCGCGGTGGTCGTGGAAGTCATCACCGTACGAACACCGTCGCGCGGGACGGGTATTCCGTGGGGTCGGTCACCGTGGCCGACCGCCGCCTACCCCAACGCCTTGCGGATCCGCTGGTCGCTGACCGGGCCGCGGGTGCCGAGCTGCTGGGCCCACAGGGAGACCCGGTACTCCTCGAGCATCCAGCGCACCGTACGCAGCTTCGCTGGCCACGGCTGGTCGGCCGGAACGGCCGCGACCGCGTGCAACCAGGCCTCCTGCACGCCGGCGACCTGGTCCATGAGCTGGCGGTCGCGCTGCACACCGCCCTCGAGTCGTGCACGCCGCTCGACCACGGCCTTGAGGTAGCGGGTGTACTCGCGGACCTGACGGGCGCCCGCCTGGCCCACG
>NZ_JBJEHY010000064.1:0-15553 GCF_051876515.1 Nocardioides sp. | reverse complement strand
ACTACGACGACCCGGAGCTGCGCGCCCGCATCGGCGAGGTGCGCGTGCCGATCGAAGAGCTGAAGAAGCGGCGCATCCTGGTCGACCGCGACGAGGACGGCTACCTGCTGCAGATCTTCACCAAGCCGGTGGGGGACCGCCCCACGGTCTTCTACGAGTTCATCGAGCGGCACGGCTCGCTGGGCTTCGGCAAGGGCAACTTCAAGGCCCTCTTCGAGGCGATCGAGCGTGAGCAGGACCGCCGCGGCAACCTGTGAGGTCTCAGGCGTCCGGGAGCGGGGCGCCGTCGCAGCAGTTCGCCTTCATGTGGCAGTGCGGACACAACCAGCGGGTGGCGATGGGGTCGAACTCTCGTCCGCAGTAGTCGCACGGCATGGGAGAACACTACGGGCGCGCCCCGGCCGGTTGGCCGGGACGCGCCCGTCGTCGTGGATCAGTGCGTGAGCAGTCCGATGCCCAGGCCGCCCATGATGACGGCGATCGCCGAGTCCAGCACCCGCCAGGCCCGCGGGCGGGCGAAGAGGCCGCGAAGCAGGCGCGCGCCGTACCCCAGGGCGAAGAACCAGGTCGAGCTCGCGATCAGGGCGCCCAGCAGGAACCAGTAGCGGTCGGCGCCGAACGAGTTGGCGACGGTGCCGAGCATCAGCACCGCGTCGAGGTAGAAGTGCGGGTTGAGCCAGGTCAGCGCGAGGGTGAGCAGGATGGCCCGCTGCCAGGTCAGGGCCTTGCCCTCGCCGGCCTCCATCGCGGTGGGGCGCCACGCGCGCATGGCGGCGTGCACGCCGAAGGCGATGAGGTACAGCCCGCCGACCATCTGGGCGACCGGGAGCAGTCCGGGCCAGCGCTCCAGCACCACGCCGAAGCCCAGCACGCCGGCGGTGATCGCGACCACGTCGGAGACCAGGCAGGTCAGCACGATCGGCAGGACCTGTTCACCGCGGATGCCCTGTCGCAGCAGGAAGGCGTTCTGTGCGCCGATGGCGACGATGAGGGCGAGGCCGGTGAGCAGGCCGGTGAGGACAACGCTGAACATGCTTCAAATGTAAGGAGAAAAGAGGCATCAATCCAGCGCACGATCTTGAGGAATCATTAGGATGTCTAATTATGAAAGACGTCACTCAGATCGACCCCGTCGCACTGCGTACGTTGGCCACCGCCGTGAGGCTGGGCACCTTCGAGGCCACCGCGCGGGAGCTGCACGTCACTCCGTCGGCCGTGAGCCAGCGGATCAAGGCGCTGGAGACCCGGGTGGGCCGGGTGCTGCTGCACCGGGTGAAGCCGCTGGAGCCCACCGAGGCGGGCCACGTGCTCATACGGCTGGCCCGTCAGACGGAGCTGCTGGAGGCCGAGGCGGTGGCCGAGCTGCTGGAGGAGGGCGACGAGGGGACGTGGAGCTCGGTGCCGATCGCGGTCAACGCGGACGCGCTGTTCCGGTGGTTCGTCGACGCCCTGGCAGCCGTGCAGCGTCGCCACCGGGTGACGTTCGAGGTCGTGCGCGACGACCAGAGCCGTACGGCCGAGCTGCTGCGTCGCGGTGAGGTGATGGCCGCAATCACCTCCGAGCCGCAGCCGGTGCCGGGGTGCCGGGTCGTACGACTGGGGCGCGCCGCCTACCGGGCGGTGGCCCACCCCGACTTCTTCGCCGAGCACTTCGAGGCGGGCGTCACGGCGACCACGCTGGGTCAGGCCCCGATCGTGGCGTTCGACCGCCACGACACCCTCCAGCACGACTTCATGCGCCGGATCACCCGGCGGCACCTGGCGCCGCCGGTCTCCTACCTGCCCTCGGTGCGGGAGTTCGACCACGCCGTACGGCTCGGCATGGGCTGGGGGCTCCTGCTCGACCGCGAGGCACAGGCCGAGATCGCCGACGGCCGCCTGATCGAGCTGGTCCCCGGGCGCAAGGTGGAGGTGCCGCTCTTCTGGCAGCACTGGAAGCTCGGCTCGGGCGTGGTCGAGGAGCTCACCGAGGCGGTCGTCTCGGCCGCCCGGGAGCGCCTGCGCTGAGGGGTGGGGGCCGGCCCGTCGACACCTCGACGGGCCCGACCAGGCTCAGAGCACCTTGGAGAGGAAGGCCTGCGTGCGCTCGTGGCGCGGGTTGGCGAGCACCTCGACCGGGTCGCCCTCCTCGACGATGACGCCGCCGTCCATGAAGACGAGCTTGTCGCCGACCTCGCGGGCGAAGCCCATCTCGTGGGTGACGACCATCATCGTCATGCCCTCGGAGGCCAGGGTCTTCATGACGTCGAGCACGTCGCCGACCAGCTCGGGGTCGAGCGCGGAGGTGGGCTCGTCGAAGAGCATCATGTCGGGGTTCATCGACAGCGCCCGGGCGATCGCCACGCGCTGCTGCTGACCGCCGGACAGGTGGCCGGGGAACGCCTTCTCCTTCTCGGCCAGGCCCACCTTGGCGAGGTTGGCGCGTGCCGTCTCGACGGCCTCGGCCTTCGACCGCTTGAGGACCTTGCGCTGCGCGACCACGAGGTTCTGCAGCACCGTCATGTGCGGGAAGAGGTTGAACTGCTGGAACACCATGCCGATGCGGGCGCGTACGGCGTCCAGGTCGGTCTCGGGGTCGCAGATGTCGATGCCCTCGACGATGATCTGGCCCGAGTCGGGCTCCTCGAGCCGGTTCACGCAGCGCAGCAGGGTCGACTTGCCGGACCCCGAGGGGCCGATCACGCAGACGACCTGGCCCTGGTCGACGTGGAAGTCGATGCCCTTGAGCACCTCGTTCCTGCCGAACGACTTGTGCAGGGCGCGCACCCGGATGGCGGCGGCACCGGCTACAGGCTGGGGGACGGCGGGCGTACCGGGGGTGCTCATCGGGACCTCTGCTGTCGTCGTTCCATCCACGCCACGAGCTGGGTCAGCGGCAGGGTGATGATCAGGTACAGGATCGCGGCCTGGGTGAAGCTGGTGGAGGTGCCGCCCGTCGGGCCACTGACGGTCATGGCGTTGGCCATGGTTGCCAGCTCGCGCTGGTCGATCATCATGCCCGCCACGAACAGGAGCGAGGTGTCCTTCAGCAGGAGGACGAACTCGTTGGTCAGCGGTGGGACGACGATCCTGAACGCCTGCGGAAGGACGATGGTGAACATGGTGCGGGTCGGTCCCATGCCGAGCGAGCGTGCGGCCTCGGTCTGTCCCTTCGGGACCGCCTGGATGCCCGCGCGCAGGGTCTCGGCCATGTAGGCGCCGCCCACCAGGATCAGGGCGATCAGGCCCGCTTGGATGGTCCCGCCGGGCCACTGCCAGCTGAAGGCGATCGGGACCCCGAACGCCAGGGTGAGGACCACCACGATGACCGGCAGGCCGCGGAAGAACTCCACGACCGTGGTGCCGATCCACCGGTAGGGGCCCAGCGGGGAGATCCGCATGAGAGCGAGGACGGTGGCCAGGGCCAGGCCGCCGACGAAGGCGATCGCGGTGTACTTGACCGTGTTGACCGCGCCGATCTTGATCAGCTCGGGCCACGTGCCCCACTCGCCGGCCCACGGCCGGCCGATGCCTTCCTCAGCGAAGAAGTTGGCCCGGATCGCGGGCCAGTCCGCACTGATGACCACCAGCACCAGCAGACCCGCCAGGACCCCGTACAGGGTCAGGTGGGTCAGCCGGCGCTTCGTCGCTCGCTTCACGCGCTGTTGTCCTCGTGCTGTCAGCCGAAGTACTTCGCGTGCACGGTGTCGTACTCGCCGGACTCGCGCATCTCAGCCAGCTGCTCGTTGACAGCCTCGAGAAGCTCGGTGTTGCCCTTCTTGATGGCGAAGCCGTACTGCTCGGCGGTGTCGTACGTCTCGACGATGGTGAAGCCACCCTCGGTCTGGTGCAGGGCGTTGACGCCGAGGTCCTGCAGCAGCGCGTCGACGGCGCCGGACTTGATGGCCTGGAACATCTTGCCGTCGTCGGGGAAGGCGACGATCTCGGCGCCCTTGGCGTTGTCGGTGGCGTACGCCTGGCCGGTGGTGGCGTCCTGGACGCCGACCTTGGCGCCGTCGAGGTCGGCGATGGAGGCGATGTCGGAGCCCTCGGGGACGAGCAGCGACTGCTCGGAGTCGAAGTAGGCGTCGGTGAAGTCGAGGTTGGCCTTGCGCTCCTCGTTGATCGTGATCGCGCTGGCGGCCACGTCGCACTGGCTGGCGTTGAGCGCGGCGCCCGACTGGATCGGCGCGAAGGCGGTCGGCACGACGGAGAGCTCGAGGCCCAGGCCGTCGGCGATGTACTGGATCACGTCGATGTCGAAGCCGGAGAAGCCGGACGGGGCGGAGGCATCCTCCTGCTCGAACGGCGCGTAGGGCACGTCCGAGCAGACGGTCAGCTTGCCGTCGGCAATGGTCGCGACGGACGCGGTGCTGCCGTCGGCCTTCGAGTCCTTCTTGTCCTCGGACGAGTCGGAACCACAGGCGGTCAGGGCAAGGGCGAGGGCTGCGGCGCTGAGGCCCGCAGCAAGGGGGCGGATGATCATGAGGAGCACCCTAATCCCTGCCTGTTGCCAGAATGTGTCGCGTGACTCAGTTTCTCGTCTTCCTGCGGGCCATCAACCTGGGCGCCCGCCGCAAGTTCCCCAAGGACGCGATCGTCGCGGCCACCCAGGCGGCCGGCTTCACCGGGGTCGCGACGCACATCAACACCGGCAACGTGCTGCTCAGCACCGATCTCGGTGATCGGGAGGCGGTGGAGGGCGCGCTGGAGGCGGCGTACCTGGCGGACCGCGGTTTCGAGGTGCCCTGCATCGCCTTCGAGGCGCGGGAGTTCGCCGACCTGGCGCGGCGCGCCGTGGAGCTGAGCGAGGAACGTCCGGGGCTGGAACGGCACTACGTGTACCTGCTCAAGGAGGCGCCCAGCGCTGATGTGGTGGCCGCCGTGGAGGCCACGAGCAGCGACGTGGGGGAGATGGTGGTCGAGGGGCGGGCCGCGCACGCCCTGCTCGGGCCGGGCTACCAGGACGGGAAGGTGGACCCGCTGAACGCGGCCAAGCTTCTCGGTGTCGCGACCAACCGCAACCTCAACGTGGTGCGGACACTGGCTCAGAAGTGGTGCGGGCCAACGTCCTGACGTCGCGCACGCCCAGCGTGGCCAGCGCGATCGCCGCCACGCCCAGGCCGGCGGCCAGGACCACGTGGTCGATCCCGAACGCGGCTGCCAGCGGGCCCGCGGCCAGCTGACCCAGGGGGATCGCCGCGAACGACCCCAGGGCGTCGTACGAGAAGGCGCGCGAGAGCATCTCCGGAGGTACGTGCTCCTGCATGGCGAGGGTCCAGCCGAGGCCGAACACCTCGATGCCCACGCCGGCCACGAACGCGGCGACGAGCAGGACGGGCAGCTCGGGGTACAGGCCCAGCACGACCAGCGGCAGGCAGTACAGGACGGTGCCGACCATGCCCCACAGCAGCGGGCGCTCGAGGCGCAGGCGCAGCATGACCAGGCCGGTGACCAGCAGGCCGACGGCCTCCGCGGAGAGCACCAGGCCCCACCCGGACTCGCCCCACGGTGAGCTCTTGGCGATCACCGGGCCGAGGGTGAAGAAGCCGCCCTGGTGCAGCGCGCAGATGGCGCAGAACGCGAGGACCACGGACCACAGCCACCGGGTGGACCGTACGTAGCCCCAGCCCTCCCGGAGGTCGTCGAGCATGGAGGCGGACTCCTTGCGGACCGCGGCGGGCAGGCGTACGGCGCCCAGGGCCAGCGCGGAGAGCAGGTAGGTCAGGCCGTCGATGCCGATCGCCCAGCCGGGGCCGACCGTGGCGACCAGGACGCCGGCAACGGTGGGGCCGAGGATGGTGAGGCCGCTGCGCAGCATCGACATGAGGGCGTTGGCGCTCTGCAGGTGCTCGTGCGGGACGAGCTGGGGGAGCACGCTGGCCAGTGCCGGGAAGCTGACGGCGGCGGCGGTGCCGTTGACGGCGGTGAGGACCACGACCTGCCAGAGCTGGGCGTGGCCGGACAGGACGAGTGCGGCGATCGCCAGGTTGCTCGTGCCGGCGGTGACGTTGCAGACCTGGATCACCCGGGTCCGTCCGAACCGGTCGGCGATGACGCCTCCGGCGAGCAGGAAGACGACCAGCGGGATGCTGTGCGCGGCGAGGACGGTCCCGAGTGCGGTGGGGGAGTCGCTGATCTCGAGGACCGCGAACGCCAGCGCGACCGAGCCCATCGTGGAGCCCAGCAGGTTGACCGTGCGGGCGACGGCGTACCAGCGGAAGTTGTGCTCGGCCAGCGGGGCCAGGGAGCCGCGCCAGGTCATCGGTCCTGCTCCTCGTCCTGTGCCGGGTCCTGCTCCCGGGCCGAGGTTCCCTCGGTGGTGCGGGCTGGGTCCATCGTGAACAGCACGCTCGTGAGGCTGACCGGGACGGCGCCGGGGGCGCGCGGGGCGCCGGCGCGTTCGTGGAGCAGGTGGGCGGCGCGGGTCAGCAGGTCGGAGACCTCGTCGCGGACCTCCTCGCTCACCCACAGCTCGGCGTCGGCCGCGTACATCGGGAGGTTCTCGTCACGGAGCTCGGAGCGGCGGACCAGTTCCTGGGCCACGAGGCGCATGTACGCCGCGCGGTCCTCCGCGGTGGAGTCGCCGGACGCGACGCTGGCCTCCCACGGGTGGGTGTAGAGCTTGGCGACGCCTCCGCGGATCCGGGTCTCGCCGTCCTCGACTACGAGGCCCGCCCTCGCCAGGAAGCGCAGGTGGTACGAGGCGTTGGCGGTCGTGGTGCCCAGCTCGCGGGCCAGGTCGGAGGCGCTGAGGCGGTTGTTGGTCAGCAGGCTGAGCATCCGCAGCCGCAGCGGGTGGGCGGTGGCCCGCAGGGCCGAGACGGGGGTGGGTTCGCTCATGTGACTCTCCAATGTTCATTGGAGAGTCTGCTCCCGGAGAGGGCTGACTGTCAAACAGTTCTTTGAGGGTCAGTCGATCTCGATGCCGGCGGCGGCCATCTCGGAGAGCGCGGCCTCCGTGGTGGTCGGCGCGACGCCGGCGCTGAGGTGGGTGAGCACCCGGGTCTCGAAACCGTGTGCGGCCGCGTCGAGGGCGGTCGCCCGTACGCAGTGGTCGGTCGCCAGCCCGCACACGTCCACCGCCTCGACCCCGCGCTCGCGCAGCCACGCCACCAGCGTCTCGCCGTCGGCGGTGGAACCCTCGAACCCGGAGTACGCCGCCGAGTGGGCGCCCTTGAGGAACACCGCGTCGAACGGCTGGGGGTCCAGGTTGGGGTGGAACGCCTCACCCTCCGTCCCCACCTTGCAGTGCACCGGCCACGACGCCGCGAAGTCCGGCTTGGCCGCCCAGTGGTCGCCCGGGTCGAGGTGGTGGTCCTTCGTCGCGACGACGTGCGCGTACACCCGCTGCGCCGCCTCCTGCTGCGACCACTCGTGCAGCAGCCCGCCGATGTCGGACGCCACCCGCGCCCCACCCGTCACGGGCAGCGAGCCGCCCTCGCAGAAGTCGTTCTGCACGTCCACGACGATCAGTGCGCGCGTCATGGGTCGAGCGTAGTCCCGCGGGTTGGTGGGGCCGCTCCCACTGACCCCAAATTGGGTCACCTGACCCAATTTGGGGTCACCGGGAGAGGTATCGGCTCGCGCACCGTGATTTGGGGTCGATGGGAGAGGTTCTGGACCCGCGAACGTGTCTCCGAGTGACCCCAACTGGGCGACACGGGCGCGGCCGCCAACTGTCCACAGGCCGCGGCGGTCGAGCTCGGTGTCCACAGGCTCCACCAGGGCGGTACGACGTGGGGCTCGCGGGTACGGCAGGCGCCATGACAGGTGAACAGATGCTTCTGAGCCGGCGGGGGCAGTACGTGCCCGTCGGGTGGCGTTCGGTGACGCAGGGCGTTCGTACGCCCCTCGATGCGTCGGAAGGGGAGCAACTGAGTGCATGGCTCCGGGCACTGCCCGAGCCTGCGGCGCTCACGCACCTCACGGCGGCGCGCGTACGGGGGTGGTGGCTGCCGCCGTTCCCCGAGGGCCTTCCGGTGACCGTCGCGGTACCGCACTCGGTGCGTGTGCGCCGTGAGGGGCTGAGGGTCTACCGGAGCCGGGGCCCTGTGGTCGCGGAGATGGTGGGAGGTCTCCCGGTGGAGCCACCCGCTGCGACGCTCGCGCGGTGTGCCCGGGACCTCGGCGAGCTCGACCTCCTGTGCCTCATCGACGCCGCGAGGAGCAGCGGTGCCTGGCAGCCTGAGCTCAATCCCTCGGGTCTGTGGGGGTCAGCAGCCCTGCGGCGTGTGGTGCCGTACTCGGACTGGAGGGCGGAGTCGATCTGGGAGGTGCTGCTGCGGCACTTCCACACGGTCGTCGACGCGGAGGTCGTGCCCCAGTACGTCGTGCGGGACGAGTTCGGCCGGGTGATCGCCCGGTCCGACCTGTGGCTGGTCGGTACGCAACGCCTCCCTGAGTTCGACGGCGGGATGCACAGGGAACCCTTGCAGCACGCGGCGGACCTCCGCCGGGACCGGCGGTTGGCAGCGGCGGGGTGGATCCGCCACGGGTACACCAGTGGGGACCTGTTGCACCGCCCGTTGTCCATCCTCGAGGACGTGGACCGCGCGCTGGGACGTACGCACGACCCGCGCCGCGTACGGGAGTGGAACGACCTGCTCCGCCAGTCGGCGTTCACCCCGCAGGGCCGCGAGGCGCTGGCCAAGCGGTTGATGCGATGACGTGGACCTGCGTGAACGCCCTCCGAGTTGGGGTCACTGGGAGAGGCCTTCTGGGCGCGCATACCTCTCCCAGTGACCCCAACTGGGCGGCGTCCCCTCCGAGTGACCCCAAATTGGGTCAGGTGACCCGATTCGGGGTCGGTGGGAGGGGTGGACCCTCAGCCCCCGACGTGCTCCGTCGGGATCACCGGCTCCCCGGCGGACATCATCTGCACCGAGCGGGGGAGCTCGGCCAGGGAGGTGCGGTGGCGTTCGCGGGACGCGTCGAGGGACTCGCGGCCCACGATCTCGCCGTCGCGGACCAGCGGCACCAGCAGGGGGCGGTCGTTGCCGTCGTTGGCGGGCGGCTCGCCGATGCCGACGACCTCGGCCTGCGCGACGCCGCGCGAGGAGAGGCGGCGCAGCGCGTACTTGCGGCCGCCGACGGAGATCTTGTCCTTGGCCTTCTTGGCCACCGAGACCATCTCGCCATCGTCGCCCTCGCGCGCGACCAGCTTGTAGACGAAGCCGCAGGTGGGGTGGCCCGACCCGGTGACGAGCTGGGTGCCGACCCCGTACCCGTCGACGGGTGCGGCGGCCAGCGCGGCGATGGCGTACTCGTCGAGGTCGGAGGTGACGATGATCTTGGTGCCCGTTGCCCCGAGGTCGTCGAGCTGGTCGCGCACCTCGCGCGCGACGACGCCGAGGTCGCCGGAGTCGAGGCGTACGGCCCCCAGGTCGGTGCCCGCGACCTCGATGCCCAGGCGGACCGCCTCGGTGACGTCGTAGGTGTCGACGAGCAGCGAAGTGCCGACGCCCTGCGCCGCGACCTGGGCCCGGAACGCGTCCGCCTCGGTGTCGTGGAGGAGGGTGAACGAGTGCGCCGACGTGCCGGCGGTGGGCACGCCGTAGCGCTGGCGGGCCATCAGGTTGGAGGTGGTGTCGAAGCCGGCGACGTACGCCGCCCGGGCCGCCGCCACGGCGGCCTCCTCGTGCGTACGCCGCGAGCCCATCTCGATGCAGGGCCGTCCGCCGGCGGCGGTGGTCATCCGGGAGGCGGCCGACGCGATGGCGGAGTCGTGGTTGTAGATCGAGAGCAGCACCGTCTCCAGCAGCACCGCCTCGGCGAAGGTGCCCTCCACGACGAGCAGCGGCGAGTACGGGAAGTACGTCTCGCCCTCCGTGTAGCCCCACACGTCGCCGCTGAAGCGGTACCCGGCGAGCCAGTCCAGGGTGTCCGCGTCCACCACGTCGCGCAGCGTCGCGAGCGCAGCGTCGTCGAACCGGAACGCCTCGATCGCGTCCAGCGCCCGGCCCACGCCGGCCACGACGCCGTAGCGCCGGCCCTCGGGGAGGCGGCGGGGGAACAGCTCGAACACCGAGCGCCGGTCCGCGGTGCCGGACTGCCGGGCAGCCTGCACCATGGTCAGTTCGTAGTGGTCGGTGAGCAGCGCCGTTGACGGGTTCACGATCCGTACTGTGCCACGATGGAGCCGTGTCAGCCCCCAGTCCGATCGAGGTCGAACCCGATCTCGTGGCCGATGAGGTCCTCATGCGTTCGACCCCGTGGGTCACGATCGTGTGGAACGACCCGGTCAACCTGATGTCGTACGTGACGTTCGTCTTCCAGAAGTACTTCGGCTACGACAAGGCCAAGGCCGAGAAGCTGATGTGGGAGGTCCACCACGACGGCAAGTCGGTGGTCTCGACGGGTTCGCGCGAGGAGATGGAGCGCGACGTCCAGGCGATGCACGAGTACGGCCTGTGGGCGACCATGGAGAAGGCGTCGTGACCGGTTTCGTACGGCACACCGGCTCCGGCCGCGTCATCTCCGACTTCACCGGCTTCGAGGCCGACCTGCTGCGCTCGCTGGCCTCCCAGCTGGTCGAGCTGCTGCGCAACGAGCGCGCCGCGCAGGTCGACCAGGACCCGTTCGAGGCGCTCATGGACTTCTCCGGTCCCACGACGGAGCCGGATGACCCGGTGCTGGCGCGGCTCTTCCCGACGGCCTACCAGCACGACCCGGACGCGGCGGCCGACTTCCGGCGCTTCACCGAGGGCACGCTGCGCGACGCCAAGGCGGACGCCGCGGCCCTGGTCATCGACACCCTCGAGGACGCCGGGCTGCCGTTCGAGCTCGGCGACGACCAGATCATGATCGACGTCGAGCTCGACGAGCCGACGGCCATGACGTGGCTGCGCTCCTTCACCGACATCCGGCTGGCGCTCGCCGTACGGCTGGGGGTCGAGGACGACGACGAGGAGTACTGGCACTCGCTGCCCGACGAGGACCCGCGCGCCCAGGCGCACGACATCTACGAGTGGATCGGCTACCTCCAGGAGACCCTGGTCGCCGCGCTGTCGGAGTGACTCGTACGGAGTGAACCGGCTCAGCCGGAGTAGTTGACGACCCCGTACCGCTCGCGGGTCGCCAGCGCCCACCGGCAGACGGGCACGCACAGGAGCGCCACCGCCACGGTCGCCGCCCCCATCAGCAGCCAGCCGGGTCCTCCCAGGTCCACGCACATGTAGACGACCAGTGGCGGCCCGAGGATCTCCAGCACGCTCCAGCTGAGCCCCGCGAAGCCCTGGTACTGCCCCTGCCGCTCGTGGGGAGCCAGCCCCATCTGGACGCCCCACTGGCCCCCGGAGCCGATCATCTCGCCGATCACGTGGATGCTGGCGCCGACCAGGAGGGCGACCACCGCCAGCGCGGCCCCGACCTGGCTGGCGAGGGCCGTGAACGCGAAGCCGACAGCGATGAACAGGCCTCCGGCGATCAGTTGTCCGGCACTGCTCATCACCGTGTCGCTGCGCTTGGACAGGCGCACCTGCAGGGCTGCGACGGCGGCGGTGTTGAGGATGAGGATGACGGCCACCATGACCGTCGGGGCCTCGGTGCGGGCGGCGATGTACAGCGCCAGGCCGAGGTCCATGACCAGGAAGTGCAGCGAGAAGAACCCGGTGAGGACGGTGAGGACGAGGAAGGGCAGGTCGCGTACGACCGCCAGCCGGGGCTCGCCCTCGGCGACCGGGTGCGGCGGCACGTGCTCCATCCGCATCGTGACGGCCGCGGAGAGCGCGGTGAAGACCGCGTTGAGGGCGAACACGCTGACGTAGGCCCACTTCTCGTCGATGAGCAGGGCGGCGCCGCCGGCGACGGACCCGAGGCCGATCGCCACGTTGGTGACGGCACGCAGGTACGCCTTGAACAGCACGCCGCGACCCCCGGTGGCGACCTGGGCGATGAGCCCCGCACGTACTGCCATCGCGGAGCGCTCGAAGGCTGCGAGCAGCCCGAGCGTGATCGCGAGGGCCAGCGGAGTGGTGGCCAGTGCGGGCGGGGACGCGAAGAGCGCGGCCCCGGCCATCAGCACGGCCATCACCTCGCGCGGCCCGCGGGTGTCGCCGAGGTGACCCGCGGGGACCTGGACCAGCAGGCCCACGATGCCCGCGATCGACAGGGCGGTGGCGACGTGGGCGGGGGAGAGGCCGACCTGCCGGGTGAAGTAGAGCGCGCTGGTGACCATGACGGCCCCGGAGCCGAACCTGCTGGCGAACGTGCCGGCCGCGAGGACCCGGAGGTTGGTGTCGCGGGGCAGCCCGCGGTGGGTCAGGGGTTCGGTCGAACTGGCGGTCACACAGGCTCCTAGATATCTTGACGTCAAGATTTATCCGTTGAGACGATGCGAGTCAAGCCAGCGCCCCCACGTACGCTTGGGCGCGTGCTGACCATCGACGAGGCGACGCGTGACGCCATCATCGCCCACGCCAAGCGGGACCACCCGGACGAGGCCTGCGGCGTCGTCGCCGGTCCCGAGGGGAGTGACCGCCCCGAGCGCTTCATCCCGATGGTCAACGCCGCCGGCAGCCCCACGTTCTACGAGTTCGACTCCACCGAGCTGCTCCAGCTCTACAAGGAGATGGACGCGCGCGACGAGGAGCCGGTCATCGTCTACCACTCGCACACCGCGACCGAGGCCTACCCGAGCCGGACCGACATCGGTCTGGCGGGCGAGCCCAACGCGCACTACGTGCTGGTCAGCACACGCGAGCACGGGAATAACGAGGGCCCTGTCGAGTTCAGGTCCTATCGGATCGTGGACGGCGAGGTGACCGAGGAAGAGGTCACCGTCGTCCCCGAGCTGCCCGCCACCACCCACTGAAACACCCGAGGAGAAGCCCCAGATGGCCATCGAGGTCCGGATCCCCACCATCCTGCGCACGTACACCGGCGGCGCCAAGGCCGTCGACGGCGAGGGCAGCACCCTGGCCGGTCTCATCGAGAACCTCGAGACCAACCACCCCGGCATCAAGGACCGCCTGCTCGACGGCGCCGACCTGCGCCGCTTCGTCAACATCTACATCAACGACGAGGACGTCCGCTTCATGGGCGGCCTCGAGGCCCCGCTCGCCGACGGCGACCAGGTCGTCGTGCTGCCGGCCGTCGCCGGCGGCTGCTGAGCCGGAGGAGCACGAGCCATGGGTGCGCGCCGCACGTACGTCCTCGTCGACGGCGAGAACATCGACGCCACCCTCGGCAACTCGCTCCTCGGGCGGCGTCCGGCCCCCGAGGAGCGGCCCCGCTGGGAGCGGGTCACCCACTTCGCCGAGCAGCTGTGGGGGCAGCAGGTCACGGGCCTGTTCTTCCTCAATGCCAGCAGCGGCAGCATGCCGACGGCGTTCGTCCAGGCGCTCCTCGCGCTGGACTACCGCCCGATCCCGCTGGCCGGCGAGGGCGACGAGAAGGTCGTCGACATCGGTGTCCAGCGGACCCTGGACGCGCTCGTCGCCCACGACGACGCCGACGTCCTGCTGATCAGCCACGACGCGGACTTCGCCGAGCACGTCGAGCGCCTGGTCGGACCCCGCCGCAAGGTGGGCGTGATCGGCTTCCGCGAGTTCATGAGCTCGCACCTCGTCGCCACCGGCTGCGGCGTGTACGACCTCGAGGACGACGTCGCCGCGTTCACGATGCCGCTGCCGCGCGTACGGATCATCCCGCTGGCCGAGTTCGACCCCGAGCGCTTCCTGCTCTGACCCACCCGACCGTACGAAAGGCACCTCGCCCCATGCGCTTCGACAACCTCCTCTCCTCCGTCGGCAACACGCCGCTGGTGGGTCTGCCGAGGCTGTCGCCCAGCCCCGAGGTGCGGCTGTGGGCCAAGCTGGAGGACCGCAACCCCACGGGTTCGATCAAGGACCGCCCGGCGCTGAAGATGATCGAGGTCGCGGAGGCCGACGGCACCCTGCGGCCCGGCTGCACGATCCTCGAGCCGACCTCGGGCAACACCGGCATCTCCCTGGCGATGGCGGCCAAGCTCAAGGGCTACCGGATCGTGTGCGTGATGCCGGAGAACACCTCCGCCGAGCGCCGCCAGCTGCTGCGCATGTGGGGCGCTGAGATCGTCTCCTCGCCCGCGGCCGGCGGCTCCAACGAGGCCGTCCGCGTCGCCAAGAAGCTCGCGGCGGAGCACCCCGACTGGGTGATGCTCTACCAGTACGGCAACCCCGCCAACGCGCTCGCGCACGAGCAGGGCACCGGCCCCGAGCTGCTCGCCGACCTGCCCGAGATCACCCACTTCGTCGCGGGTCTGGGCACCACCGGCACGCTGATGGGCGTCTCCCGCTTCTTCCGCTCCGCCAAGCCGGACGTGCGCATCGTCGCCGCCGAGCCGCGCTACGGCGAGCTCGTGTACGGCCTGCGCAACCTCGACGAGGGGTTCGTCCCTGAGCTGTACGAGGCCGAGCTGATCGACACCCGCTTCTCGGTGGGTCCCCGCGACGCCGTGCGCCGCGTCCGTGAGCTCCTCGAGCTCGAGGGCATCTTCGCGGGCATCTCGACCGGCGCGATCCTGCACGCCGCGCTCGGCCAGGCGGCCAAGGCGGTCAAGGCCGGCGAGTCGGCCGACATCGCGTTCGTGATCGCCGACGGCGGCTGGAAGTACCTCTCCACCGGCGCGTACGAGGGCACCATCGACGAGGCCGAGGAGCGCCTCGACGGGCAGCTCTGGGCCTGAGCCCCGGTCCCGCCGCGCCCCGCGGGTCGCTCAGGGCGCGGTGACGACCAGGTCCTGCGAGAACCCGAACGCGCTGTCGGGCACGGGACCGAGCCCCAGCAGCGACAAGGCCAGGTTGGCGACGTCCCCGTTGCGCACCGGCTGGCGCTCGGCGTCGTACGTGGTCCGGGAGCGGCCGGGGTCGCGGCGTTGCGGGTTGAGGTCGTACAGGTCCTTGCCGGCAGCCACCGCCGGCCCGCGCGCGGCGAACATCACCCGGTAGTTCTGCAGGTCCCCGGCCCGGTAGTGCTGCTCGCGCGCGCCACCGTGGTCGGAGGTGAGGAGGACGGTGGTGGAGCTCCACACGTCCCGCTGCTCCTTCAGCGCCCGGACGACCCGGCCGATCCGCGCGTCGGTGCGCCGCACGGCCCGCAGGTACGACGCCGTCATGAAGCCGTCGTGGTGGCCGGCCAGGTCGGGCGCCGAGAGGTGCAGGAAACGCAGCGCCCGGTCGGTGCCGAGGTCGTTGACGAACGCGCGCACCAGGCGGTCGTTGTCGCTGCGCACCGTCGTACGGTCGATCGCGTCCGGCCACGAGCGCGCCCACAGCCGGAACTTCTCCTTGCCCGCGAACAGGGCCGTGCTGCCGCCCGCCGCGTCGACCTCCGCGAAGACGGACGACACCGGGTGCCCGGCCGCCTCCTGCACCGTGGCCGGGCTGGTGCGCTCGTCGTTCCAGTCCACCCCGTGACCGCCGTGGGCGGCGTCGACGCGGCGCCCGGTGACCATCCCGGTGTGGTTGGGCAGCGTCGCCGTGGACTCGCGCGAGGTGCGGGCGTTGAGGGTCGAGGCCCCGCGGCTCACGAACCGGTGCAGGTGCGGCGTCGCCTTGCGGCCCAGCCGACGCAGAGCCCTCGGGTTGAGGCC
>NZ_JBJEHY010000063.1:0-15565 GCF_051876515.1 Nocardioides sp. | reverse complement strand
TGCCGAGCGGGTGCCACGACTCCAGGTGCAGGCGCCACCAGTCGGCGGCGGCCTCGGGGACCGGGGACAGGGCGCCGCCGACGACGGCGCCGAGCGCCTCGCGGGCGGCGACGAGGCAGGCGATGACCACCAGCGTCATCACCACGGCGACGGGGTTGGTCAGGAAGCGGACGACCACACCGCTGTCGGTGAGGTACTCGTCCTCCTCTTCCTCCTCGGTGCGTGCCGCGGAGCGTACGGGAGCGACCGGACCGGCCTTGGCCGCGCGCCTGCGCTCGGCGACGTCGGCGGCCTGGCTGGTCAGCGCGGAGAACAGGTCGGTGAGGAAGTCCAGGCCGTGGCGGTACGGCAGCCACCACGGCGCGAGCAGCCCGCTGACGTCGACCGGCTCGCCGGACCTGCGCTGCGAGCGGAACCGCCGCGCCGCACGGATCTGGCCGGGCCTGCCGTGGACGCTGAGGACCGCGGCGACCTCGTCGAGGGCCTCCCCGACGGAGCGCACCACGAGGAAGCCGACCGCACGGAGCAGCGAGCCGAGGAAGAGGCGGACGTACTGCCACGCCAGCGCGCGGCGGGGCACGTTGGCCAGGACGGTCAGCAGCGCGGCGCGGCGCTCCTGGTAGTGGGTGTGGCGTCCGGTGAGCGGTGTACGCCGGGTGCCGCGGTGCGCGGCCTCGGCGTGGAAGACGACGGCGGTCGGGACCACGATGGTGGAGTGGCCAGCCTGCGCGGCCCGCCACCCGAAGTCGACGTCGTTGCCGAAGATCGGCAGCGACGGGTCGAAACCGCCCAGCTCGTGCAGGACCCGGCGGCGCACCAGCATGCCGGCGGTGTTGACCGCGAGCACCGTACGGATCTCGTCGTGCTGGCCCTGGTCGTACTCGCCACGCTCCAGGCCGGTCTCGCGGTGGCCGGTGCCCGAGACGGTGAGGCCGACCTCGAGGAGCCGGCGCAGCGACGGCCACTCGCGCAGCTTGGGGCCGATCACGTCGGCCTCGGGGAACTCCTCGGTGGCGTACACCAGCTGCTCGAGGGCGTCCGGCGCCGGATTGGAGTCGTCGTGGAGCAGCCAGACCCACTCGTCCTCCACGCCCGGAGCGAGGTCCAGGGCGTGGTCGACGGCGTCGGGGTAGCTCGTGTCGCCCGGCAGGACGTGGACGACGGAGTCCCCGAGGCGCTGACGGAGCAGCTCGTCGCTGCCGTCACGACTCGTGGTGTCGATCGCGACGACGCGATCCACGGGCCGGGTCTGACCCAGCAGCCCGTCCAGTACCGCGGGCAACCATCGCGCCCCGTCGTGCGAGACGAGAATGGCGGTGACGATCACCCGAGCACTGTAACGAGCCGCCCCACGTCACCGGAGCGGTGGTGCTGGTTGCCGAGGGTGCCCACCGCGACGGTGGGCCCGGATCAGACGGCCTGCTTCTTGACCTTGCGACGCTCCCGCTCGGAGAGGCCGCCCCAGATCCCGAAGCGCTCGTCGTTCATCAGTGCGTACTCGAGGCAGTCGGTGCGTACGTCACAGGTCAGGCAGACCTTCTTGGCCTCCCGGGTGGATCCGCCCTTCTCAGGGAAGAACGCCTCGGGGTCCGTCTGCGCGCAGAGTGCGCGGTCCTGCCAACCCATGTCCTCGGCGTCCTGCTCGAGGAGGAAGAGCTCTGTCCTCATTGCGTCACGCCCTTTCGACCCTGTCTTGTGTGTTTTCCCCGGTCTCCCCCCACCGCCAGCGTGGTCAGCACCGTCAGCAGAGAAAAGAACACTGTGGGAATTACATGCCTGTCGTACCGGAGAAGTCAAGCCCGGTTCTGGTATGTGCTGAGCGTGGAGACCCTTGGCGGACACCCCCGACCCACTGTGACCATCCCACACCACCCAAGTGGGCCATTGCGGTCCCCGGCTCCCGTGCGGGGACCCCGATCCGGCATGGTGTGGCCATGCGAAAGATCACGGTTCTCTCCGGTGGCGTGGGCGGTGCCCGCTTCATCTCCGGCCTGCTCCACGGCATCTCCACCGGTGCCCTGGGACCGGTCGCGCGCGACGCCGAGGTCACCGTGGTGGCCAACACCGCCGACGACATCTGGCTGCACGGCCTCAAGGTCTGCCCGGACCTGGACACCGTGATGTACACGCTCGGGGACGGCATCGACCCCGAGCGCGGGTGGGGACGTCGCGAGGAGACGTGGAGCGTCAAGGCCGAGCTCGAGGCGTACGGCGTGGAGCCCACGTGGTTCGGTCTGGGCGACCGCGACGTGGCCACCCACCTGGTCCGCACGCAGATGATCGAGGCCGGCTACCCGCTCTCCGCCGTGACCGAGGCCCTCTGCCGGCGCTGGCAGCCCGGCGTGCGGCTGCTGCCGATGACCGACGACCGGGTCGAGACCCACGTCGCGGTCGCCGACGAGAACGAGCCGAGCGGGCGACGCGTCGTGCACTTCCAGGAGTACTGGGTCCGGATGCGCGCCTCGGTGCCCGCCGAGACCGTGGTCGTCGTCGGCCTCGACGCCGCCACCCCGGCGCCGGGCGTACTCGAGGCGGTGACCGAGGCCGACCTGGTCGTGGTGCCGCCCTCCAACCCCGTCGTCTCCGTGGGCACCATCCTCGGCGTGCCGGGCATCCGCGAGGCCGTGCGCTCCACCAGCGCCCCGGTCGTCGGCCTCTCCCCCATCGTGGGCGACACCCACGTGCACGGGATGGCGCACCAGATGCTCACCTCCATCGGGGTCGAGGTGACCGCCGCCGCGCTCGCCCGCCACTACGGGCACCGCGCCGACGGCGGGATCCTGGACGGCTGGCTGGTCGACGAGCGCGACGCCCACCACGTCGCGGCTGTCACCGAGGCGGGCATCGCGTGCCGCGCGGTCCCGCTGATGATGACCGACCTCGACGCCACCGCCGCGATGGCCGCGGCCGCCGTCGACCTGGTGCGCCAGCCGTGAGCACCCCGACCGAGCGCCCCCGGATCGAGGTCCTCGCACCGGCCGGACTCGGCGAGGTGCACCCCGGCGACGACCTCGCCGCCGCGTTCCTCGCCCTGCTCACCAGCGCGGGCGAGGAGCTGCGGGACGGCGACGTCGTGGTGGTGACCAGCAAGGTCGTCAGCAAGGCCGAGGGCCGGGTCCGCCGCGGCGACCGCGACGCCGCGATCGCCGAGGAGACCGTGCGCGTGGTGGCCCGGCGCGGGCGCACCACCATCGTGCGCAACCGGCTGGGGCTCACCATGGCCGCCGCCGGCGTCGACGCCTCGAACGTCGAGAGCGGCTCCATCGTGCTGCTGCCCCTCGACCCGGATGCCTCCGCGCGAACCCTGCGTGAACGCCTGCACACCCTCACCGGTCGCACGGTGGGCGTGGTCGTGACCGACACCTCCGGCCGCGCCTGGCGCCACGGCCAGACCGACATCGCGATCGGCGCCGCCGGCGTGCGGGTCGCGGAGGACTTCAACGGCCGCACCGACGCGTACGGGAACCCGCTCGCGGTGACCCTGACCGCGGTGGTGGACCAGATCGCCGGGGCGGCGGAGCTGAGCCAGGGCAAGCTCACCGCGCGCCCCTTCGCCCTGCTCCGCGGTCGCGCCGACCTCGTGCTGCCGCGCGGCGAGGAGGGCCCGGGCGCGGCTGCGCTGGTCCGCGAGGAGGGCAGCGACCTCTTCGGGTACGGCGCCCGCCAGGCGGTGATCGCCGCGGTGCGTGGCGAGGACGGCGACCTGGCCCCGTTCGGGGAGCCGGTGCCGTTCGACGAGCTCGGCCTGGCGCTGGGCGAGGCGTTCGGGGACGTGACGCCGACCGACGACGCCGGCGCCCAGCGGTCGGTGGAACTCCCCGCGACCGCCGCCCCCGGGGCCGTGCACGCGGTGCTCTTCGCCCACGGCTGGCGCGGCGAGGCAGGTCCGACGACCGAGACCACGACCGGCTCGCCGACGACTGTCTGGCGGATCAGCCCTCGACTCTGAGGGTTGGGTCCGTAGACTCTGCCGACGACGTACCGACGACCCGGAAGACTGACCCGTGGCCAAGCAGGCAAAGAACGACCGCCAAGCGGTCATCGACTCGATCCGCAAGCAGCAGAAGGGCGCTGAGAAGCGCCAGGGCATGATGATCGTGGCCGTCGCCGGCCTGATCGCCGTCGGCCTCATCGGGGCGGTCGCGTGGAAGCCGATCTCGGACGCCGTCGACCGGCGCAAGTTCCAGGCCACGGCACTGGCCGACATCGGCTCCGACGCCGAGGTCTGCGGCGAGGTCACCAAGAAGGACGCCGAGGGCGAGCAGGACCACGTCGACGAGGGCACCCCGATGACGTACCCCGACAGCCCGCCGGCGTTCGGCAAGCACTGGGGCATCTGGGACACCATGGAGCGCCAGTTCTACTCCGAGGGTGACCGGCCCGAGCTGGGCGAGCTCGTCCACAACCTCGAGCACGGCTTCACGCTCGTGTGGTACGACGAGACCGCCGCCAAGGACTCCGAGATGATGGACGACCTGCGGGGTCTGGCCGCGAAGTTCGACGACGAGACGGACTACCGCAACAAGGCCAAGATCGTGCCGTGGACCAGCAAGGACGGCGACGCCTTCCCCAAGGGCCAGCACATCGCCTTCACGCACTGGTCGGCCGGCCGCGGCCTCGAGGCGTCGGGCAAGCAGGAGGGCGTGTGGCAGTACTGCTCCGCCCCCAGCGGCGCGGCCCTGGAGAAGTTCATGCTCGACTACCCGTACATGGACTCCCCCGAGCCCGACTCGGTCTGACCGCAGCCGGGCCCTCGGGCTCAGACCAGCTCGTCGTGGCCGTCCTCCTTGAGGGCGGCCACGATCGATTTCACGTCCTGGGCGTGCGCGCGGGTGGTCACGAGGACCGCGTCCGGCGTCTCCACCACCACCACGTCGGGCAGCCCCAGCACGGCCACGAGCCGGTCGCCGGTGGGCACCACCAGGCCGGCGCTGTCCACCGAGCGCACCACGGAGGCGTCGCCCAGCACGGTGACGCCCTCCTCGCCCCCGTCCCCACCAGCCCGCAGGATGGTGTGCAGGCTGGCGAAGTCGCCCACGTCGTCCCAACCGAAGCCACCGGGGACGACGGCCACGCGCCCAGCCGCCGCGGCCGGCTCGGCCACCGCGTGGTCGAGCGCGATCTTGGGCAGACCCGGCCACAGCTCGTCCAGCAGGGACGGGTCGGCCGCGATGCGCCGCAGGTCGGCGGCGAACGCGGGGTCGCCCTCGCCCAGCAGGTCGAGCAGGACGCCGGGGCGTACGACGAACATGCCCGCGTTCCACTGGTACCCGCGCGCCACGTAGCCGGCGGCGACCTCGGCGGCGGGCTTCTCCACGAACTCCGCGACCCGCAGGCCACCACCCACGCCCAGCGGTTCGCCGGGGGCGATGTAGCCGAACCCGGTGGCGGGGTGGGTCGGGGTGATGCCGATGGTGGTGAGCCACCCCTCGCGGGCCACCGCGACGGCGTCGGCCACCACGGAGCGGAACGCCCCGGGGTCCGCGATCACGTGGTCGGCGGCGAAGGAACCCATCACGGCGTCGGGGTCGCGCCGCTCGAGGAGCGCCGCGGCGAGGCCGATGGCGGCCATCGAGTCACGGGCGGACGGCTCGGCAACGACGGAGCCGGGGTCGACCTCGGGCAGCTGCGCGAGGACGGCGTCGCGGTGGGCAGCACCGGTGACGACCAGGAACCGGTCCTCGGCCAGCGGCGCCAGCCGGTCGACGGTGGCCTGGATGAGGGTGCGTCCGCTGCCGGTGAGGTCGTGCAGGAACTTGGGCGACGTCGACCGCGACAGCGGCCAGAGGCGCGTCCCAGCGCCACCGGCGGGGACGACGGCCCAGAAGTGCTCCAGAGTGCTCATGACGCGAGGCTAGGGCACGCCGTACCGGGCGGGTCACGGCCCCCACGGGCATGTCTAGGCTGGCCCGGTGCCGACCTTCTCCGAGACGCTCTCCGCGCAGCTGCGCCGCGACCCCTCGCGCCCCTTCGTGACCTTCTACGACCACGCCACCGGTGAGCGCACCGAGCTGTCCCTGACCACGTACGCCAACTGGGTGGCGAAGGCCGCCTCGCTGCTGGCCGAGGAGGGCGACCTCGAGCGCGGCGACGAGCTGCGCATCGACCTGCCCACCCACTGGATGGCGACGGTCTTCCTGGGTGCCGCGTGGACCCTGGGGGCGGTGGTCTCCTTCGGCGGGCCCGACGGTGCGGACGGCTCGGTGCCGTCCGCGGTGGTCTGTGGCCCCGACACCCTCGCGGCGTGGGCCGACGCCGGCGTGGACGAGGTCTTCGCGTGCAGCCTCTCGCCCCTGGGGCAGCGGTTCACCGAGGCGGTACCGCCCGGCGTCCACGACGTCGGGGTGGAGATCTGGTCCCAGCCCGACGCGTTCGTCGCGTGGGACGTGCCGGGCGACGACGACGTGGCCGTGCACGCCGGCGCCTCCCCCACGGGCGAGGCGCTCTCCCAGGCGGAACTGATGCAGGCGGCCGCGGTCGGGACTCTTCTCACCGACGGCGGCCGCCTGCTGTCGACGACCAGTCCGGCTTCCCCACCGGGAGTGGTCGTCTTCACCGAACCGCTCGTGCACGGCGGTTCGCTGGTCCTGCTGCGCCACCCGGACCCCGGGCGTGTGGAGCGCGTCGCGGACGACGAGCGGGTCACGCACCGGGCCTGAGGTGGCCCTGCCTCACCCGAGGCGGTCGTACCCCTTCAGGTTGCCCAGGGGCCTGGCCGGCGCCGCGGCGCCGGTCGTGCCGTTGAACAGGTAGAGGTCACCGGTCGCACGGTCCCGGGCCACGTGGTCGTACAGGCTGCCCAGACGCAGGTCCTGGATGGCCAGGACGGTGTCGAAGCGTGAGGTGTCGCTGGGCAGGCCCCCGGCGACGGGGACGCGTCCCTGCACCGCGACCGGTGCCGCGAACTTCCCCTGGCTGGTCCCGGCCCACAGGGTGGTGGCCCCGGCGGCGTCGGTTCCCATCAGGTCGGGGATGCCGTCGCTGGTGACGTCGCCGACGGCGCGCAGGTTCGTGACGGCCTTGAGGCCCTCAGCGACGATGCCGCCGTCGGTGAACTTGCCCGTGCCCTTGCCTGCGTACAGCCGCAGCCGCCCACCGGCGCCGCGGACGAGGAAGTCGCCCTTGCCGTCACGGTTGAGGTCACCGACGTTGAGCAGCAGGTTCATGCCCTTGACGCTGATCCCGGTGTCGATCGGGGTGCCCAGCTCGCGGGTGCCGCGGTTGACCATGGTGACGACCTTGTTGCCACGCAGGCCGACGATGTCGGGCGCCGAGGTGCCGGTGACGTTGCCCGCGGCGCTCAGCGTACGGATGTAGCGCGCGGTCGCGGTGGGGCCGAGCGGGGTCGCGAACGTACCGTCGCCGTTGCCCGGGAGCACCCAGATCTGGCCCGCGGTGTTCTTCGCGACAAGGTCATTTCGACCGTCGCCGGTGTAGTCCCCACCGCCGGCCAGGTCGGAGTACTGGGTCCAGTTGCCGGTCACGGTACGGCTGGTCGAGAAGCCGCCCTTGCCGTTGCCCGGGTACAGCACCAGCGAGCCGGAGGTGGTGCGCACCAGCAGGTCCGCGAGGCCGTCACCGGTCAGGTCGCCCGGGCCGACGATGCGGGTCGCCGACGAGAGACCGGTGGGCCCGGCGACGATCTTGTACCGGCGCTTGGCGGTCTGCAGGAAGACGACGAGCTGCTTGCCCTTGCGTCCCACCAGGTCGTTGCGTCCGTCTCCGTTCAGGTCGCCGGCCGCGGCGAGCTGGGTGTGCCCGGAGGTCTGGCTGACGGACTTGGTGACGTCGCCGAGCGTCCCGGACGCGCTGCCGGCGCGGATCGTGGCCACCCCCGCGGAGTCCACCGAGACGCCGTCAACGATGCCGTCGCCGGTGAGGTCGGGGCTCATGAAGAAGTCGCTGACCCCCGCACCGGCGCTGGCGTGGGCGACCTTGCGGGTGCCGAAGGAGGTGAGGCCCTCGGTGGGGATGACGTACGCGCGCTTGGTGGCGCTGCTGCGCACGATCAGGTCCGGGTAGGCGCTGCCGGCGAGGTTGCTGCTCAGCTTGCCCGTGCCCACCTTCACCGGGGTCGGACCGGTCGTGGTGCCCTCGGAGGCGTACTTCCGGATCGTGGGGAGCTTGGCGTAGAGGTACTTGCCCGGGCACGCGGTGGAGCCGGCGTCGCGGTGGCCGTTGATCGCCTGGAAGTACTTGCTGCCGATCTTCTGCCGCGTCGAGGCGGGGTCCACGCCGTGCAGGGAGAGCTTCCAGGCGAAGAGCTGGCCGTACGCCTTCAGCATGACGTCGCTCGGCTGGGCGGTCTCGTAGTTGCCGATCGCCGACATCGCGAACGAGTACTGGTTGTAGTTGAGCGTGTGCGCGCCCACGACGGCCTTGTCCACGCCGCCGTAGCGGCCCTCCCAGATCCGGCCGAACCGGTCGACCAGGAAGTTGTAGCCGATGTCGCTCCAGCCGCGGGACTTCACGTGGTAGGCGTAGATGCTGCGGATGATCCCCGGCACCTGCGCCTCGGTGTAGTCGTTGGCGTTGACGGTGTGGTGCACGAAGCCGCCGCTGATGGTGCCGTAGGTCAGCGACTTCTTGTTGCGGATCGACTCGTCGGCGCCCCACTGGGCGCGCGAGAAGATGGTCGGCTTGGCCGGAGTGGTCTTCTTGGCCTGCAGGACGATGCCGTCGGTCGCCTCCGCGGCGCCCTCGTCGCTCCCCTCGACGGCGGTGGGCGTCTCGCCCTCGTACGCCGGTGTCTCGGTCTCGACGTCGTCGGCCACGCCCGGCTCGACCAGGGCCAGCGACAGGTCGCTCGGCAGCGTCTCGTCGGTGGTCTCGACGCTGACCTGCACGTCGTCGACGTCGCCCACGAAGACCGGCTCGGTGCCGGGGCGTGCGGTGGCCGCCTCGGAGCTGGTCGGGTCGGGGGCGTGCTCGTCGTGGTACTCCAGCTCGGTCCAGTCGCTCCACTCGTCGCCGGTGCGGGTGCGCACCTTGAGCGCGATCGCGTCCTCGGAGTACTCCTGGCCCGCCTCCCAGGTGATGCCCACCGCGCCGAAGCCCTCGACCGGCTCGGGGTCGCTGACGACCTCGGTGGCCGGGGCGGCGGTCAGGCCGGCGGCGCGGCGGCCCAGGGTGGTCCCCTCGCCCTCGCCCGCGTCGGCGGCGGCGGTCAGGGGGACCTCGGTCACCTCGGCCTCGACGTCGTCGGTGGGCACGGTCGCGGAGACCAGGGCGGCGCTGGCGCCGGCCGTGGGGTGCTCGCGAACCACGTCGAGGGTCAGGACGCCGCTGGCGGGGGCCAGGAGCGCGGCCACGACAGCCACCACCAGCAGCTGCTGGCAGAGGGTGACAAGGCGCGCCTGGGCGGGCTTGAGAAAGTGCATGAAGAGTCTGCTCCTGTGTGGGGGAAGGTCACACGAGAAGCAAGTTTCACACCAGTCACACTGGTTACCGCAAGGGTTTCTGAGTAACTACAACGGTGTAATTTCTACTTGCCACGCCGGGAGGGTGAGGTATTTCTCAGAAATCCTGCCCGTTTCGGGCGGCGTCGGGGCGCATTTCAGGGGTCTGCGGCGTGTTGCTGCCCCTCGCCGTCCCTTCCGCCGCAGGCGGGTACGCGAACGGGCGGAGGCGTT
The DNA here is from genome assembly GCF_051876515.1 of Nocardioides sp. GTDB lineage: Bacteria > Actinomycetota > Actinomycetes > Propionibacteriales > Nocardioidaceae > Nocardioides. Next base: position 5,933 of record NZ_JBJEHY010000063.1, on the reverse strand, counting down.
GGTACGCCCCCGCCCGCGCGGTGTCGCGGCCCGTGCCGCGATGGTGATCAGATGTCGGCGCCGAGGCCGTCGTCGTCGCCCTGCTCGTCGTTGTCGGAGTCGTCGTACTTGAGGAAGCGGATGCCTTCCTCCACTCCCCCGTCAAAGGCCAGCCGGCCCTTGTCGAGCACCAGCACGCGGGTGCACAGGGAGCGTACGGCGCCCGGCGCGTGGGAGACGTAGAAGATCGTCGTACCCGACTCGCGGATCTCCTTGAGCTTGGCCTTGCACTTGCGCTTGAACGGCCGGTCACCGACCGCCAGGGCCTCGTCGGCGATGAAGATGTCCGACTCGACGTGGATGGCCACGGAGAAGCCCAGACGCGCCTTCATGCCCGAGGAGTAGTACGCCACCGGCGTCTCCAGGAACTTGCCGAGGTCGGCGAACTCCACGATCTCGTCGTACTTGCGCGCCGTCTCGGCCTTGCTCATGCCGAGGATCGCGGCGTTGAGCAGGAGGTTCTGACGCCCCGTGAGCTGCTTGTCGAACCCCGCCCCCGTCGCGATCAGACCCGCGATGCGACCACGGGTGAGCATGGTCCCCTCGTCGGGCCGCATCACGCCGCTGACCATCTTGAGCAGCGTCGACTTGCCGGAGCCGTTGAGCCCCATCAGGCCGATCGCCTCGCCCTCCTCCACCGTGAACGACACGTCGTCCACCGCGTTGAAGGTGTCGTGGGTCTTGAGGCCGCGCGCCTTGGCGAGCGCGATCTGCTTCAACGAGCGGTGGTACTGCATCGTGAAGGTCTTGGTGACGCCGTGCGCCTCGATGAAGTTCGTCATCAGAGCCGCTCCGCCACGCCGCGCTCCAGGCGGGTGAAGGCGACCTGGGCCAGCCACACGAGCACCAGCACGACGGCCAGCATGATCAGGCCGCGTTCGAACAGGTCGTGCGGCAGGTGGTGATCCGCGGTGGCCTGCGGGTCGTCAGTCGTGCCGACCCAGAACGCCCGCTGGAACAGCAGCACGGCCTCGGCGACCGGGTTGAGCAGGTAGATGTGCGAGCCGATCTCTCCGAAGCGCTTCGCCACCATCGTGTACGGGTAGATCATCGGCACGCTGAAGGTGACGAACTGCGTCAGCGTCTGCACCACCTTGCCGAAGTCACGGAAGTACACGTTGGCGACGCTGAACAGCAGTGCCAGCGCCAGACCCAGCGACGCGATCAGCGCGGTGCCGAGCAGGAAGGCGCCCAGACCGACCAGGTCAGGGATCCACCCCGTCAGCACGGCCGCGACGATCACGATCACCAGCATCGGCCCCGAGTGCCACGCCGCCAGCAGCAGGCGCGCCACCGGGAACAGCTCCTTGGGCACGGCCAGCTTGGAGATCAGGCTGCGGTTGCGCACCAGCGACTGGGTGCCGCCGTTGAAGGTCTCGGTGAAGAAGTGCACCACGACCATCCCGGCCGCCATGTGGATCGCGAAGTTCGGCGTCTCGTCGCCGCCGCGGTTGATGGCGACCTGGAAGACGAAGTAGAACATCGCGAACCGCACCAGCGGCTGCAGGTAGCTCCACGTCCACCCCAGGAACGTGCCCTGGTACCGGGACTGCATCGTGTTGTGCACGATCATCCCGAGCAGGTAACGCCGCCGGAACACCTCCCGCAGGCCAGCGTTGGCCGCGGGAGGTCCCAGGGGCGGGAGGGTGGTGGACCGGTCCGTCATCGAGTCTCCGGCGATTCTTCCGCCTCGCTCGACATCCACGGCTCGAACGTCTTGGCCCAGGTCTCGGGCGAGGTGATCTCGGGCAGCGCCGTACGGTACTGCTCGACCAGGTCGTCCCACTCGGCCAGGAGCCGGCGGTGCACCTCGACGGTCTCCTTGAGCAGCTCGCGGAAGCGCGCGGGGTCACGCCGGTAGAACGCGGCCCCCGTACCGTCGGGCATCGAGACGAGCGCGGAGTCGTACCGGCCGATGAGGTGCCAGCGCGCGTCCATCGCCTTGATCTCGACCTCGGGGTTGGTCTGCGAGGCCTCCCGCGGACGGCGCACCTGGCGCAGCGGCTGCAGCAGGGCCTGCAGGCTCTCCTGGCGACCGGAGATGACCGGCGTGGCCTGGCGACCCTTGCGCGGCAGCTTGTGACGCTTCACCGACGGGAGGTCCGCGGGGTCGGCGATGATCGTGGCGTCGTCGCTGCCGGCCACCATCTGCTTCAGCTCGGGCAGGGTCGACCCCAGGATCCCGTGCAGCACGTGCGGGCCGGACAGGACGTCCTGCAGCGCCTTGTGGCGCAGGGCCACGGTGGAGTACTGCATGGAGACGAGGTGCTTGACCTGGTGGTTGAAGCTCTCCCGCAGGATGCGACCACCGCGCGGGTAGTCGGAGTGCAGGAGCGCCGCGATCATGCGGTTGCGGACGTGGAAGTACGACTGCCAGTCCAGCGCGTCGTTCTTGTCGGTCCACGGCACGTGCCACACGGCTGCGCCGGGCAGGGAGACGGTCGGGAAACCGGCCTTCTTGGCGCGCAGGCCGAACTCCGAGTCGTCCCACTTGATGAAGACCGGCAGCGAGAGCCCGATCTCCTCCAGGACGCTCAGCGGGATCAGGCACATGAACCAGCCGTTGTAGTCCACGTCCACGCGGGCGTGCAGCCACCGGGTGGAGCGGAGGTTGCGCTCGCCGAAGTCCCAGCCGTTCGGGACGCCGGGGGCCGAGCCCCACCAGAAGGAGTACGGCTCGACGGTCTCGCCGAAGCTGTGCAGCTGCGTCTTCTCGTAGATGCTGAACATGTGGCCACCGACGATCGTCGGCGTGCGGCACAGGTCGCCGAAGACGGCGGCACGCAGGATGCCCTCGGTCTCGCACTCGACGTCGTCGTCGAGCATCAGCACGTAGTCGGAGCGGGCGGCCTTGAGCGCCTCGTACTGGGCCCGGGCGAAACCGCCGGAGCCACCGATGTTGCCCTGCTCGATGATGCGCAGGCGGTCGCCCAGCGACGCGCTGGCGGCGGGGAAGAACTCGGAGTCGACGACCTTGTCCTTGCCCTGCTCCATGACGACGACCTCGTCGACCACGCCCTGGAGCGCCTCGGCGTCGCCGATCTGGCCGAGCAGCTTGGCGCAGAAGTCCTGCCGGTTCATCGTGGTGATGCCGATGGTCACGGTGCCCTGGCGCGCGTGCTCCTCGGCCACCTCGGCGGTCCACTCGGCGCTCTCGACGACGACGTCGCTCTCCGCAGAGACGACGTCGTACCAGTACCAGCCGCCGTCCACGAAGGGCTTGAGCGGCAGGTCGAAGGAGAACTCGCTCGAGGCGCCCTCCACCGTGCCGGAGTCGACCCGCTGGGAGCGACCGTTGGCCATCGAGCGGTAGACGATCACGCCGCCGCCCTCGCCGGACAGGCGCACCGTGAGGCGGACCTGGTCGACGACGGTGTGGCGCCGCCAGTACGAGGCCGGGAACGCGTTGAAGTAGGTGCCGAACGAGACCGTGTCGCCGGCCTCGACCCGGAAGCCGGTGCGCGAGACGATCTGGTCGGGGTGGATCGCGGAGATGCCCTTGGTGGCGTTCTGGATCCGGGTCGCGACCGCGTTGGCCTCCTGGGCCGCCCGCGTGTGGCCGATGTCGAACTTGTCGGCGTCCAGCTGGGCCGGGTCCGGGTCGACGTACAGCCGGACCACGTCGGTGTCGCGGCCGACGGGCAGGATCTGCCGCTGCAGCAGGCGGGTCACGGTCGCGGTCCCAGCCTCGGTGCCGGGCTGGATCTGGGTGGTGCTCATTCGTCCACGCCTCCGCTCTTGAAGGGCGCGCCCTCGGCGAAGTGCGGCCGGATCTTGTTGTCGAACATGGACAGCGCCGAACCGATCGCCATGTGCATGTCGAGGTACTTGTACGTGCCCAGACGTCCACCGAACAGCACCATCGGCTCGGCCTTGGCCAGCTCGCGGTACTTGAGCAGCTTGGCCCGGTCGTCAGCGGTGTTGATCGGGTAGTACGGCTCGTCGCCCTCCTCGGCGAAGCGGCTGTACTCGTGCACGACGACCGTCTTGCCGGCCAGGTGCTTGCGCTCGGGGTGCAGGTGCTTGAACTCCAGCACCCGGGTGTACGGCAACTCGGGGTCGTTGGCGTTGACCACGCCGGTGCCCTGGAAGTCGTCGACGTCGAGGGTCTCGCGCTCCAGGTCGATGGTGCGCCACGACAGGCGTCCCTCGGCGTTGCCGAAGTACTCGTCGACCGGGCCGGTGTAGACGATCGGGACCTTGCCCTTGAACTCGTCGATGACGGAGAAGAAGTCGGTGTCGAGGCGGACCTCGATGTTCTCGTGGTCGACCATCCGCTCCAGCCACGCGGTGTAGCCGTCGACCGGCAGACCCTCGTAGGTGTCGTTGAAGTAGCGGTTGTCGAACGTGTACCGCACGGGGAGCCGGGTGATGATGTCCGGGCTCAGCTCCTTGGGGTCGGTCTGCCACTGCTTGCCCGTGTAGCCCTTCACGAACGCCTCGTACAGCGGGCGGCCGATCAGGCTGATCGCCTTCTCCTCGAGGTTCTTGGCCTCGGAGGTCTCGAACTCCGACGCCTGCTCCGCGATGAGCGCGCGGGCCTCGTCGGGCGAGAAGCTCTTGCCGAAGAACTGGTTGATCAGCCCCAGGTTCATCGGGAAGGAGTAGACCTGCCCCTGGTACTTCGCGAAGACGCGGTGCTGGTAGTTGGTGAACCCGGTGAAGCGGTTCACGTACTCCCAGACGCGCTCGTTGGAGGTGTGGAACAGGTGGGTGCCGTACTTGTGCACCTCGATCCCGGTCTCCTCGTCGAACTCGCTGTAGGCGTTGCCACCGATGTGGCTGCGGCGCTCGAGCACCAGCACCTTGAGTCCGAGGTCGGCAGCGCAACGCTCAGCAATGGTCAGTCCGAACAGGCCGGAACCGACGATGACGATGTCGGGGTTCGACAAGGGATGAACTCCTGTGTGTAGAGGCGGCGACGAGTCTAGCCAGCGCGGGTGGCAGAAGCGGGAATGCGGCGCATGCCCCACGCCGAGGTCATGGCGCGGATCACGTTGCGGGCCTCCCCCAGCCCGCCGCGCACGGGGCTGAGCAGGACGACGGCCAGGGTGATCAGCAGCGGCTTGAGGCGTACCAGCGGGTTGGTGCCGTAGCGCAGGTGCACCACGAACAGGTTGCGGTACATGTAGAAGCCCTTCCAACCGGACAGGTCGTGCTGCTGGTTGAAGTCGAGCTGGCGCACCAGACGGGCGTCGCGAAGGGCCCAGATCGTGCGCCCGGCGTTGCGGGCCCGGATCGCGAAGTCGACGTCGTCGTAGAAGATGAAGAAGCTCGGGTCGGGCAGGCCGATCTCGTCGATGACCCCGCGGCGCACCATGAACCCCTCGAAGGCGACGTTCTCCACCGCGACCCGCTCGGGCATCTCGGCGCGGGTCGCGTACGTGGAGTCGACCGAGGCGGTCTTGGGGCGCACGGCCAGCGGGTTGGACAGGTCGAAGCGGACCGCGGACTTCTCCACCAGGACGCCGTCGAGGTCCTCGCGCACCACCATGAGGCAGTCCTCGTCGGCGGCCATCAGCACCGCCAGGCAGTCCGGCGCGGGGACCACGTCGTCGTCGATCAGCCAGATCCGGTCGAACCCGAGCTCGTACGCCCGGCTGGTGCCGGCGTGGAACCCGCCGGCCCCGCCGAGGTTCTCCGGCGAGGTGATGACCGTCAGCGGGAGGTCGCCGGCGCCGGCGCGGGCGGCGAGGACGGCGGCCGTGTCGTCGGTGGAGGCGTTGTCGACCACGAGCACCGCGTCGGGGCGGTGCGTCTGGGCGGCGAGCCCGTCCAGCATCCGGGTCAGCAGCTCGGAGCGGTTGTACGTCACCACCACCACGGCCACCGTCTCGGTGCGCGCCGGTCCGCCGTTCATGCCAGGAACCTCCGGTGTCCGGTGAAGTCGCCCC
>NZ_JBJEHY010000062.1:0-15628 GCF_051876515.1 Nocardioides sp. | reverse complement strand
AGGTGACCGGCGTCATCACCCACACCATCGAGCGCTGGGACGGCGCGGAGGCGGCGCGCAAGATCGAGCTCCACGTCGGGCGCGACCTGCAGTTCATCCGCATCAACGGCACCGTCGTGGGCGGCCTGGTGGGCGTCCTGATCCACGCCGTCTCGTCCCTGCTGTGAGCGGCGGGTACGTCTAGGCTGGTCCTGTGGACGTTCCCATTCGCGACGAGTCGATCCGGCTCGGTCAGTTCCTCAAGCTCGCCAACCTCATCGACTCCGGCGCGGAGGCCAAGCCAGTCATCGCCGACGGGCTGGTCAGCGTCAACGGCGAGGTCGAGACGCGCCGCGGCCGCCAGCTGCACCCCGGCGACGAGGTCTCCCTGGGCGGCGTGAGCGTCCGGGTGGCCAGCGGCGAGGCGGAGATCGACGTCCCCTGGTGAGAGGGGTTGGTGAGACACCCCTGACGACGACGAAGCGGCCGGTACCCGTGAGGGTGCCGGCCGCTTCGTACGCGCTCACTTCACGTCGAGCAGGTCCACCACGAAGATCAGGGTCTCGCCGCCCTTGATGGCGCCCGGGGCGCCGCGGTCGCCGTAGCCCAGGTGCGGCGGGATCACGAGGCGGCGGCGGCCGCCGACCTTCATGCCCTGCACGCCGTTGTCCCAGCCGGAGATGACCTGGCCGATGCCGAGGCGGAACTGCAGCGGGGTGCCGCGGTTGTACGAGGCGTCGAACTCCTCGCCGGTGGAGTGGGCCACGCCCACGTAGTGCACCGAGACCGTGGAGCCGGCGGTCGCCTCGGCGCCGTCGCCCTCGCGCAGGTCGGTGATCTCCAGGTCGGCGGGCGCGTCGCCCATGTGCGGGTCGACTTCGGGCTTCTCGCTCACGGTGTCTCCGTTCGGTTGCAGGTGGATGTGCCGGGCAAGCCTCTCAGGTGGCCAAGAAGCGGCCGGGCAGCAGGTCAGCTCTGCCGCACGTAGTTGTCGAGCTGGTCGCGCTCGAACTCCAGCTCGTCGATGCGGCGCTTGACGACGTCACCGATGCTGACGATCCCGGCGAGGCGACCGTCGACGACCACGGGGGCGTGGCGGAAGCGTCCGCGGGTCATCTCGCCGGCCAGGTCCTGCACGTTGTCCTCGAGGGAGCAGGTGTGCACCTCGGCGGTCATGATCGTCGAGACGGCGTGGTCCAGGACGGCCGCCCCGTCGAGGTGGAGGCGGCGCACCACGTCGCGCTCACTCACGATGCCGTGCACCGTCTCGCCGTCGGTGCTCACCACGACGGCGCCGATGCCGAACTCGTCGAGGACCTCGACCAGTTGGCGCACGCTGGCCTCGGGGGACACGGTCACCACGTCCTGGCTGGCCTTGCCCTTCACCACGTCGCTGATCTTCACGGCGCACCTCCAACGCGTACGGCCACGGCCGAGCGCCACGGCTCCTCCGTCCACCGTAGCGAGGGTGTGTCCCGCGCAACAGGGCCTAAGGTCCGTGGTGGACAGCGCCCCCGGAGGTGGCCGGCTCAGTCGATGACCTGGGGCGGCACCTGCCGCTGCCGCAGGCTGCTCACGGTGCCCGGCCCGCGCTGCGGGGAGTCCGGGTCGGCGTCGTCGTCGACCCCGCCGAGGAAGGCCAGTGCGGTGTCGTGCAGGTGCCCGTTGGTGGCCACCGCGTTGCCGCCCCAGGGACCGTCGCGGCCGTCGAGCGAGGTGAACCGGCCACCCGCCTCGCGCACGATGATGTCGAGGGCGGCCATGTCGTACAGCTCGAGCTCGGGCTCGGCGGCGATGTCGACGGCCCCCTCGGCGAGCAGCATGTACGACCAGAAGTCGCCGTACGCGCGGGTGCGCCACACGCGCCGCGACAGGGCGAGGAAGTCGTCGAGCCGGTCGCGCTCCTCCCAGCCCGACAGCGAGGAGTACGAGAACGAGGCGTCCTCGATCCGGCGCACGTCGGAGACCTCGCACCGCGTCGCCTTCATCAGGTTGCGCCCGGTCCACGCGCCGCCGCCCTTGACCGCCCACCAGCGGCGCTGGAGCTGGGGCGCGGAGACGACGCCGAGCACGACCTCGCCGTCGACCGCCAGCGCGATCAGGGTGGCCCACACCGGCACGCCCCGTACGAAGTTCTTGGTGCCGTCGATCGGGTCCACGATCCACTGGCGCTGGCTGTGGCCGACCAGGCCACCCTCCTCGCCCAGAACGGCGTCGCGCGAGCGGGTGCGCGAGAGCGTACGGCGGATCGCGTCCTCGACGGCCTTGTCGGCGTCGGTGACCGGCGTGAGGTCCGGCTTGCTCATGACGTGCAGGTCCAGCGCCTTGAACCTGGCCTGCGTGAGCGAGTCCGCGTCGTCCGCGAGCAGGTGCGCCAGGCGCAGGTCGTCGGTGTAGTCCACGGAGTCAGGACCGGTGATGGGCATGGGGCAAGGCTATTGCCCCGCGCCGCCGGGCGCGCGGAGGGCACCTGATCGGTGCGGCCGCGCCCCCGGTGCGCTCACCAGTCGGAGGCACCCTCGCGGGCCGCGAGCAGGCGCCGGAACGAGTCCACGCGTGCCTGGTCGGCCTCGCCGGCAGCCAGCGCCTCGTCGAGCCCGCACTCGGGCTCGTCGGCGCCGTGGGTGCAGCCCCGCGGGCAGTCCTCGGTCATCTCGTCCAGGTCGGGGAACGCCTCGATGAGGTGCTCGGGCTGGACGTGGGCCAGTCCGAACGAGCGGATGCCGGGGGTGTCGATGATCCAGCCCGGCTCGTCGGTGTCCGGGTGCGGTGGCAGCTCGAGCATGTACGCCGAGGTGGAGGTGTGCCGGCCGCGGCCGGTCACCGCGTTGACGTGGCCGACCTCGCGGTGGGCGTCGGGGACCAGCGCGTTGACCAGCGTCGACTTGCCGACGCCGCTGTGGCCCACCAGCACGCTGGTGCGCCCCGCCAGGCGGGACCGCAGCTCGGTGAGGTCGCTGGCGCCGTCGGGGCCCTTGAGCTGGGTGACCACCCACGGCACGCCCAACGACCGGTACGTCGACAGCAGCGTCTCGGGGTCGGCGAGGTCGGCCTTGGTCAGGCACAGCAGCGGGCTCATCCCGGCGTCGTACGCCGCCACGAGGGCCCGGTCGATCAGCCGGGGACGGGGCTCGGGGTCGGCCAGCGCGGTGACCACGACCAGCTGCTCGGCGTTGGAGACGATGACGCGCTCGACCGGGTCGTCGTCGTCGGCGGTACGGCGCAGGGTGGTGGTGCGGGGCTGGACCTCCACGATCCGGGCCAGCGAGCCGTCGCGGCCCGACACGTCCCCGACCACGCGCACCCGGTCGCCCACCACGACGCCCTTGCGGCCCAGCGGGCGGGACTTCATCGCCATCACGGTGCGGCCCTCGTGGAGCAGGGTGAACCGGCCGCGGTCGACCGTGACGACGCGGGCCTCGACGGCGTCGTCGTAGCTGGGGCGGTCCTTCGTCCGGGGGCGAGTGCGGCGCCGGGGCCGCTCGTAGTGCTCGGCGTCGTGCTCGCCGTACCGCGAGGTCACGCGCCCTCCACGTGGCGCGTCCAGGCGCTGGCGAAGTCGGGGAAGGTCTTGGAGGTGGTGGCGACGTCCTCGACCAGCACGCCCGCGACCGCCGCGCCGAGGATGACGCCCGCGTGGGCCATCCGGTGGTCGGCGTACGTGTGGAAGACGCCGCCGTGCAGCGGCGCGGGGCGGATGCTGAGGCCGTCGCGGTGCTCGGTGACGTCGGCGCCGAGCCCGGTGAGCTCGGTGGCCAGCGCAGCGAGCCGGTCGGTCTCGTGGCCCCGGATGTGCTCGATGCCGTGCAGGTGGGAGGGGGAGTCGGCCAGGGCGCACAGGGCCGCCACCGCCGGCGTGAGCTCGCCGATGTCGTGCATGTCGAGGTCGATGCCGTGCAGGGTGCCGGTGCCGGTGACGTGCAGCCCCGCGTCGTCGAGGGTCACCTCGCAGCCCATCAGGGACAGGATGCTGCGCAGCTCGTCGCCGGGCTGGGTGGTGCGGGCGGGCCAGTCGTGCACGGTCACGGTGCCGCCGGCCACGGCCGCGAGCGCGACGAACGGTGCCGCGTTGGACAGGTCGGGCTCGATCGCCCGGTCGAGCGCGCGGACCGGGCCGGGGGCGACCGTCCAGCGGTTGGCGTCGGAGTCGTCGACGGCCACGCCGTGCTCGCGCAGCATCTCCACGGTCATGTCGATGTGTGGCTGGGAGGGGACCGGCTTGCCGTCGTGGACGACGTCGACCCCGTGGGTGTACGCCGGGCCGGCCAGGAGCAGCGCGGAGACGAACTGCGACGAGGCGCTGGCGTCGATGACGACGCTGCCGCCGGCCACGGTGCCGGTGCCGGCGACCTCGAAGGGCAGCGCGCCGCGCCCGCCGTCCTCGACCCGTACGCCGAGTCCGCCCAGCGCGGCGAGCATCGGCCCCACGGGGCGGTTGCGCATGTGGGGGTCGCCGTCGAAGGCGACGCGGCCGGTGGAGAGCCCGGCCAGCGGCGGGACGAAGCGCATGACGGTGCCGGCCAGCCCGCAGTCGACCTCGGCGTCGGTCGTCCACGGCTGCGGGGTGACGAGCCAGTCACCCTCAGCGTCGACGACGTTGGTGCCCAGGGACCTCAGCGCGGCGGCCATCAGCAACGTGTCCCGCGAGCGCAACGGACGGACGACCCTGCTGGGGCCGTCGGAGAGGGCGGCCAGGACCAGCGCGCGGTTGGTGAGCGACTTGCTGCCGGGCAGCCGCACGGACCGCTCGACGCGTCCGGCAGGGCGCGGGGCCGGCCAGGGGTCGGCGGGAGCGGCGGGCGAGGCGGCGACAGTCACGCGCGCCAGCCTAGCGAGGCCGGGACGCGGGGAGCGTGCTCAGGGGAGCTGGGCCGCGGCGAGCTTGGCCTCGCGGCGCGCCTCGCGGGCGAACTGCTTGGCCTCACGCTGCACGTCCTTCGCCGCGCGACGGGCCCGCCACGCCAGACCGGGCTTGCCGTCGGTGTCGACGCCGGCCAGGAGCAGGCCGCCCAGCAGGGAGACGTCGCGCAGGAACTCGGTGCGCTGGGCCGCAGCCGCCTGCGGCTCGGACTCGTTCCAGAACGCACGCTGGGTCAGCGTCAGCGGCACGGTCGACAGCGCGAGCACGCCCGCGGAGGTGCGGGGCGCCTTGCCGGTGGTCAGGGCCAGCGCGGCGGCCAGCTGGACCGCGGCGTGCACGCGCACGACCGTACGGGGGTCGGTGGGGACCGCGACGGGGGCCTTGCTCTGCAGGGCCGGCATGAAGCGGTCGATCACCGACTGGGCGCGGGCCGCGTGCTCGTCGGTGTGCTGCAGGGCGTGCACGGCGCCGGCGACGAAGGCCGAGGCCAGCATCGGGCGGGCGATGAGGCGGGTGATCGTCATTCCTCCTGTCTACACGACCCCCGGTCGTGAGGACAGGAGCCTCAGTTGTTGATCTGGAAGACCTTGAGGTTGTTGAGGATCTGCCACAGCGGCTCGTCGGGCGAGGAGACGTGGACGCTGACCGTGCCGCCGTGCGGGAACGTCGCGGAGAACTCCACCGACGGGCTCTCGCCGGTCACCGAGCAGCGGAACCAGCCCTCCACCTGCGAGCAGCGGGAGTCGTCCAGCTGCTCCGAGGTCGTCCCCGTCATCAGGACCCGCAGGGTCGCCGTACGTCCCGCGGCGAGGTTCTCCACGCTCGCCACCATCGTCTTGCGGGAGCCCTCGCCGGCGACCGTGAGCGCAGGGGCCAGGTCGGTGGTCGTGGGCGTGGTGGGCGTCGGCGTGGTGGGGCTGGGCGTCGTCGGCGTCGGGGTCGTGGGGCTGGGCGTGGTCGGACTGGGCGTGGTCGGCGTCGTCGGGCTGGGCGTGGTCGGGCTGGGCGTGGTCGGCGTCGGGTCTGTCGGGGTGGGATCCGTGGTCGGGTCCGTCGGAGTCGGGTCGGTCGTCGGGTCCGTGGTCGGGTCGGGATCGTCCGACGTGGGATCGTCCGTGGGGCCGTCCGTCGTGGGATCGTCCGTGGGGTCCGGCGTCACCGTCGTGGTGGGGACGAACGTGTCGGGCGCGATGGCGACCTGCAGCTCGTCACCGGAGGAGCGCTCGGGTCGCTCCGCCGTACGGTCATCGGTCCCGCGCCCGGTCGTGCCGGGCTCTGCCTGCGGCACCTGGGAGGCCGGCGGACGCCCGCCGGTCGGGGCAGGGTCCGGCCCGCGGTTGAGCGCCACGGCGGTGCCCACGACCACCACGGACCCGGCGACCCCGGCCACCATGACGGCCTGCACGTTGGCGACAACGAAGTCCCGGGCCCGCCCGAAGACCTGGCTGACGCTTCCGCCGGCGGCCGCGACGGCCCCGGAACCGGCCGCCACGGTGCCGCCGGCGACGTACGCGGCGGCGAGACCGCCGAGCACCAGCGGAGCGATCAGGGCGCCGAGGTTGGAGTTGATCTCGGTGAGCTCGAGGTAGATCGCGTAGCAGGCGCGGCACTCCTCGAGGTGCGTCTCCATCTTGGCGCGGTCGCGCTTGGAGATGCCGTCGCGGACGTACGCCCCGAGGTTGCTGCGGGTCCACGAGCAGGACGCCTCGTCGCGGTCGGCGACGTGCTCGCCGAGGTACGCCTGGCGCAGCCCCTCGCGGGCCCGGTACGCCAGGGCGGAGACGGAGTTGGCGCTCATCCCGAGCAGGGGAGCGATGTCGGCGGGCTTGTTGCCCTCGACCTCCAGGTGCCACAGCACCAGCTGCCACCGCTCGGGCAGGGCCGCGAAGGCGCGCGCGGCGGCACCGTTCTCGAAGCCCTCGACGGCGATGTCGCGGAACGGCACGCCCGGGTCGAAGGCGGTCAGGTCGTCGGTCGGCTGCACCTTGGAGGTGGAGCGGATCCGGTCGACGTGGAGCCGGCGCACCGCCGTCAGCAGGTAGGCCCGGAAGGCGACATCCGGTCCTCCGCCGCGCTGCAGCACCCCGAGGACCTTCACGAACGCGTCGGAGACCAGGTCGTCGGCCTCGCCGTGGCTGCTCAGCTGCAGGGCCAGGCGCCGGGCGCTGTGCACGTGACGCTCGAACAGCTCGCCGTACGCGTCCACGTCGCCCCCGCGCACGGCTGAGATCAGCTCGGCGTCGGAGAGCGCAGCGAGGTGTGCGGCGGTGGTCATGGGGCCTTCTGCGGTGTCAGGGCGCGCGGGCGCACAGGGTGGATCGACTGCCAGCGTAGGACCACGGTGCCCCCGTTGGCACGCGAAAGACGTGGAAATGGCCCGGTTGGGCGATGTCCGAAAAATTCTTCGGGATTCCGCGTCATGACCGCCCGGTCACCCCGTCTCACTGTGTGTAGGACACGAATGTCGGCCAGTGGAAGGAGCAGATCGTGGGGATCTTCGCCGTACGTGGGCGTCGCTCCTCCACTGGTGCAACCGAGGCGAGTGGGGAACTGCCCGAAGCTGCGCGGACGGGGTTGCCCGCACGCTTCGAGGCGGTGGCGGAGGCGCTCGCCGCCGGGACCGATTTCGTGGATCGATGCGCCGTCGTGGGCCAGCACCTGGCCCACGACGGCGCATCCGTCGAGGAGGCGCTGGCTGGCCTGCGCGAGACGTGGCGGGTCGTCACGGGGGTGGACCCGACGTTCGACGCCGTCAGCGCCCTCCTCGGTGGATGGAGCGAGGCGACACTGGGGTACCTCAACCACCTCAGCTGCACCGACCCCCTGACGGGGCTCGCGAGCCAGAGCCACCTGCGCAGCTGCCTGGCCGACAAGTACCGCGCCCCGCACACCGACGTGAGTGGCGAGTGGGCGCTGGTCATGTGCCAGATCCCCGAGGGCGACCACCCCTCGGGCGACCGTCTGGAGCGCTCGCTGGAGATCGCCGGGGTGGGGGAGCACGTGCGCACCGTCTTCGCCCAGGACGAGGTCGTGGCCCGGCTGGGCGTGAACCGCGTGGCCGCCCTGACCCGTCGCGACACCAACCTGGGACGTCGGGTGCGTCTGCTGCGCCTGCTCCTCAACGACGGTCGCAGCGACTCCCGCTACGACGCCGACGTCGTCGAGCTGGTGCCCGACCTGACCAACCGGGTCCGGGTCTGGATCGAGGGGCTCCCGCACGCCGACGGCGCCGTCGGACCCCTGTTCGACGAGCTGTCCCGCTGAGCCTGTCCGGCTGAGCCTGTCCGGCTGAGCCTGTCCAGGAGGGCCACGCCGCACCGCGGCGCCCCCTAGACTCGCTGACGTGTGCGGCAGGTATGCGTCCTCGCGGAACCCCGACGACCTCGTCGAGGAGTTCGAGGTCGTCGAGAACCGGGTCACGGTGCCCCTGCTGGCCGACTACAACGTGGCGCCCACCAAGGAGGTGTACGCCGTCGTCGAGCGTCCGCCCCGGCGTGAGGAGGGCCTCGAGCTGCCCGCCGAGCGGCAGCTGCGCGTCCTCACCTGGGGGCTGGTGCCCTCGTGGGCCAAGGACCCCTCGATCGGCAACCGGATGATCAACGCGCGGATGGAGACCGTCGCGGAGAAGCCGGCCTACCGCAAGGCGTTCGCCTCGCGCCGCTGCCTGCTCCCCGCCGACGGCTACTACGAGTGGTAAGTCACCGAGCAGGTCAACCCCAAGGGCAAGCCGGTCAAGCAGCCCTTCTTCATCCGCCCCCGCGACGGCGGCGTGCTGGCGATGGCCGGGCTGTACGAGATCTGGCGCGACCCGACGCGCGCCGAGGACGACCCGGCCCGCTTCCGGTGGACCTGCACCGTCCTGACCACCCAGGCCGAGGACGCGGTGGGTCACATCCACGACCGGATGCCGCTGATGGTGGAGAAGGACCGCTGGCGCGAGTGGCTCGACCCCACGGTGGGCGGCCACCTCGACCTGCTGGTCCCCGCCGCGCCCGGTGCGCTGGAGGCGTACCCGGTCTCGCCGCTGGTCAGCAACGTCCGCAACAACGGTCCCGAGCTCGTCGAACCGCTTCCCCTGGAAGGACTGCCCCATGAGTGAGACCGCTGCCCCCGAGGCCGACCACGTCGTCGACGTCGAGACCCCGCACGGCCCCGGCAGGCTCCACGTGCACGCGGCGGAGGACCCGGTGGCGGTGCTGCTGGCCAGCCACGGTGCGGGCGGCGGGGTGGACGCGCGGGACCTGGTTGCTCTGGCCGAGTTCCTCCCCGGGCAGGGGATCGCGGTGGCTCTCTTCGAGCAGCCGTGGCGGGTCGCGGGCCGCAAGATCGCGACGGCGCCGCCGACGCTGGACGTCGCCTTCGTCGCCGCGGCAGAGGCTCTGCGTGAGGTGGTCGGAACAGACGTGCCCCTCGTGGTGGGCGGCCGCTCGGCCGGTGCCCGGTCGGCGTGCCGTACGGCCCGGCAGCTCGGCGCGACCGGGTGCCTGGCGCTCTCCTTCCCGCTGCACCCGCCCGGCAGGCCGGAGAAGTCCCGGGTCGACGAGCTGCGTGGCACCGGCTGCACGACCCTGGTGGTGCAGGGCGAGCGCGACCCGATGGGGCGGCCCGAGGAGTTCCCCCGCGACTGGCCCGAGCTCGACTTCGCCGTCGTCCCCGGCGCCGACCACGGCCTCAAGGTGCCCGCCCGCGGCCAGGTCACCCAGGACGAGGCGATGGGGATCGTCGTTGAGGCCGCCCTGGAGTGGATCATCCGCGAGGCCGCCGGCGGTGCGGTGGAGCTCGAGGTCTCCGAGCAGCCCTGACGGGGGAGCGGCCCGACGAGGGGTACGCCACAGTTCCGCTGGTACGGACCGGGAATCACCGGGCCACCTCGGATGTTCTACCCGACGTGCTCGCAACCAAGTCGCCATCGGAACTGTCCGATGCCCAGACGGCGGTAGTCTGGGAAGCGATGACTGAATCGCTGAAGGACGCCGTGGATCCTGACCTGCCCACGGACCTCGACCCCGAACGCATCCTCGCCGAGGAGAGCGCCGACGAACGGTCGCTGCGCTTCGAGCGCGACGCCCTGCCGCACCTCGACCAGCTGTACGGCGCCGCGATGCGGATGACGCGCAACCCCGCCGACGCCGAGGACCTGGTGCAGGAGACCTTCGCGAAGGCGTACTCGGCCTTCCACCAGTTCAAGCCGGGGACCAACCTCAAGGCCTGGCTGTACCGGATCCTCACCAACACGTACATCAACACGTACCGCAAGAAGCAGCGCCAGCCGCAGCAGTCGATGTCCGAGGACGTCGAGGACTGGCAGCTCGCGCGCGCCGAGTCGCACACCTCCAGCGGTCTGAAGTCCGCGGAGATGGAGGCGCTCGAGCACCTTCCCGACTCCCAGGTGAAGGACGCCCTGCAGAAGCTCCCCGAGGAGTTCCGTCTGGCCGTCTACCTGGCTGACGTGGAGGGTTTCCCGTACAAGGAGATCGCCGAGATCATGGAGACGCCCATCGGCACCGTGATGTCGCGGCTCCACCGAGGCCGCCGCCAGCTGCGCGACCTGTTGGCCGACTACGTGCGCGAGGGCCGTCTGGTCCCGCCGAGCGAGGGAGAGGACGCGTGAGCCACGAGCACGACACCGAGGACTGCGCCGACTTCCTCGAACGCATCGTCTACCTCATCGACAACGAGCTGCCCGAGGGCGACTGCACGGTCGTCCGCGCGCACCTCGACGGCTGCAACCCGTGCCTGGAGAAGTACGACCTCCAGGTGACCGTCAAGCAGCTCGTCGCACGCTCGTGCGGCGAGGAGGCGCCGGCCGGCCTGCTCGACAAGGTGCGCCTGCAGATCCGCGAGGTGCAGGTCCGCATCGCCGAGGGCTGAGGCCGCCGCACGGACCTGATTCGCCCCAACGGGGGCGCGTTTGAGAAGATGACCTGTCTGCCCTGCACGGGCGACCCGTTCAGGGCTACACGATCTGGAGGAACACCATGGGCAAGACCGGACGCAAGCGCCGCGCTCGCAAGAAGAAGGGCGCGAACCACGGCAAGCGCCCCAACGCCTGATCGCTCGCGATCAGCGGCAACGCCGTAGACCGGACCCCCGGGCCACCTGGCCAGGGGGTTCCGTCATTTCCGGGGGTCGCTGGCCGTACCGCCGGACCCCCGTCTCCCCAGTAACGCGCAGTTATCGTGCCGAGTGGGTGGCAATTGCGCGTCACCAGAGCAGATAACTGCGCGTTACTAGGGAGGGGCTGCGGGGGAGGAGCGGCGGAACGAGCAGCGGGGAGCGGCCGGAAGGGCGAGAATGCCGCCATGACGACCGACCTCACGGCGACCCGTACGTTCACCGTCACCGCCGACGACACCGCCCTCGCGGTCGGTTCCGGCAGCCTGGCCGTGCTGGGCACCCCGCGCCTGCTCGCCTGGTGCGAGGCGGTCACCTGCGACGCGATCGCGCCCCACGTGGCCGAGGGCCGTACGAGCGTCGGCACCCGCGTGCAGCTCGAGCACCTCGCGGCCAGCGCCGTCGGGGCCACCGTCGAGGTGACGGCGACCGCGGTCTTCACCGAGCCGAAGCTGGTGCGGTTCGCCGTCGTGGCGCGCGAGGGCAGCAAGGTCGTCGGCAACGGCGAGGTCACCCGCGTGGTCGTCGACGTCGAGCGTTTCATGTCGCGGCTGGGCTGAGGGAACCCCGCCGCACCCCCACCGGGTCTGACAGACGAGGACCACAGGAGGCGGGATGCACGAGCAGGAGTTCACCGAGTACGTCGCGGTCGCGTGGCCGCGGCTCGTGCGTTCGGCGATCCTGCTCGGGTGCAGCCCCACGGAGGCCGAGGACGTCGTCCAGACGGCTCTCACCAGGTGCCTGGTGCACTGGGGGCGCGTACGCCGGGCCGACGACCGCGACGCGTACGTCTACCGCGTCCTGGTCAACGCGTTCACGACCAGCAGGCAGCGGCGGTGGTGGGGCGAGCGCCCCACCGACGTGCTGCCCGAGGTGGGCGTGGACGACCCGACGGACGCCAGCGATCTGGGAGACGCCGTACGCCGGTGCCTGGACCGCCTGCCGGACGACCAACGGACGGCCGTGGTGCTGCGGTACTACGTCCACCTCACCGAGGCCCAGATGGCCGAGGTGCTGCGGGTCGCGCCGGGCACGGTGAAGAGCCGCCTGTCGAGGGCGCTGAAGGTCCTCGCCGCCGACGAGACACTGGCCGAACTGCGAGGTGCGTGATGGATGAGTCGAAGCTGGCCGAGGGGCTCTCCGCCCGCGTGGCCGACACCCGGGTCGGGGCCGCCCCGGTGGCGGAGATGGTGGCCGAGGCGCGGCGTCGCAGCCGGCAGCGCCGCACGCTGGTGATCGCGTGCGCGGCGGCGGGCGCCGTGGTCGTCGGGTCGACCGCGCTCGGGTTGCGCGGCGCTGACCGGGCGCCCGTCGTCGGGGACCCGTCGCCCGGGCCGCGCGTTCGCACCACGACCACTCCCGCCGTGACCACGCCCACCACCGACTCGACCCCCGACGACGACCCCGAGCCCCTGCCCGACCCCGGCCCGGTGCCCGCGGGGTACCGGCTGGTGGGCTCTGGGCCGCTGGCGGTCGCGGTGCCCGAGGCGTGGGCGCGCAACAGCACCCGCTGCGGCACCCCGTTGGAGGACACCTACGTCATCGACAGCGGTGCGATCTGTCTGGCGTACGTCCCGCGTGACGCGGGTGTCGAGGCGCTCAACATCGTGGAGGGCCACCGCCCGTACCAGGTCGACGAGAACTACGAGGAGCGCACGCTGGACGGCGAGCTGGTCCGGATCTCGGCGATCGAGTGCGCCTCGCTCTCGGCCCAGGAGGGCGGCGTGCTGTGCCAGGGGGTCCTGTACGCCCCGGGCCCGAAGGTGGGGTTCATCGCCTCCTCCTCGACGCACCCGATCGCCGCGGCTCGACTCGAGGTCGAACGCATGCTCGCGCAGGTCCGGCTCCTCGACGGCGAGGTGGCCGTCCCGGACTGGGTGCGCTACTCCAACGACCACCAGCGCCGCAGCGGGGCGCGCTACGTCGCCGCGCTGGAGGAGCTGGGGTTCACCGTGGAGACCACCACGCGCGTCGACCGCGGATGGGGTCCGGGCTTCGTCCGTGGCGTGGAGCCGGTCTCCGGCACGATCCTGCCCCGGGGCGCGACGGTGACGGTGACGGTCTCGGGCCGCTGACCCGCGACCGCCAGCCGCCCCCGTTCTCGTCCTCAGATCCCGCCTCAGATCCCGAACGTGTTGCGCGGGTAGGCGGCGTCCACGTCGGTGATGACGTTGACCATGTACGGCACGCCGGAGGCGTACGCACGGTCGAGCGCCGGGCCGATCTCCTTGGGGTCGGTGACCTGCTCGCCGGCACCGCCGAGCGCCTTGACCACGTCGTGGTACGGCGTGCGGCTGGCGAGGTCGGCGGCCACGTCGTAGCCGTACAGCATCTGCATCGGGCCCTTCTCGAGGCCCCACGCGGAGTTGTTGCCCATCACCATCACGACGGGGAGGTTGTGCCGCACGAGGGTGTCGACGTCCATCAGGCTGAAGCCGGCTGCGCCGTCGCCCAGGAGCAGGGTGACCTGCGCCGAGGGGCGTGCGATGCGGGCCGCGATCGCCGCGCCCAGGCCGGCACCGAGGCAGCCGTACGGGCCGGGGTCGAGCCAGCCGCCGGGCCGCTTCGGCTCGACGAACTTGCCGGCGAACGACACGAAGTCGCCGCCGTCGCCGATCACGACGGAGTCGTCGGCCAGCCGCGGGACGAGCTCGCCGTAGATGCGTGCGGGGTGGATCGGGTCGGCCTCGGCGGTGAGGAGCTCGTTGTCGCGGGCGGTGGCCGCAGCGACGGTCTGCTGCAGGTCTCCCAGCCAGCCGGTCAGGTCGCTGCGGCGGGGCTGGCGCTCGTACGCCTCGGCGAGGCCGTCGAAGACCGAGGTGAGGTCACCCGACACCGACGCCGCCAGCTCCGCGTGTCCGGAGACCTGGTCGGGGGAGTCGGCGACGTGCACGACCTGTGCGACGGGTGCCCCGTCCTTGCCGCCGAAGACGCCGTAGGAGAGGCGGAAGTCCAGCGGCGTACCGACCACGACCACGAGGTCGGCGGTGCCCAGGGCCTGCCCGCGCGCCTTGGTGACCAGCAGGGGGTGGCCGCCGGGCAGCACGCCGCGGCCCATGCCGTTGGTGAGGGTGGGGACGCCGAGCCGCTCGGCGAAGGAGAGGGCGGCCACCTCGGCCCCGTCCATCCACACGTCGGTGCCCAGCACCAGCACGGGCCGCTGCGCCTGCGCGAGCAGCGCTGCGATGCGGTCCAGGGCGTCGGTGTCGGGCGCCGCGCCCTTCACGACCCCGCCGGTGGGTACCGGCGCGGTGGCGGCGTTGAACAGCTCGTCCATCGGCACGTCCACGAAGACCGGCCCGCGGTGCGAGCTGCCGGCCAGCCGGAACGCCTCGTCCATCCCGCCGGCCACGTCGGCGGCGGTCGGCAGCGTACGGGCCAGCTTGGCGACCGGGGCGATGATCGGCGGCTGGTCGAGCTCCTGGAGGCTTCCGGTGCCCCAGCGGTTCTGCGGAGCACGCCCACCCAGCACCACCATCGGGGCGCCGGTGAACTGGGCCTGGGCGATCGCGGAGACGCCGTTGGTGACGCCCGGTCCGGCCGTGAGGACGGCGAGACCGGGAACGCGGGTCAGCTTGCCGGTCGCCTCGGCCGCGAACGCGGCGGTCTGCTCGTGACGCACGTCGAGCAGGCGCATCGGGGGATCGGCCTTGACCGCCCCGTCGTACAGGGGGAACACGTGCGCCCCGGACAGGGTGAACATCGTCTCCACGCCGTGCGCCCGGGCCACCGCGGTCGCGAGCTCGCCGCTGTGCCCGGTGATGGTGCCGTCCGCCGTGCCGTCAGTGGTGACCTGCGTCTCATCGCTCATGGGCGCAGGTTACCCACACGTAGGAACCCGTGGGGGAGAGTCGGGCACTAGGACCCGTGAGGTCGTGACCTCAGTGCCGGCGGCCGACCGTCCAGCGCCAGGACCAGCGCCGTGAGCGCCACACCGGCGCAGCCCGCCAGCACCCAGCCGATGAGGCTGGTGCCCCAGTCGCCGCGTCCGGCGGGGCCGAACGGGAAGAGCGGCAGCTGCCGCTCCAGCGGGCGCAGCAGCGCCCAGGCGGCGGTCAGCGGGATGACGGCCGCGGCGAGCCGCTGTCCGGGCGTCGCGTCACCCCTGGCGCGCCGCCAGGTCACCCACGCCGCAGCCAGGCAGACGCCGGCCACCCCCTGGACCGCCACCTCGACCGGGTGGCCGAAGAGCCGGTCACCGGCGGCGAGCACCACCGCGCACCAGAGCGCAACCAGCCCGGCCAGGGGCACCGCGCGCACGGCGGTCCGCCAGCGCAGCCCCCGGGGTGCCGCGTCGACGACGCCCGCGCTCGGCTCGTCCAGGCTCCAGCCGGCTGCGGCGGCGAGGACCCCGACGGCCAGGCCCTGCAGTGGCCACAGGATCCAGGGGCGCCAGGCGGCGGCACTGACCAGGAGCACCACGAGCAGCGCGCTGAGGGGCAGCAGGACCCGGGGCAGTGCGCCCTTGAGGTACGTCCCCACGGTCGGCTCAGAACAGCGGGCCGGGGGCGGGGTTGGTGACCACGTCCGGGAGCCCCAGCGTCATGGTGGCGGCCAGGGCCAGCGCCGCCACGACGACCAGCACCACCGCGGTACGCCTCAGTCGACGACGGTCCGACTCGGGGTCGTGGACCAGCGCAGCCACCGCGCCCAGGCAGCACAGGGCCAGCAGGT
>NZ_JBJEHY010000061.1:14488-15693 GCF_051876515.1 Nocardioides sp. | reverse complement strand
CACCTCTGCGACCACGCCGACGAGGCGGAGGTGGTCGGCCTCGTCCGCGCCGTCGAGGAGGCCGAGGGCCGCATCGACCTGCTCGTCAACAACGTCTGGGCGGGGCCGCAGTTCAACCCCTTCGCCCCCGAGAAGTTCTGGGAGCGTCCCGTCGACGACTGGGACACCCTCATCACCGTCGGGCTGCGCGCCCACTACGTGGCCAGCCACGCGGCCGTCCCGGCGATGGTCGAGCGCGGCGACGGCCTCGTCGTCAACATCACCTCGGTCGGCGCCCGCGCCCACCTGCACTCCACCCTGTACGGGATGGGCAAGGCCGCCCTGGACAAGATGACCCACGACATGGCGTACGAGCTGCGCGGCACCGGGGTCAGCGTGCTCAGCCTGTGGCCGGGGCTGGTCCGCACCAAGCTCCTGCTCGCCTCCGGCCTGACCGAGTTCGAGGGCGTCAGCATCAACGACACCGAGACGCCCGAGCTCCAGGGCAGGGTGCTCGCGGCGGTCGCCGCCGACCCGTCCACCCCGCAGCGCTCGGGGACGGCACTGCTGACCGCGGAGCTGTGCACCGAGTACGGGATCTTCGACGAGGGCGCGACCCCGGTCTCGCCGCGCACCATGTTCGGCGTGGGGCCGGGGCACGAGCCGGTCGGCCCCTGAGGTCTCGACAGGCTCGACCAGCGGGAGCCAGGCTCGACCAGCGGGGGCAGGGGCTCGACGAGCGGGGGCCAGACCCCAGTCCTTGTCGAGTGCCGCCTCCTCGGTCGCGGCCTCCTCGACCACGTCCGAGAGTGCGTCGGACAGCTCCACGTCCCCGTTGGACGCCGCCTCCTCCACCTCGGCCAGCTGCTCCTCGAGGTCCTCGGCGAGCGCCGTCATCTCGTGGGCGGTGATCTCGGTGCCGTCGGCCACGGCGCGTGCGTGCAGGACGAACTCGGTGAGCAGGAAGAGGCTGACGTCGTCGTCGGTGCGCTCCGCGCCGGACTTGAACGGCTTGTCGATGACCTGCAGCAGCCGCAGCAGGTAGACGAAGAAGAACGTCAGGAACGCGACCGTCACGATCGACTCGGCCTTGCCGCCCATGTCGGTGAAGAGCAGCATGACGGTGATGATGGCGACCAGGCTGGTGATCATCGCCTTGGCCGAGGGTAGGAACTCCTCGCGCTGGATCGTGTAGATCCGCAGGGCGGCCTTGCGCAGGGCGGCCT
>NZ_JBJEHY010000061.1:0-14388 GCF_051876515.1 Nocardioides sp. | reverse complement strand
CGCAGGGCGGCCTTGCGCAGGGCGGCCTGCTCGGAGCGGATCCTGACGACGTAGTTCGCCGGGACGTCGGTCTCCTCCATCTCCAGCAGGGAGTCGGTGAGGTCCTCCACGGCCTGCTGGTACTCCCGCGAGCTGCCGTTGCTGATGTCGGCCCGCAGAGCCGCCACGACGGCGATGAGCCGCTCGCACAGGCGGGGCATGTCGGGCTTGCCCCACACCTTGTGGATCGCCTCGCTGTCCCGCAGGATCGCGTACAGCGAGGTGGCGAGGTCGGTGGGAGCGCGCTCGGCGTCGCGGTAGTCAGAGAGGGTGCCGGCCACCACGAGACCCATGACGAAGACGCCACCGCTGATGATGCTCGACATGAGCACCGACGGGTCCATCCCCGGTACGCCGATCTCCCACAGGGCCCAGCGGGCCAGCACCAGGATGGCCACGATCACCACCGTCTCGGCCGCCAACCGGTAGCTCCTGAAGACGTTCATGCCCCACTCCCCACACTCCGACGAAACACTGCTGGCCGGAAAATGCCGAGGAAACGGGGTGCCGGGGCAGGGCCGAAGGTCCCAGGCAGGAGTGGGGCTTGGCCACAACGCGCAAGGGCGCCCGACCACCAGGTCGGGCGCCCTCAGGCTGTGCGGTCGATCAGTGGAACCGCTTGCCGTTCGCCTTCTCGCTGTAGCCCTTCACGTCGAGCATGAAGGTCAGGCCGCCGTTCCAGAACGAGAACCCGGCGCCGGTGATCATGGCCAGGTCGATGTCCTGGGGAGCCAGGGCGACACCCTCGTCGAGCATCAGCTGCGCCTCCTCGGCCAGACCGGTGAGGGCGCGGTCGCGCACCTCGTCGGCCGTGAGGACCTCGGGGTTCTCCGGCTTCTCCGCCAGCGCCAGCACCTCGGGGTCGATGGTGAGGTCGGGCAGGTAGTAGCCCGCCTTCTTGGCCTCCACGACGCGCTCGAGGGCGGGGGAGACGTAGAAGCGGTCACCGAAGGCACCCACGAGGGTCTCGTTGTTGTGGAGCGCGATGGCCGGGCCGACCAGACCGAGCAGCATGAACGGCGGCATCGGGGCGATGCCTGCGAACGCGGAGTCGACGACCTCGACCGGCGTACCGGCGTCGACGACGCGACCCACCTCGCTCATGAAGCGGCCCAGGAGTCGGTTCACGATGAACGAGGGGCTGTCCTTGACCAGGATGGTGGTCTTCTTCAGCTTCTTGCCGGCCGCGAACGCGGTGGCCAGGGTGGCGTCGTCGGTCTTCTCGCCCTTGACGATCTCCAGCAGCGGCATGATCGCGACGGGGTTGAAGAAGTGGAAGCCCACGACCCGCTCGGGGTGCTCGAGGTCGGCCGCCATCTCGGTGATCGACAGCGAGGAGGTGTTGGTCGCCAGCACCGTCTCGGGGGAGACGACCTTCTCCGCTGCTGCGAAGACGTTCTTCTTGACGCCCATCTCCTCGAAGACCGCCTCGATCACGAAGTCGGCGTCGGCGAAGGGGTGCGTCTCCTTGTCGCCCTCGGCCACGGCGCCCGTGACCAGAGCCTTGTGGCGGTTGGCGAGGTCGGAGGTGATCCGGCCCTTGGCGAGCAGCTTGTCGATCTCGGCGTGGACGTACGCGACACCCTTGTCGGCGCGGGCCTGGTCGAGGTCGGTCAGCACGACCGGCACCTCGAGGCGGCGTACGAAGAGCAGCGCGAACTGGCTGGCCATGAGTCCGGCGCCGATGATGCCGACCTTGGTGACCGGACGCGCCAGGGAGCGGTCCGGGGCACCGGCGGGACGCTTGGCGCGCTTCTGCACCAGGTCGAACGAGTACAGGCTCGCCAGCAGCTCGGGCGTCAGGGACATCGCCTGGAGGGCGTCGTCCTCGGCCGCGAAACCGGTGTTGCGGTCCGTGTCGCGGGCGGCCGCGATGAGCTCGATCGCCTTGAGGGCGGCCGGCGAGGCGCCGCCGGTCTTGGCCTGCACGATGCCCTGGGCGCGCTGCAGAGCGGCGTCCCAGCCGGCACCGCGGTCGACCTCGGGGCGCTCCACGGTGGTCTCGCCGGTGAGGACCGAGGCCGCCCAGAGCAGCGACTGCTCGAGGTAGTCGGCGCCGTTGAACACGGCGTCGGCCAGACCGAGCTCGTACGCCGCCTTGCCGCCCACGGTCTTGCCGTTGTTGAGCGGGTTCTCGATCATCAGCGTCACGGCCTTGTCGGCGCCGACGAGGTTGGGCACCAGCCACGCGCCGCCCCATCCGGGGATCAGGCCGAGCATGACCTCGGGCAGCCCCAGGGCGGGAGCCGAGTCCATGACCGTGCGGTAGTCGCAGTGCAGCGCGACCTCGAGGCCGCCGCCGAGCGCGAGGCCGTTGATGAAGCCGAAGGTCGGCTTGCGCGTGCCGTTGGCGCCCTCGCCGAGCTTGCGGAACACGGCGTGACCGAGCTCGGCGACGGTGCGGACGGCGTCGGGGCCGCCGCCCTGGATCGCGGTCAGGTCGGCACCGGCGGCGAGGATGAACTGCTTGCCGGTGACGCCGATCGAGGTGATCTCGTCGTCCGCCAGGGCGGCGTCGATGGCGGCGTTGAGCTCGAGCAGCGAACCCGGGCCGAAGGTGTTGGGCTTGGTGTGGTCCTCGCCGTTGTCGAGCGTGATGAGGCCCATCACGCCCGCGCCGCCGGGCAGGGTGACCTTGCGCAGCAGCGCCTTGGTCACGCGCTCGCCGTCGGACAGCAGCGCCTGGGCGCGCTCGAGGACGTTGGTGTCAGTCATCTCAGTTGTCTCCCTCGGACGAGCCGTTCCAGTTCGGGTTCTCCCAGATCACCGTGGCGCCCTGGCCGATGCCGACGCACATGGTGGTGATGCCGTAGCGCACCTCGGGCCGCTCGGAGAACTGGCGCGCGAGCTGGTTCATCAGCCGCACGCCGGAGGAGGCCAGGGGGTGGCCCATGGCGATGGCGCCGCCGTACGGGTTGACCCGCGGGTCGTCGTCGGCGATGCCGAAGTGCTCGAGGAAGGCGATGACCTGGACGGCGAACGCCTCGTTGACCTCGAAGGCGTCGATGTCGTCGATCGTGAGACCGGCCTGCTTGAGGGCCTTCTCGGTGGAGGGGATGGGGCCGGCGCCCATGAACTCCGGCTCCACACCCACGAAGGAGTACGACACGAGGCGCATCTTGACCGGCAGGCCGAGGGCCTTGGCGGTCTCCTCGTCGGCGAGCAGGGCGGCGGTGGCGCCGTCGTTGATGCCCGAGGCGTTGCCGGCGCTCACGTTGCCGTGGGAGCGGAACGGCGTCTTCAGGCCGGCCAGCGACTCCATGGTGGTGCCGGGGCGGGGGCCCTCGTCGGTGGTGGCCAGACCCCAGCCCGCCTCGGCGGACTTGGTGGCGACCGGGACCAGGTCGGGCTGGATCTTGCCGGCGGCGTAGGCCGCGGCGGTCTTCTCCTGGCTCGCGACCGCGTACGCGTCGGCGCGCTCCTTGGTGATGCTCGGGTAGCGGTCGTGCAGGTTCTCCGCGGTCTTGCCCATCACGAGCGCGTCCGGGTTCACGATCTTCTCGGAGATGATCCGCGGGTTGGGGTCGACGCCCTCACCCATGGGGTGGCGGCCCATGTGCTCGACACCGCCGGCGATCGCGACGTCGTACGAGCCGAAGGCGATGCCGCCGGCCACGGCGGTGACGGCGGTCATCGCGCCCGCGCACATGCGGTCGATCGAGTAGCCCGGCACCGTGGTGGGCAGGCCGGCCAGCAGGGCCGCGGTACGGCCGAGGGTCAGACCCTGGTCGCCGATCTGGGTCGTGGCGGCGATGGCCACCTCGTCGACCTTCTCGGGCGGCAGGTTGGGGTTGCGGCGCATGAGCTCGCGGATGCACTTGATGACGAGGTCGTCGGCGCGGGTTTCGGCGAACTGGCCCTTGGCCTTGCCGAACGGGGTGCGCACGCCGTCTACGAAGACGACCTCTCGCTGCTGACGGGGCACGGTATCTCCTGAGTGATACGGGGCTGGGACGGTGCTGACGGAGCGATGTTACTCCGCAGTAACCAGATATTACAGGCACCCTCGACCGACTTCGGGGTGTGTGTCCGCTCACGGCTGGACCGGTCACTAGGCTGGGGCTCATGGTTGAACGTCTGGTGCACATCGTCGATGACGCCGAAGAGCTGCTCGGAGAAGGTGCCCTGACCATGGTCGTGGTCCTCAGCGGGTTCCTCGACGCGGGCAAGTCCGCCGAGCTGGCGGCCAAGCACCTCGAGGAGATCGGCGACGGCAAGGTCGTGGCGACCTTCGACATCGACGCCCTCTACGACTACCGCGCGCGCCGCCCACCGATGTCGTTCATGCACGACCACTACGGCGCGTACGAGTCGCCGCGGCTGGTGGTCCGTGCCCTGCGCGACACGGGCGGCACGCCGTACCTGCTCATGCACGGCCCCGAGCCCGACATCCGGTGGGAGGGGTTCGCGCGCGCCGTGCGCGAGGTCGTCGAGCGGTTCGGGGTCGACCGCGTCGTGGGTCTGGGCGCGGTGCCGATGGCCGTCCCGCACACGCGGCCGGTGGCGATCACCCCGCACGGCAACCGTCACGAGCTGGTCCACGGCCGCAGCCCGTGGCAGGGCGAGCTGCGCGTGCCGGCCAGCGCCCAGGCCGTCCTCGAGGTCCGTCTGGGGGAGTGGGGGCACGACGCCCTCGGCTTCGTGGCGCACATCCCGCACTACCTCGCGCAGATGGAGTACCCGCAGGCCGCCGTCGACCTGCTGGAGAACCTCGAGATCGGGGGCCGGCTCACGATCGACCTCACCGAGCTGCGCGACGCCGCGCGGATCACCGCGACCGAGATCGACGAGTACCTGGAGACCCACGAGGACGTGGCCGACGTCGTCCGCGGCCTCGAGCAGCAGTACGACACCTTCCGTTCGGCCGAGGAGGCGGGCGCCTCCCTGCTGGCCGAGGGGGAGCCGCTGCCCACCGGTGAGGAGATCGGCCTGCAGTTCGAGCAGTTCCTCGCCGGGCTGGGGCCGGACGGCCCCGATGACCAGGCGGCCGGCTTCGGCGAGCCGGGCGAGGGGAACTGAGGTGCCGGCCTCCGCAGCGGAGCTCCTCGAGCTGCTCGAGCTCGAGCGCCTCGACCTCGACCTCTACCGCGGGCGTCAGGCGGTCACCGAACGCCAGCGCGTGTTCGGTGGTCAGGTGGCCGCCCAGGCGCTGCTGGCGGGGGCCAAGACGGTCGACCCGCGCTACGTGCTCCACTCGATGCACTCGGTCTTCCTGCACCCCGGCGACACCGCGGTGCCGATCATCTACGACGTGGAGCGCCTGCGGGACAGCCGTTCCTTCGCCACCCGCAGGGTGTCGGCGCGTCAGCACGGGCGGATCATCTTCACCCTCGCGACCAACCACCAGGTGCCCGAGGACGGGCTGGAGCACCAGGACCGGATGCCGTCGGTCGTGCCCCCGCAGGACGCCGTCGACATCAAGGACATCCTCGCCACGGCGCAGGGTCCCGACGGCGACTGGGACCGCGACTGGGCGGCCCTCGACGTGCGCTACGTCGGCACCTCACGGCACGGGCTCCCCGAGGACCTCGACCGTCCGTCGCGGGCCCAGATGTGGATCCGGATCGCCGGTGACCTGCCGCAGGACACGGTCGTGCAGCAGGCCGCGTTCGCGTACGCGAGCGACCTGACCCTGCTGGGCTCGTCGTTGGTGCTGCACGGTCGTACGCCCTCGTCGCCGGACCTGCAGGCCGCCTCGCTGGACCACTCGATCTGGTTCCACAAGCCGTTCCGCGCTGACCGGTGGTGGCTCTACGACCAGGTCTCGCCGCGAGCCACGGGTGGCCGGGGCTTCACGACGGCGCGCGTCTTCGACGAGAGCGGGGACCTCGTGGCCTCGGTGGTCCAGGAGGGCCTGATCCGCGTCAAGAAGTGACGTCGCCTAGCATTACAGCGGTGTAGTTCAGCGGAACATGTGACATTCGGCGTGTCGCGTGTTTACGGTTGGGCACTTCTGTGACTCGTGTGACGTACGTTCCCGGGTCGTCCCATGACCCGGAGGACCCACGTGCGCACCACCCACCGCCCCTGGCTCGCCCCTGTCGCAGCCCTGCTCGTCGTGGGCTCGCTCCTGGTCACGGGACCGGCCGTGGCCTCCGACAAGGAGCGAAGCGACAGCTCCGACCCGATGCGGGTCAGCGAGCGGCACAACTCCACGGCCGTGGCCCGTGCCACGGCCCGCAAGACCGTGCTCCCGGGGCTCCAGGTCCCGTTCCCGTGCGGCCAGAGCTGGGTGGGCTCGACCCGCTCCTCGCACAGCCCGAGCTACTACTCGGTGGACTTCAACCGTCCCAACGACGAGGGCAGTCCCGTGGTCGCCTCGGCGTCCGGTCGCGTGACGACGGCCCAGGCCACGCCCAAGGGCGGGTACGGCCGGTGGATCGTCCTCGACCACGGCGGCTCCGTGTCCACGCTGTACGCCCACCTCAAGAAGGTGCTGGTCGTGCCGGGGCAGTACGTCGAGCAGGGCTCCGTCATCGGGGTGCTGGGCAGCTCGGGCAACTCGACCGGACCGCACCTGCACTACGAGCAGAAGCTCGGTCGTACCGTCGTGGCGCCGGCGTTCGGTGGCGTCGCCTTCCGCTGGGGCTCCATCGCCTCGGCGAACTGCCTCGACGTCCCGCTGGCCGGTGACCTCGACGGTGACGGGGTGGACCAGGTGGGCGTCTACCGGCGCAACGCGACGGGGTCGTTTGCGTTCCTGACGGCGGCCGGCGAGCAGGCCGTCACGTTCGGCTCCTCCGTCGAGGAGCCCTTCCTCGCCGACGTCGACGGCGACGGCGTGGACGACCTCGGGGTCCGCAACCCGCGGACCAGGGTCTTCCGGACGCGTACGGCTGCCGCGACGGCGCGGACCACGTTCGGCCTGCGACTCGACCGTCCGATCAGCGGCGACTGGGACGGCTCGGGCGTCGACCGCCTCGGGGTGCACCGCCCGGGTACGGGCACCTTCCGGTTGCGTCAGGCCGACGGCACCGTCCGAGCGGTCAAGCTGGGGACGGCGGCCGACCTGCCCGTCACGGGTGACTTCGACGGCGACGGGATCGACGACGTCGGCGTGTACGACACGACGACCGGCGCGTTCACGCTGCGCACGGTCGACGCGGCCGGCACGGTCTCGACCAGGACCGTGGCCGCCGGCGCCCCCGGGGACCTGCCGGTGGTGGGCGACTGGAACGGCGACGGGATCGACGACGTCGGCACCTGGACCCCCAGCACCGCCACCTTCACCCAGCTCGTACCCCGCGCCCCCGGCGCCGCGCGCACCCGACTGGTCACGACCGTCTTCGGCCGCGCCCGCTGAGAACCACCGCTGGTTGAGCCTGTCGAGACTTCAGCCCGTTGGCTGAGCCTGGCCGGCCTCAGGCCGGCGTGACGGTCCCCGTCAGGTGCTCCGCGCCGTCCTTGCGCGACAACCTGAAATGCTGCTCGTCGCCGGCGGTCTCGTGGTGCCACAGCACGGTGCTCGGCAGCAGGATCGGCTTGCGGAAGGCGACGTCGACGGTGAACGCGTCCGGGAGACGGTTCTCGACGGCGGCCAGGCAGCGCGCCTTGCTCCACATGCCGTGGGCGATCTGGCGGGGGAACCCGAGCGCCTTCGCGGTCACCGGGTAGAGGTGGATCGGGTTGTGGTCGCCCGACACGGCGGCGTACTCGCGTCCCAGGTCGGCCGGGAGCTTCCAGGGAAGCCCGGTGGCGGGTGCCGGGGTCGGGCGCTCCTCGCGGGGCACGTCGTTGCGCGGTGGGCCGCTCGGCCCGCGCCGCAGGTACGTGGAGGTCGACTCCCAGACCACGTCGTCGCCGCTCGAGACCTGCGTGACGAAGTCCAGGAGCGTGCCCTTGGGGTGGGTGCGGGGCTGGCCGAGGTCGACCTGCACGGCCAGCGACTCCTCGACGCCGATCGGTCGGTGGGTCGTGATGGCGTTGGACAGGTGGACCAGCCCGATCGCCGGCCACGGGAACTCCGGGGAGGACATCACGGCCGCGTGCAGGCCGAAGCCGAGCAGGTGCGGGTACGTCACGGGCAGCGTGTCCTTGGTGGGGAACCCGCACACCCGGGCGTACGCCTCGACGTGGGCGTGGTCCGCCCGGCGGGCCGGGAGGGCGAAGGACAGCGGCGTGAAGCCGCGCTCCTTGCGGACCCCGGGGAGCCGGTTGACCAGCGGCACGGACGGCAGCGCGAGCCGTACGAGTCCACCGACGCCGCCCGGCGTGGAGGACAGCACCGTCGTGGCCACCTCAGGCTCCCAGCATCATCTGGCCGCAGACGCGGACCACGTTGCCGTTCACCGCGCTGGAGGCGGGGTCGGCGTACCAGGCGATGGTCTCGGCCACGTCGACCGGCAGGCCGCCCTGCGACATCGCGTTGAGGCGCTGGCCGACCTCGCGGGTGGCGAACGGGACGGCCGCGGTCATCTGCGTGACGATGAAGCCGGGTGCCACCGCGTTGACCGTGATCGCGTCGGTGAGCTCGCCCTTGAGCGAGTCGACGAGGCCGATCACGCCGGCCTTGGACGCGGCGTAGTTGGTCTGGCCCACGTTGCCGGCGATGCCTGCGATGGAGGCGACCCCGATGATGCGGCCGTTGGCGTTGACGGTGCCGCTGGAGAGCAGCTCTCGCGTGATCCGCTCGGGGGCGCTCAGGTTGACCGCGATCACGGAGTCCCAGCGCGCCGCGTCCATGTTGGCGAGCTTCTTGTCGCGGGTGATGCCTGCGTTGTGGACGACGACGTCGACGCCCCCGTGCTCGGTACGCAGGTGGTGGGCGATGCGCTGCGGCGCGTCGGGAGCGGTGATGTCGAGGACGAGGTGGTCGCCGTCGAGCTCACGTGCCAGCGCCTGCAGCTCGCTGGCGGCCTGCGGCACGTCGAGCCCGACCACTCTCGCGCCGTCGCGGTGCAGCACCCGCGCGATCTGCTCGCCGATGCCGCGGCTGGCGCCCGTGACGAGGGCGACCTTGCCCTCGAGCGGCCGACGCCAGTCGGTCTCGACGTCGACGCCGAGGCCGGTTGTCCCGATCCGCACGACCTGGCCCGAGACGTACGCCGACTTGGGGGAGACCAGGAACGCGAGCGTGGAGCTGATCCGGGACTCGGCGCCCTCGGAGACGTACACGAGCTGCGAGGTGCCGCCGCGGCCCACCTCCTTGCCCAGGGACCGGGTGAAGCCCTCCAGGGCCCGCTGGGCGATCCGGGCGTTGCCGGAGAGCTCCTCCGGCGGGGTGCCGAGCACGACCAGGTGGGGGCAGCTGTCCAGGCGGCGCATGAGCGGGGTGAAGAACTCCTGGAGCGCGACCAGCTGCGCCGGGTCCGTGAGCCCGCTCGCGTCGAACACCAGGGCCTTGGCCCGGTCCTGCTCGCCCAGGTCGGTGGTGTGCGCGACCCCGAACCCGTCGAGCGAGTCCTCGACGGCGACGGTCAGCCGGCCCGTGCCGCCCGTGACGACCGTGCCGTCGACCAGCGGGGCGCCGTCGCGCCAGCGGTCCAGCCGGACCGGGTTGGGCAGCCCCAGGTTCTTCACCAGAAGCTTGCCGACGGGGCTGGAGACGAAGGACTGGTAGCGGTCGGTCATGAGGGGCCTCTTCCTCGTCGGTCCCCGGCTGCCGCGGTGGCAGCCGATGGGCGTCCGACATGTTGTAACTCAGTGTGAAACTATGAGTCTACGACTCGTGACGCGCGCCTCAACCCGTTCCCACGAGCATGGCTACCGGTCAGTATGGTGGCCAGAGAAGCCGCCGCAGGCACTCACGCGCGGCGCCCGGACACCAACTGCAGGAGAACACATGCAGGCCCAGACCCGTCGCGTCGCCGTCCTCGGCGGCAACCGGATCCCGTTCGCCCGTTCCAACTCGGTCTACGCGGGAGTCTCCAACTCGGAGATGCTCACCGCCGCCATCGACGGACTGGTCGAGCGCTTCGGCCTGGCCGGTGAGGCGGTGGGGGAGGTGGCCGCCGGTGCGGTGCTCAAGCACTCCCGCGACTTCAACCTCACCCGTGAGTGCGTCCTGGGATCCAAGCTCGACCCCACGACGCCCGCCACGGACATCCAGCAGGCCTGCGCCACCGGGCTCCAGGCAGCGATCCACGTGGCCAACAAGATCGCGCTGGGCAGCATCGACTCCGGCATCGCCGGGGGCAGCGACACCACCTCGGACGCCCCCGTGGCGATCAGCGACAAGCTGCGCAAGAAGTTGATGAAGGTCAACGCCGCCCGCGACACGAAGGGCAAGCTCGTCGCGCTCGGCCAGATCAGGCCCGGTGACATCGGCCTCGAGCTGCCGCGCAACTCCGAACCCCGCACGAAGATGTCGATGGGGGACCACGCCGCCCTGACCGCACTGGAGTGGAAGATCACCCGTGAGGCCCAGGACGAGCTCGCCGTCCGCTCGCACCACAACCTCGCCCGGTCGTACGACGAGGGGTTCCAGGATGACCTGGTCACCCCGTTCCGCGGTGTCGAGCGGGACAACAACCTGCGCGCCGACTCCAGCACCGAGAAGCTCGCCACCCTCACGCCGGTCTTCGGCAAGGGTGAGGCGGCGACGATGACCGCCGCCAACAGCACCCCGCTCTCCGACGGGGCCTCGGCGGTGCTGCTGGCCAGCGAGGAGTGGGCCGCCGCCCACGACCTGCCCGTCCTGGCCTGGTTCGTCGACTCCGAGACCGCCGCGATCGACCACGTCACCGGTCACGAGGGCCTGCTGATGGCGCCGGCGTACGCGGTGCCGCGCATGCTCGAGCGCAACGGCCTCACGTTCGCCGACTTCGACTTCTTCGAGATCCACGAGGCGTTCGCCTCCCAGGTGCTCTCGACGCTGGCCGCCTGGGAGGACCCGGTCTTCTGCAAGGAGCGCCTCGGCTTCGACGCCCCGCTCGGCCCGATCGACCGGGACAAGCTCAACGTCAACGGCTCCTCCCTGGCCGCCGCGCACCCATTCGCCGCGACCGGCGGACGGATCCTCGCCAACGCCGCCAAGCTGCTCGACCAGAAGGGCTCGGGGCGCGCCCTGATCTCGATCTGCGCCGCCGGCGGGCAGGGAGTGGTGGCGATCCTGGAGAAGTGAGGGCGCCGGGCGGCGTACGTCCCTTCCGTCCCACGCGTCGCAGGAGTCCCCGCCCAGGCGGGGACTTCGTCACGTTGTAGCCGTTGCAACCCCCACAACACGTCAGACTTCGTCACAACGACGCACGACGGCTGGCTGGGGCAGCGCCTGCACGGTGAAGTAGTCTTCGCTGCGACAGACATCCTTTAACGAGCCGTCCTGTGAGGCGGAGAAGGAGGTCCGGCGCCGGTATGCCCGATGCCACCACCGAACCGACCCCCGACCAGGGGTCCGGGGCACCCGACCCCACCCAGTCGACCGACCCGCAGGGTGCACGTACGGTCCTCGACGCCCGCGACGTCTCCCGGGCGCTGACCCGCATCTCCCACGAGCTGCTCGAGCGCAACCGCGGCGCCTCCGACCTCGTCCTGCTGGGGCTGCACACCCGTGGTGTGCCCCTGGCCCGCCGGATCGCCGAGCGCATCGCTGCGGTCGAGGGCGTGGAGGTCGCCGTCGGCGAGCTCGACGTCACCATGTACCGCGACGACCTGCGCAAGCAGCCGACCCGACGCTCGCACCGCACCGAGATCCCGGCCGGGGGCATCGACGACAAGGTCGTCGTCCTGGTCGACGACGTGCTCTTCTCCGGTCGTACGATCCGCGCCGCTCTGGACGCGCTGGCCGACCTCGGCCGGCCGGCAGCCGTACGCCTCGCGGTCCTGGTCGACCGCGGTCACCGGGAGCTGCCCATCCGCGCCGACCACGTCGGCAAGAACCTGCCCAGCGCCCGCAGCGAGCGCGTCAGCGTCCGCGTCGCCGAGCTCGACGGCACCGACGAGGTGACGATCTCGTGAAGAACCTCCTCTCCGTCGACGACCTCGACGTCGGCACCGTCCAGCAGATCTTCGCCACGGCCGCCGACATGCACGACGTGCAGCGGCGCGAGGTCAAGAAGCTGCCGGCCCTGCGCGGCCGCACCGTGGTCAACCTCTTCTTCGAGGACTCCACGCGCACCCGGTCGAGCTTCGAGATCGCCGGCAAGTGGCTGTCGGCCGACGTCATCAACATCTCCGCCAAGGGCTCCTCGACCTCCAAGGGTGAGAGCCTGCGGGACACCGTCATGACCGTCTGCGCGATGGGCGTGGACGGTCTCGTGATCCGGCACTCCGCCAGCGGTGCAGCGCACCAGGTGAGCCAGTGGGTGGACGCCGCCGTGGTCAACGCTGGCGACGGGATGCACGAGCACCCGACCCAGGCGCTGCTGGACGCGTACACGCTGCAGCAGCGGCTCGGGTCGCTCGAGGGCCGTCACGTCGCGATCGTCGGGGACCTCACCCACAGCCGTGTCTTCCGCAGCAACGTTAAGCTGCTCGGCATGCTGGGCGCCGAGGTCACCGTGGTCGCACCGCCGACGCTGATGCCGAGCGGCATCGGCCCGTGGGCCGAGTCTGCCGGTTTCCACACCTCGTACGACGTCGACGAGGTCCTGCCCACCGCCGACGCCGTGATGATGCTGCGGGTCCAGCGCGAGCGGATGTCGGGCGGCTACTTCCCGACCTCGCGCGAGTACACGGTCGGGTACGGCCTCACCCGGGACCGGCTCGCCGTCCTCGGCCCCGACGTCCCGATCTGCCACCCCGGTCCCATGAACCGCGGCCTGGAGATCGCCGCGGACGCGGCCGACGCCGCCCAGTCGGTCATCCTCGACCAGGTCTCCTCCGGCCTGGCCGTGCGCATGGCCGTGCTCTACCACCTGCTTGCCGGAGAGGAGACCAGCGCGTGAGCCTGCTGATCAAGGGAGCGTCGCTGTTCGGCCAGGAACGGGCAGACCTGCTCGTCGTCGACGGCACCATCGTCGAGGTCGGTACGGCTGCGGCCAGCGCCGCTCCGGGCGACGTCGAGGTGCTGGACGCCGACGGGCTCGTCGCGCTGCCGGGCCTGGTGGACCTCCACACCCACCTGCGCGAGCCCGGGCGTGAGGACGCCGAGACCGTGCTCACGGGTTCGCGGGCCGCCGCGGTCGGTGGTTACACCGCCGTCCTGGCGATGGCCAACACCAACCCCGTCACCGACACGGCTGAGGCCGCGCTCCGGGTGTGGGACCTGGGCCGCGAGGCCGGACTGGTCGACGTGCAGCCCGTGGGTGCGGTGACCAAGGGGCTGGCCGGCGAGGAGCTCGCCGAGCTCGGCCTGATGGCCCGGTCGCGGGCCAAGGTCCGCGTCTTCTCCGACGACGGCAGGTGCGTCCACGACGCGCGCGTCATGCGGCGCGCACTGGAGTACGTCAAGGCGTTCGGCGGAGTCGTCTCCCAGCACTCGCAGGAGCCGTCGCTGGCCGGTCCGACCGCCTGCTGCCACGAGGGCGAGGTCTCCGGACAGCTGGGTCTGCCCGGGTGGCCGGGCGTGGCCGAGGAGGTCATCGTCGCCCGAGACGTGATGCTGGCGCGCCACACCTGCTCGCGGGTGCACGTCGCCCACGTCTCGACGGCAGGCTCGCTCGAGGTCATCCGCTGGGCCAAGGCGCAGGGCATCGACGTGACCTGCGAGGTGACGCCCCACCACCTGCTGCTGACCACCGACCTGCTCACCGGCTACGACCCGGTGTACAAGGTCAACCCGCCGCTGCGCCCCGACGAGGACGTCCGCGCCCTGCGTGAGGGTCTCGCCGACGGGACCATCGACGCGGTCGCCACGGACCACGCCCCGCACGCCCGGCACGACAAGGAGCACGC
This sequence comes from Nocardioides sp., assembly GCF_051876515.1. Classification (GTDB taxonomy): domain Bacteria; phylum Actinomycetota; class Actinomycetes; order Propionibacteriales; family Nocardioidaceae; genus Nocardioides. Next base: position 576 of record NZ_JBJEHY010000061.1, on the reverse strand, counting down.
GTTCGTCGACGCGGCGTTCGGGATGCTCGGCCTGGAGACGGCCCTGTCGGTCGTACGCACGGTCATGGACGACGAGTTCGACTGGAACGACGTCGCCCGGGTCATGTCGCGCACGCCCGCCGCCATCGCCGGCCTGGAGGGTCAGGGCGGCCAGCTGGCCCCCGGCGACGCGGCCCACGTGACGCTCGTCGACGCGACCGCCCAGGTCACCGTCGACCGGGCCGAGTCGGTGTCACTCTCGCGCAACAACCCGTACCACGAGCGCACGCTGACCTCGAGGGTCGTGCACACGGTGTACGGCGGCACGGTCACCGTCCGCGACGGCGCGCTCGCCTGACGCGTCCGCGGACGGCGGGAGGAACGGTGGCGGCGGGCTCACGTCGGGCGCGGGTGGACCGGCGACGGCGGAGGCGTGTCGCGGCGGCTGACAACGACCTGACCGACCAGCAGTGGCAGGCGCTGCGCGAGCTGTGGGCCGGGTGCGCCTACTGCGGGGGCGGTGACGGCGTGCTCCAGCGGGACTGCGTGCAGCCCATCTCCCGCGGCGGCTGCTACACCCTCGACAACGTGGTGCCC
>NZ_JBJEHY010000060.1:0-15815 GCF_051876515.1 Nocardioides sp. | reverse complement strand
AGCGGCGAGGTCGTCGAGGAGCGTACGGTCCGGTTCCGTACGTGTGGCGACATGACGCTGACCGGTTGCGTGGAGTCCAAGGCGAGCACCCTGGACGAGATCATCGAGGAGATCTCGGTGGCGCGTCTGACCGAGCGTGGCGCGACCCGTGGTGACGACCGGTTCTCCGAGGCTGCCATGGAGGACCGCAAGAAGGAGGGCTACTTCTGATGAGCACCGTTTCGCCGGTCGAGCTTGTCGAGACCACGCAGAAGCCGCAGATGGACCTGCTCCGCTTCGCCACCGCCGGTTCGGTGGACGACGGCAAGTCGACCCTCATCGGTCGTCTGCTGTACGACAGCAAGTCGATCTTCGCCGACCAGCTCGAGGCCGTGGAGGCCACCTCCGAGGCGAAGGGTCACGACTACGTCGACCTGTCGCTGCTGACCGACGGTCTGCGTTCGGAGCGCGAGCAGGGCATCACGATCGACGTGGCGTACCGCTACTTCGCGACCCCGACCCGCAAGTTCATCATCGCCGACACCCCCGGCCACATCCAGTACACCCGCAACATGGTCACCGGTGCCTCCACCGCCGACCTGGGCCTGGTGCTGGTCGACGCCCGCAACGGTCTGACCGAGCAGTCGCGCCGCCACGCGGTGATCCTGTCGCTGCTGCGGGTCCCGCACCTGGTGCTGGCCATCAACAAGATGGACCTCGTCGACTGGGACGAGAAGATCTACGAGGACATCAAGGCCGAGTTCACGCAGTTCGCGACGAAGCTCAACATCCCCGACCTGGAGATCATCCCGATCTCCGCGCTCAAGGGTGACAACGTCGTCAACCGCTCCGAGAACACCCCGTGGTACGAGGGCCCGACCCTCATGCACCACCTCGAGCACGTGCACGTGGCCTCCGACCGCGACCTGGTCGACGTCCGCTTCCCCGTTCAGTACGTGGTCCGCCCGCACTCGGACGAGTACCACGACTACCGCGGCTACGCCGGCCAGGTGGCCGGTGGCGTGCTGAAGAAGGGCGACGAGGTCGTCGTCCTGCCCTCGGGCATGACGAGCACGATCGAGTCGATCGACCTGTTCGACTCCGAGGTCGACCAGGCGTTCCCGCCGATGTCGGTCACGGTCCGCCTCACCGACGACGTGGACGTGAGCCGCGGCGACATGATCGCCCGCGTCAACAACGCGCCCAAGCCGTCCCAAGACATCGACGCGATGGTCTGCTGGATGACCAACGAGCCCCTGCGGCCGCGCCAGAAGCTCGCCATCAAGCACACGACCCGCTCGGGCCGCGCGCTGGTGAAGGACATCCAGTACCGCCTGGACATCAACACCCTGCACCGCGACCAGGAGACCAAGGAGCTCGGCCTCAACGAGATCGGCCGCGTCCAGCTGCGCACCACCGTGCCGCTGCTGTGCGACCCGTACTCGAAGAACCGCACCACCGGCTCGTTCATCCTGATCGACGAGGCCACCGGCGTCACCGTCGGCGCCGGCATGATCAACACCGGCAGCTGACCCACTGACGGGCTCGACCAGCGATCAGCTGGTCGGGCCCGTCGTGCATTTCGCTGGTCCCGTAGGTCGACGATGCGCTCAGCCGCCGAGGACCAGCGCCTTCTGGGCCGCGAACTCCGCGTCGGTGAGCACACCCTGCTCCTTGAGCGCGGCGAGCTGGGTGAGCTGGGCGATACGTTCGTCCATGTCGGCGACGGAAGCCGGCGCGACGGGGGCGGGGGCGGCCACCGGGGCAGGGGCCACCGGCGCAGGGGCGGCCGGGTACGCCTCCCGCTGCGCCTGCTGGGCCCAGCGGCCGGCCTGGCGGCGAGAGACGTTGTTCGACACGGCGGTCGCGGTACCGGCGATGACCGCGGTACGGGCGACACCTCGAAGTAGTCCTGGCATGGTCTTCTCCTGTGGCTCGGGGGTGGCGGGGTCAGCCCGCTGCGGCCTCGGCCGCGGCGAGGAGGGCCTGGACGGGAACACGACCGCTGGCGACCAGCTGCGCTCCGCCTCGACGGAGTGCCGTGGCCAGAGGTGCGGCCCAGAGGTTCTCGTACACGATGACGCAGGCGGACTTGCCCGCCTCGATGACGCTGGCGGCGTCGTTCAGGTCGTCGGCGTCGAGCAGACCGGACGAGACGCCCTCGAAGACGGTGAGGTCGAGGACGCCGTCGCCGTCGACGTCGCGCAGCTCGACGGCGGTGAGCGTGCCCTGCTCGTCGCGGGCCAGGAAGGCCAGGTCGAGGATGCGGACGATGCCACCGTCCACGAGCCCCACCAGGTGGCCGAACGCCTCACCGGTGACGCGGTCCTGATCGAACTCGATCACCATGTAGTCGACGGGGCCCATCTCGTCGAGCTCAGGATCGACTGTCTTGTCAGTCACTGGTGTCCTCCTCAGAACGGGGCGGGTGTGCCCGCTCTCAGGATAGGTTCCTGGCGCGCGGGCGGCACCTGTTCTCACCAGGTCCCCCCGGACCGGCGTGACCAACTGCGCCGGCATCGTCAACACGGGCACTTGCTCGGCAGACGGTGCCGGCATGTGCCCCACCTCACGCTGCGTATCCCGTCGTTTCGGCCATGCCGTCGGCGCTCCCGGTACTTTGGGTGGCTGATCAGCGCTCCACACGCCACTCGGGATCGTCGGCGGCGCCCGCCCCACCATCTCGTCCCAGGAGCACCTGCATGTTCGAAGGATCCCCCGACCGATCGGCCCACGAGGGAACCCCGTCGGCAAGGGACCTGAACCGTCGTACGGTCCTGCGCACCGCCGCGTGGGCCCTCCCAGCGGTCACTGCCGCCAGTGCCGTGCCGGCGTTCGCCGCGACACCTCTGGAGCCGGTCTGCTCGACCGTCACCGCGACGTTCGCGACCTGGTCGACGACCTCGGGCGCGATCGCCAATAGCGGCAACACGGGTTGGCTGAAGCGCGGGACGTACGGCGGCCAGTTCATCTCCGCCAACGAGGCCCAGTGGTTCAACGGGACCGGTACGCAGGGGCCGGGCCGGACCAACGAGCCCGACGGTTCGTTCATCTCGTTCGCCAACAACAACAGCCAGAGCGCGCCCGCCGTCGTGACCGTCTCGTACAACTTCACGATGGACGGCCCTGGGGTCGTCGACGTCGCGGGCACCCTGAAGTTCGGGTACGGCAACTCCGGTTCCAACCCTCAGTGGACCGAGCGTCAGCTCGTCGACGTCGAGCTGGTCGACAACGGCATCGTGCACCCGCTGGCCCGGCTGGGCCACCAACGCAAGGGCACCGCGGCCAACGCCGACGCCGCCGTCTACCTGCCCGCCAACGCCAACGCCACGACGTACGGCGCGATGGCGAGCAGCGACGCGAGCTTGCGCGCCTCGGGCTACGTCCTGCACCTCGCGAGCGGCTCGGGCGGCCACAGCACGGTGGCGTCATACGGCCCCTCCGCCCCGGTCACCCTCGGCGGCACCGCCGGGACGTCCCGCACGATCACCATCAACTACAAGCTGACCCTGCCGCGCCGCCACACGGCCGCCGGTGTCAGCACGGTCAACGACGACGTGATCCTGAACCCGCCGACGGTCAACGTCTACTGCACGCCGTGACCCTCGTGGGCTGAGCCCTCCGCTGGTCGAGCCTGTCGCGACCACGCGGCCAGCCTCCGTCGCCGCAGCCAGCGGTCAAACTGCTCACCCCTGGAGTCAGCGGTCGCTATATTCGCAAGGGACCTCTCGGCTGAGCGAAAGTCGCAGATGAAGAACACCATCGGCATCGTTGATGACCACCCAGCCGTGTCGCTGGGCGTGGCCAGCATCCTCAACGCACAGCGCGGGCTTCTCGTCGCGGCCACGGCTGGAACCGTCCGCGAACTGATCGACGCCGAGATCCCCCTCGACCTCGTCCTGCTCGACCTCCAGCTCGCTGACCGGTCGACACCGGGCGAGAACGTGCGCCTCATCCACCGCACGCTGACCCCTCAGGTGCTCGTGTACACCGCTGGCGACCGCCCCGAGCTCGTGCGGGAGGCGAGCCGTGCGGGGGCCCTCGGCATGGTGCGCAAGTCCGAGGACCCGGTCGCGCTGGTGGCGGCCGTCCGCGCTGCGCTCGGCGGCGAGACGGCCGCGACCCCGGAGTGGGCTGCCGCGCTCGACCACGACTCCGCCTTCGTCAAGGCCCAGCTCAGCGCCCGGGAGGCCGAGGTGCTGAGCCTGTACGCCTCGGGCGAGACGGCGGAACGGGTGGCGCAGCTGCTCTTCATCAGCCGTGAGACGGTGATCGACCACATCCGCCGCATCCGGACGAAGTACGCCGAGGTCGACCGCCCGGCACCCACCAAGGTGGATCTGTTTCGTCGCGCTGTCGAGGACGGTCTGGACGTGGCACCACGCGACGGCTCCCCCCGACCGTGACACCGCTCGAGCGCGTCGACAGGCGGCTTGCCTGCCTGATCGCGTTGGGTGGCCTGGTCATGATCGGGAGCCGCGTGGGCGTGATCGCCGAGCAGCGCACCCTGTTCGCGCCAGGGTGGTACTGGGCGGGGGTGGCCACCGTCGTTGCGATGTGCGTGATCGGCCTGCTCGGCTGGTTCATGCCGGTCGGCCTCGTCCGCCGGCTCTGTGTCGCCGTACCGACGGCCTCGCTGCTCCTCCAGCTCACCAGCTTCGGGGCCTTCATCGGCCCCGATCCCGAGGTTCTGCCGTGGGTGTGGTCCTTGGAGGCGGCCGCGATCACGCTGCTGGTGGTGGTGCTGCCCGCCCGATGGGCCGTCGCTGCGCTGCTCGTCTCCGCGGTCTCCGTGTCGGCCTCGGCGTGGGCGTTCCTCGGTCACGTGCCTCACACGGTGCTGGCGGTGACGCCCGTCCACGTGGGCAACGTGGCGTTCGTCGCGATCTTCGTGGGGGTGCGGCACAGGCTGATGTCCCTGTCGGTCGCCGAGGAGGCGGCACGGGAGGCTCACGAGCGACAGGTCCACGCCGAGGCTCGCGCACAGCGACAGAGGGAGCTTCGTGGCGTGGTGCACGACGAAGTGCTGTCGGTGCTCATCGCCGCGCGCTACTTCCGAGGCTCCCCTCCCGCGGCGCTCACCGGAGCCGCGGCCCACGCTCTGGACGTCCTGGCGCTGGCGACGGAGGGCGCGGAGCCCGCGGCGTCAGGGGAGGCGACCGTGGACGAACGCTCCGCTCTGGACTCCCTGGCTGCGCACGCCGTACGGACCGCTCCGCACGTCGAGTTGTCCGTCTCCGCGCCGATCCGCGGGGCCGAGGTGCCGCTGCGTGTGGTCGACGGGATGGGTCGGGCGATGGCCGAGGCCCTGCGCAACGCCGACCGGCACGCCCGGGCGACCACGGTGAGGGTGAACCTCCGGGTGGACGGACCGATCGACACGCCGCGTTTCGTCGTGCGGGTCATCGACGACGGGCGCGGGTTTGCAGAGACGCACGGGGACGAGGCACGGCTCGGGATCCGCTCCAGCATCCTCGAGCGGATGCGGGACCTCGGTGGCTCCGCCGACGTGCTCTCCTCCCCCGGCGCCGGGACGGAGGTGACCCTGACGTGGCCGAGGTGAGACCTGACCCGCTGGGCGGCGCTGGCCTGGCCACGCCGATGGCGCGCGCGGCGCTGCTGGCCGGCTGGGTAGCGAGCCTGTTCGGGGCCGTGCTGGACGCCCAGGTGCCGGCCCCGACCCCGGCAGTGGTCGTGGGCTTCGCGGCGGCCCTGCTGGGAGCCTTGTGTCTCACCCACCCTGTTCAGCGCAAGCTGTCACCTCGCTGGGCGGCCGCCGTGGTGGCCTGCGCGGCGGTGAGCGGCGCGTCCGTGCTGACCGGTCAGGTGTGGAGCGGTGAGACCCGCCTCTTCAACTTCGCCTCGTACCTGGCCGCGCTGCTCGTCGCTCGGGGCAACCCGGTGGCGGGGCTGGGGACGGGGGCCGGGCTGGTCGTCGGCGCGGGCGTGTGGAGTGCGTTCACCGCACAGCCCACCTCCGCGATCGCCGCCTTGGTGCTGGTGCCAGCCACCGCGCTGGTCCTCGGCACCCTGTGGCGAGTGGTGCTGGTGGCGATGCTGCGACGCGAGCGGGTGCACCACGCGGTGGTCGCGCGGACCGAGGCGCAGTTGCGTGCCGAGCAGGAGGCGACGGCGTCACACCGTGCCGAGATGTCTGAGGTACGGCGGCAGGCCGCACCCGTGCTGGCTGGCCTTGCGTCCGGCGAGGTCATCGACGACGCGCTCGCGCACGACGCCTCGGTCCTCGAGGCGACGTTGCGCGACCGGATCACCCATCCGCAGTTCCAGGAGCCCTCCGTGGTCGCCGCGGTGGAGCGGGCGCGAGCCCGCGGTGTGACCGTCACCCTCCTGGTCGAGGGGGCCTCCGCACCGGGCCCGGAGCTCAGTGCCGACCTGGCGGCCGCCATCGACGGCAGCGACGCGGGGGCCGTCGTGCTGCGACGGCCCCCCGGGGCCGAGAGCGACACCACGCTGGTCCTGACCAGGAACGGTTCCACCTCACGGCTCACCTTCGGCGCCGGAGGGGACCTGTCTCCGACAGCCGACTCCTAGCCCGGGAAGAACCCCCAGCAGTGGGGGTACCCACCGCAGCGAGTGCTCCCTACCGTGAGGGTGCCGCCCCAGCTTGCGAGCTGGGTCGCCTCATCGCGCCCGAACACCGGCGCCCCAGGCGCCTCGGGCACCCCCTACCCAAGGAGTCTTGCCATGCCCGACTACTGGTCCTCGATTTGGGACACCCTCTGGTGGGCCATCACCGCGTTCGCGTTCCTGGCATACCTGATGGCCCTGTTCAGCATCATCTCGGACCTCTTCCGCGATCGCGAGATGGGCGGCGCCAAGAAGGCCGTCTGGCTGGTCTTCCTCGTCTTCCTGCCCTTCCTCACGGCTCTGGTCTACCTCGTCCTGCGGGGTGCCGGCATGGCAGCCCGCGCCGCCCGTCAGGAGCAGCTCGTCAAGGCCGCAGCGGACGACTACATCCGCTCCGTGGCTGGCGGTCCGGCCACGGAGATCGCGCAGGCACAGGCACTGCTTGATGCGGGTGCGATCACCGCTGACGAGTTCGAGCGGCTCAAGGCTGGCGTGCTGAAGGACCTGCGGTGAGCTCAGCCGCCTGACCGCGGCTCTCAGCGGTGCCGGCGTCCGCGGCGCCCGATCCAGTACGCGCCGCGGACGGCGTACACGAGCAGTGCGCCTGCGGCCGGCACCATCCACAGGGCCCCACCCCCGGCCCGCGGGAGCGGGGGGTGGGCCTGCTCGTCCCCGGCGACGTCCGAGGGCTGCGCACCACCGGTGGCCGGTGGGGTCGTGCGTACCGGGTGGGTGGTACACGCCCGCGCCCGGGCGAAGCACGTCGACGACGGTGTCCCACCCCTGCGGGTCACGACGTTGAGGAGGTGGTCGTCGCCGTGTCCGGTGACGTGCACCCGTACGGCGTACCGGATGCGCACGACGGAGCCCGGCGCCTGGGTGCCGGTGACGCTGAAGGCGCCTTCCTCCAGCGGCGAGACGCTGAGCCCGTGGCCCGGGCCGTCGAGCGCGGGAGAGCTGACGAGGACGGCGTCGTCGAGGACGCCATCGAGGTGGTCGACGAACCCGACGGCTCGCGGGGACGTGGCCGTATTGCGGAAGGTGAGCAGGTAGCTCACCTCCTGGCCGTCCACCACGTCGCTGCCGGACGCGGGAACGGCGGTCTTCTCCACACTGACGGTGCGGGCGCGGTCGGGACTGTGCCGGGTCGGACGGACGTAGACCACGCACCGCACGGGACCGGACCGGTCCACGCGGACACTGAAGCCCGGGCCCTGGGCTCCCCTGGCGTTCGTCACGGGCACCCGGGCCCCGTTCCGCGTGCTTGTGCAGACGGCGTCAGCACCGTCGACCTGCACGACCTCTGTTCCGCGGCCCGGGCCTGTGACCTCCACGCGGCCGGCGGTCACGGAGGGGTCGAAGGACAGCGCGAACGTCGTTCTGCCCCCAGCCCCCGTCACGCGTGTGCCGCGGGACCCGAGGGAGACTCCCTGTGTCGAGGTGGAGGCGCTGACGGCGTACCCGCGAGCGGGGGTGGAGACGGCGGCGAGCTGCGCAGCGGTCATGCCCCTCACGACGTCCGCGGAGTCCTCCACCGTGCGCGCCGTGACCGTCAGGCTGCTCGTGCAGGACGTGTCCGCGAGGCCCCGCAGGGCGGAGACCGCCTCTCTCCAGTCGCCGGACTGTACGTAGTCGACGCCCGCGTTCTCGCCGGAGATGGCGCGCAGGTTGGCGGCGGTGGCCGGGGAGGCAACCCCGGGGCCCACCCCGACGGCGACGATCCGGGTACCCGAGGCCTTCAATGCGTTGGCGGAGAAGATGCCGTGATCGAGGTCCTGGTAGGAGGAGAGTGCCCCGTCCCCGGCCGCATCCCGCGCCACCGTCGGGTTCCCGTCGGTCAACACGACCACGAGGTCGTAGTCGGCGTCGGCCCCGGCGACCGTCGCCAGTCCTGCGTCCCAGTTGGTGGCACCCCCGGGGGCCCACGACGCGTACCGAGCCTTGGCTGCGCGGGCCTGCGAGGGCGTGGCCACGGGCAGCAGGTCGGGGTGGTTGCTCCCGCCCGTCGCGGGACTCCCGGAGGAGAAGGAGAAGCTCGCGACCCGTGCCGGGGTGCCCCTCAGAGCGTCGATGAAGTCGTCCATCGCGGCTCTCGCGGAGGCGACCCCGCTGACGCCGAGTGATCCGGAGAGATCGGTGAGGACAGCGACGTCCAGCTCGCAGCCGGCGCTCAGCTTCGGGTTTCGCCTCGACTGGCTCCACAGCCCGGTGGTCCGGCTGACGGTGCCTGCGTACGCCGGACGTGGGCTCGCGCCGGGTTCTGGTACCGCTCGCATGAACCCCGTGTCGGGGTCAGCCTCGTCCCAGTCCGAAAAGGTTGCGCCGGTGGGCCCGAACGTGCCGGTCGAGCGGTAGACGGTGCCGGGGCGCAGCTCCCTGAAGGTCCGGAACCGGTACTCCCAGCTGCTCGCTCGGGTCGCCGAGGCGTCGCCGAGCCGTACGGCAGGGTTGGCGTACCAGCCCTGCGGAGCGTCGCCGTCCTGGACCACCCAGAACCTGGTGTCGGGCTCCACTCCCGTCGCGTCCGGCTGCCCGCCGTCTCGCACGGGAATCTCGAAGGTGCACTCCCCCGCGGCGTCCGAGACACAGGTGACCCACCTCCACCGCGGGTCGTACGACTCGCCAACCTCCCCCTGCTGACCGTCAGCCGTGGAGGGTGTCCCCGACCCGTACAGGCGCAGCCGGACCCCCTGGACGCCGCGGACGGCGCTGCCCTCTCGGTCGCCCCCGACCATGACGCTGATCACTGCGTTCCCCGCACCCCAGGGCGCACCGGCGGCGGGTACGGCAGGCAGGACCGCGATCACGCCAGCCAGCGCCACCGCACCGAGAACGATCCGAGGTGCCGACGACGCCTCCCCGGCCCGGAGTCCGAACGCACCGTTCACGGGCGGGCCGTCGCGGAGGCGAGAGTCAGCAGTCATGGGTTCACTTCCGTCGGTCGTCGGCCACCGGGAGCGTCACCCGGAACTGCGACGGAACACGACGGGTCGGCCCGCGGCCACCTCTTCCCCCAGTCCGGGGGGTGCCCGTCGGGCTGGTCCCCCACAGACGGGGGACGACATCTCGCCCGGACCTCTCCCATCGTCCCATGGGTGCCTCAACAGTCCGGTTGCGCATGCCCCGTGGGCCGACCCGGACCGCCCACGCCCGTCCTGAGAGTCGGAGAGGTCCATGAGTCATCAACCCGACGCCCTGTCCGGCTCTCTCGTAGAGGCGGAGGAGCACACCCTGATCGCTGCGGCACGGGCCGGGCACTCCGGAGCCGTGGACGAGCTCTTCCGGAGGCACCACCCTGTCGCCGTGGCGCTGGCCACGCGTCTCGCCGGGCCGAGCCACGGCGAGGACCTCGCAGCCGAGGCGTTCGCCAAGGTGGCTGCCCTGATGGCCCGGGGCAAGGGGCCGCAGGTGGCGTTCCGCGCCTACTTGCTGACGACGGTGCGGAGCCTCAACGTCGATCGGCTGCGTATGACCCGCACGGTGCCCGTCGCCGATTTCGACGACGAGCTGCTGGAGCACCACGAGGACGAGGTCGACGCGCGCCTGGAGAACGGAGCGATCTCCAGGGCCTTCGCTGCTCTCCCGGAACGGTGGCGGACGGTGCTGTGGCACACCGAGGTGAACGGGGAGTCGCTCGCCGAGGTCGGCGACCGTCTCGGCATGAGGCCCAACGCTGTGGCCCAACTGAGCTACCGGGCCCGGGAGGGACTGCGGGAGGCGTACCTGGCCGACCACATCAACGCCGCGTCCGCCACCGGGTGTCGCGAGACGTTGGCACTCCTGCCGAAGTACGCCCGTGGCGCGATGCGTCCGCGCAACGCCGGTCGGGTGGAGGAACACCTGGAGCGATGCGCGTCCTGCACGGAGGTCCTGGCGGAGCTGCGGGAGGTCAACACGACGCTCGGAGCGCTGCTGTTCCCTGCGGGCGCTGGCCTGGTGACGCTGTCCGGCACGGGCTCCTTGCCGCCCTCGCCGGCGCCGTCAGGCCCCGGTACGGCTTCGCGGCTGCGCGGCGTACTGACGGGACTTGCAAGCGCAGGGGCTGCGGCTGCTCTGGTGGCGCTCGTGGTGGCGCGGGGGCCGGTGGACAGCAGCCCAGCCGTCGATGTCCCCTCGGCCCCGCGGTCCACGGGGGCGGGTGCCGCGCTGGCCCCGACGGAGGTCAGGGTCGGTTCGTTGACGGCCTCCGACCTGGGAACCTCAGCGGGCCGGTGGGTGCACGTGAGCGTCCCGCTGGTGGCGACGTCCGCCGCGCGAGAGCGGTCTTTGGAGCCGCTGAGCATGACACTGGAGCTGGAGGGGGTCGCCCGGCACGCGGTGCACACCAACCCGACGTTCGGCCACTGGAGGTGCGTGGGGTCCGCCCGGGTCCTCACGTGCAGGTTGCCGCGCCGGGCGCACGGGACATCGCTGGATCTGGGCATAGACCTGGTCCGCGTAGGAGGGAGCCGGCTCGTGGTCTCGGCAACGCTCCGCCAGGGGGACGGAGCCAGCGAGCGCACGGGGACGCTCATCCTGGAGCCTGACCCGGATCGCTCGTAATGCATCGGCACCACTTCGGTCTCACTTCGTGACGGGGTCTTCCGGCCCTGCCACTCACTCCGACGTGGAGTGGGTCACCACGCTCTGCCACGGAGGACCCCGTGATCCCATGTCCAGGCTTCGACGGCGCGGCGTCCGACGCGGCCGTACGTGCCGTGATCGACACGATGGTGCGAGAGGGGACGCGAGATCTGGGCCGCCCTCACGTCGTCATCGTCCGCCACCCCGACGGGACCATCCTGGGTGTCCTTGGGCCGTGCCCCGACGCATTGTCGGCCGCCGTGGCAGCGGAGCGGGAGTGCCGGTCGGCGGAGCGTGAGGGCGTCCACTTCAGCGTGGCGCTCGCCCCTCTGCTCGCTCCCACCCCGGCGTGAGCCACCGGATCGGGATCGTCGACGGCCATCCCGCGATGATCCTCGGGGTGGCGAGCATCCTCAACGCCCAGGACGGTCTCCATGTGGCGGTGACGGCGAGCTGCGTCGCGGATCTGCTCGAGACGGACGTCCGGCTCGATCTCGTGCTGCTGGACCTCAGCCTGGTGGCCGGGGGCACGCCCGCCGAGAACGTCGCGCTGGTGCGACGTCTGGCGGCGCCACTCGTGCTCGTCCACGTCGATGCCCACCCGCAGCGTCTCGTGCGCGAAGCCCTGTCGGCCGGCGCTGCCGGTGCTGTTCGGAAGTCGGAGAGTCCCGCCGTCCTGGCCCGGGTGGTCCGCGCAGCGTTGAACCGTGGCACGGCGGCCGTGACGGGGGTGGCCGCGCCGGCGGTCCTGGACAGGGTCGTACGGCCCTCGCTGACCTCGCGGGAGGCGGAGGTGCTGACGCTGTACGCGGGAGGTCTGACGGCAGCGGAGGTTGCCCAGCACATCTTCGTCAGTCGCGAGACCGTGATCGACCACATCCGCAGGATCCGGGCGAAGTACACCGAGGTCGGCCGGTCGGCACCGAGCAAGGTGGCTCTGTACCGGCGTGCCGTGGAGGACGGCCTCGAGGTGCGTTCCGTGGCTGACGGCCCGCCTTGAGCCGCCCAGCGCGCGGCGGGCCCCCACTGCTGGGGGTTCCGGGTTCCAGAGATGGGGGTTGTGGCCCCTATCGCGTCATGCCTCTTCCGCTGACACGTAGGACGGATGGGGCGGTATCGCCACGCGCTCCGCGCAAGGCCGCCCAGGACCATCCGCAGAGAAGACAGAAGGACACCAGACGTGAACCACGACAGCTCGACCGGGACCCCGGTCGGAATCGATCGCCGGAAGCTCGCGAGGGGCGCCGCGTGGTCGGTGTCGGCGATCACGTTGGTCACCGCCGCCCCAGCGTTTGCCAGCTCGCCAGCCACCTGCACCAACCCCGTGGACAGTTCCTCGGTGGTGTTGGGCCTCTTCAGCTCGACTGGAATGACCAGTGCCGGGAACCACCACGCTCTCGTTCGGCTCGAACCCGAACGCCAACGGCACAGGCACCGGCGGCATGCCTGCCTTCTACGTGCGCTCGACGCCGAGCGGCCGGCCGTACACCGTCACCCAGCTGACGTACACGTTCGAGTGGCCGGTGCAGCACAACGTCAATGCCGCCTCCTTCACCTCTGGGATGGGTACCAACTTCGAGTGGGCGTACCTCGGCCCCTTCCAGGACGCGAGCAACCGGACACGCCACAAGTACCAGCTGTCCCTCAAGGCGGGCGTCACGAAGAGCGCTGTTTCGCAGGCGACGGCCTCCCTCGGATACCTCGACGCGGCGGCCCCCTTCACCAAGTGGTCGTTCTCCGCGACGCCGGCATCCAACGTCGCCTTCAGCCAACTTGCCCCGGTCAACCCGACCGTGACGTACAGCTACTTCTTCACCGACATGGATGAAGCGTGCAACGGCAGCAGCGCGAACCCGATCACGGGCGTGGAGAAGCGCAGCTGGTAGTCCGGCCCCTCGGGGACGGGGCCGGGGCCGCGACCGGGCACTCCCCCCGCCTGGCGCGGTCGGGCGGCGGCGGACCACCCATCCGCCGCCGCCGCGTCCCCTCGAAGCCGGCATGACCAACACCGGCAGCTGATCGACGGACCCGCTGACGGGCCCGTCGCGCATTTCGCTGGACGTGATCACGCTGGTCGAGCCTGTCGAGACCGAGGCCCGAACGAGGGCTCGCTCGGGCGCGCGCATCCCGGGTCTCAGCGGCAGAGATTCTTCTCCACGTACGAGCGGAAGCTGTCTGCCGCGCCTCCCGCGAGACCCATCTCCAGGACCATGTTGGTCGCTTCGATCTCGATCTGGTCCGGACCGTCCTTGCAGACGAGGTGCGCCATGCCCACCAGCTCCCCCGAACCAGCCAAGGCATCGGGCCACGTCTTCGAAACGAAGGCCTCCAGCGCTTCGACGGATGCCATGAGATCGTCGGAGGCGAACACCGTCAGGTCGTCGGCGTACTCGGGGCACACCCCCGCTGCCAGGTCAAGGACGGCAGTGGTGTCCGTCGCCACCCCGCCTCCGTTGTCCACGTCGAGGGCAACGTCGTACGGGCTCAGGTCCCCGTTCTGGGCGTTGAAACAGGTCTCAGCAGCCATGGCCTTGTGCAGGTTGCTCCGAGTGTCACTGCCCTCAACCTCGGTTGACTCGAAGATCTCCGAGCGCAGCTTCAGGAGCAGCTTTCCGTTGTCGGCGAAGGCTTCCGGTAGCTCGCCGCACTCCTCGAGGTGTCGCCGCACAGTCTGCTCGTCCTCGTCGCGGGGGTTGTGCTCGTACCACGTCGACAGGGCCTCGCAGTCTGGGCCCGACGCCAGAAACTGTTCGCGGTTGGCGATCGTGAACGTTTCCGCGTCCTCGGTTGCTGACGGAGTGGACTCCGCCGACTTCTCAGCGTTTCCCTCCCCTCCCCCACCGCCACACGCGGTCACCAGCAGGACGACAGCCCCCATCGCTGCCAGGAGGCGGAGACTCCGGGCGCTGGGCTTGCCAGGATGAACCAGAATTGGGGTGTCACGTTTCATGGCTCGCACACTCTCATCAGGCGTCGTGGTCGTCCCCGGAAACCAAGAAATGTCATCCGCCGCACCCCTGAGCGACCTGGCCCGCTCCCCCGGAGCCCGACCGCTCACCCGCTCGTACTGATGCGCAGTCACATTGGCCGGATCTTGCCCGCCACCTCACCCATGAGACCACGTACGTCGTGACCCCGGGCAACCTAGACTCCGGCCCTGTGACCGTGCTCATCAGCGCCGCCAACCTCCGGGTCGGCGGAGGCGTCCAGGTGGCGTCGTCGTTCCTCGATGAGCTGGCGTTCCTGCGTACGGACGAGCAGGCCCTGCTGACGTTCCCGTGGCTGGCCGGCGCCCTGGTCGTACGGGCCTCCTCGGCTGTGCTGGCGGACACGCGGCCCGAGACGGCGGCAGCGCTGGACGTGCACGAGCACGACGCTCGCCTGGACGTGGCGGCCCGGCGGCTGCCCCGGGTGGAGGTGTCGTTCACCCTGTTCGGGCCCGAGTACGTCCCCCTGCGCGCACGGCACCGCATCGTCGGGTTCGCCGACGGCACGTCGCTGTTCCCCGAGCGGGTGCCGGAGGTGATGCGGCGCAGCGCATGGCGTCAGGCCGTACGCCGGGCCGTCTCCCGCCACCGCTTCTCGCGCGCGGACACGATCGTCACGGAGACGGACGTGATGGCGCGGGCGCTGGTGGAACGGTGGGGCGTCTCGCGGGAGAGGGTGCACGTCGTCCCGAACACGACGCACGGCGTGTTTGAGCGCCCCGAGACGTGGGCCCCGTCGCCGTTGACGCGCTCCGACGACCTGCCCCACGTCCTGTACGTCACGCGCGGGTACCCGCACAAGAACCTCGCCGTGCTGGGTCCGGTCGGTGACCGGCTGGCGGCGCTGGGGCGGCCGGTCCGGTTCGTGCTGACCCTCGCCGAGCACGAGTGGGAGGCACTCCCCGCCGCCGCGCGCGCACACAGCGTCAATCTGGGACCGGTGAAGGTCACCGAGCTGGGACACCTGTACTCATCCTGCGACGCCTCGTTCTTCCCCAGTCTTCTGGAGACGTTCTCGGTCACCCCGCTGGAGGCGCTGCGCACGGGCACTCCCCTGGCCGCCTCCGACCGGGACTTCGTACGCAACGTGGCCGGCGACGTGCCCTACTACGCCGACCCCGAGGACCCGATCGCCCTCGCCGACGCGCTTGCGCAGGCGCTGGACCACGGCCGCGACGAACGGGTGGCCGAGGGTGTACGCGCCGCGCGCTCCTGGCCTGCGGCGCGAGAGCGTGCGTTGGCCTACCTCGGGTTGATCGACGGGGCCTTGCGGCGCTGAGGCGTAACGCGCAATCCCACGCTGGCTGCTCTGATCGTTGGGGAACCGGACAGCAACCAATCGAGAGATGGGAGAATCCTGTCCATGCGCGTCTTGGTGACTGGCTCTGCTGGGTTCATTGGCTACCACATGTCCAAACGCCTTCTCGAGGACGGTCACACCGTCCTCGGGCTGGATGCGGTGACCGATTACTACGACGTCTCCCTGAAGGAGGCGCGCCTGGCCGAACTGGGCGCCAGCGACGCCTACACCCACCGCAGGACTCGTCTCGAGGACGCCACCGGTGTTCGTCTCGCGTTCGAGGAGAGCCAGCCGGACATCGTGATCCACCTGGCCGCCCAGGCCGGAGTGCGATATGCCTTGGAAGAGCCGCGCACGTACGTAGACAGCAACATCGTAGGCAAATTCAACGTTCTCGA
>NZ_JBJEHY010000059.1:0-15879 GCF_051876515.1 Nocardioides sp. | reverse complement strand
AGAGCCCTCTCATGCGACGGGTCACGCGCGCGGGTCATGCGACGGGGCACGCGCGCGGGCAGCGGAGGAAGGTGGTGCGTCGGGACGGTTTCGAACCGCCGACCGCTCGGGTGTAAACCGAGTGCTCTACCGCTGAGCTACCGACGCGGGGTGCCGTGAGGCGTGGCACAGACTACGGGAACGCTGCCGGCTCCCGCAGGACGGCCCACCGCGCAGGACGTCCCGTGCCCGGAAATGAGTTGAACCGCTGGCGTCTCGGGTCACCAGCGGTTCAACAATCAGAACTCTACGGGGTGGGATCAAGAGTCGTCCGAGGAATCCCACTATTCGTCGAACAAATTCTCCGGGACCGCGGAATCACCCCTGCGCCTCGCCGGCCCCACGCAGCTGGGCCAGGTGCTCGGAGAGGTCTCGTCCGTGGCCGGGCTCGTTGTGCACCGACCAGCGCACCACCCCGGACCGGTCGACGACGTACGAGGAGCGCCGCGGCGCCCCCCGGCGCTCGTCGAAGACGCCGTACGCCCTCGCCACGTCGCCGTGCGGCCAGAAGTCCGACAGCAGCGGGAAGTTGAGACCCTCCGCGTCGGAGAAGGCGCGCAACGTGAACATCGGGTCGCAGCTGATCGCCAGGACCTCGGTGTCGAAGGTCATGAACTGGTCGAGGCTCCCGCGGATCGCGGCCATCTCGCTCGTGCACACCCCCGAGAAGGCGTACGGGTAGAACACCAGGGCCACGGCCTTGCGGTCGCGGAACGAGGACAACGTCACGTCCTGCCCGAACTGGTCGGACAGGGTGAAGTCAGGCGCCAGACTGCCCACCTCGAGGACGGCGGGCGTACCGGACTGCGTTGCCATCGAACTCCTTCGTCACCACTTGACCAACTCGCGTCGGAGGATCTTGCCGGTCGCGTTGCGCGGCAGCTCCTCGACGAACACAATCTCACGAGGCACCTTGTACCTGGCCAACCCGTCCCGGACGAGCTGCTTGAGCTCGTCCACCTCCACGTCGCCCGAGCGCACCACGAACGCCCTGAGCCGCTGGCCGTACCCCTCGTCGTGGACGCCGACAGCTGCTACCTCGACCACCATCGGGTGGGTCATCAGGAGGTTCTCGACCTCCTGGGGGAAGACGTTCTCGCCGCCGGAGACGATCATGTCGTCGTCGCGTCCCTCGACGTGCAGGCGGCCGGCCGCGTCGAACCGTCCCTGGTCGCCGGTGGACATCAGGCCGTCGACCATCTCCTTCGAGCCGCCTCCCGTGTACCCCTCGAAGAGCAGCGCGTTGCCGACGAAGATCCTCCCCGTCTCCCCCTGCGGCACCTCGCGCCCCTCGTCGTCGAGGATCTTCACGACGGTGCCGTGCGGCGGGCGACCGGCAGACGTCGGGTCGGCACGCAGGTCGTCGGGCCGGGCCACGGAGGCGTACGCGACCTCGGTCGAGCCGTACATGTTGTAGAGGTTGTCGCCGAAGCGGTCCATCCACGACAGCGCCAGCGTGCCCGGCAGCGCGGAGCCGGAGGCAGCCACCACGCGGAGGGCGGAGAGGTCGGCGGAGGCCTGGGCCTCCTCGTCGAGGGCCAGGATGCGCTGCAGCATCACCGGGATCACCACGAAGGCCTCGCAGCGGTGCTCGGTGAGCAGCCGCAGGGAGGTCTCCGGGTCGAACCGGCGGGTCAGCACCATGGGCGTGCCCAGCAGCATCGACAAGGCCATGT
Source organism: Nocardioides sp. (assembly GCF_051876515.1). Lineage (GTDB taxonomy): Bacteria > Actinomycetota > Actinomycetes > Propionibacteriales > Nocardioidaceae > Nocardioides. The sequence goes on along the minus strand of NZ_JBJEHY010000059.1, from coordinate 14,164 downwards.
GGGCGAACCCCCAGGTGTGGAACAGGGGCGCCGCGATGTGGGTGCGCCAGCCGCCCTGGATCGGCATCCGGCTCAGCAGCGACACGGCGGCGCTGAGGCCCGCCTCCTTGCGCGGGGCGCCCTTGGGCGTGCCGGTCGTGCCGGAGGTGAGGATCACGATGCGCGCGTGCCGCCGGGGCGGGTCGAGGTCGGTGCTCTCGTGCTCCGCCACGACGGAGTCGACCGTGGGCACCGCGAGGGTCGCGGGGTCGGAGTCGACCCAGGCGACGACGACGGGCGGGACCTCGTCCGCGCCCTGCTCCCCCTCCCCCGCGGTGAGCGGGAGGAACTCCTCGTCGAGGACCAGGAGTGCCGGCTCCTCGCGCGCAAGCACCTCCAGCAGCTGGGGCCGCGCGAACGAGGTGTTGAGGTACAGCAGGTCGGCGCCCAGGCGCGCGGCCGCGACGGTCGCCTCGACGAACCCCGCGTGGTTGCGGCACATCACCGCCACCCGGTCCCCCTGGGAGACCCCGAGTGCAGCCATGCCGCGCGCCAGGGCGTTGGCGCGCTCGTGGAGCTGCAACCAGGTCAGCTCGCCCCGCTCGTCGACGATGCCCACGCCCCGCGGGTTGCGCACGGCCAGCGACGCGAAGCCGCCCGCAGGACCGGTCCCCCACGCCCGGATCGTGCGGATCAGTGCGGGGTACGCCGCCGGGCTGGTGGCCCGCTGGATCCGAGCACCCCCGAGAACAGCTGCCGAACGGGCGATGGAACGGGCGCGGGACATGGCAGCAGACCTCCCGGTCAGGGGTGCGGAGTCAGCGGGACGGGGCCTGCCTCAGCGTGGCGACTTCGGCCGGACCAGTCGCGTAGCCTGCCAGTCCTTGCTGACGGTCGCCGTGGTGGTCTGGGCCAGTCCGGCGATCGGTGCGGCCTCGGCGATGTCGGCGGCGTCAACTGCCCCCGGGCGCCCCACCCGCGGGGTCAGCAGCCAGATGGCTCCACCGCCCACCAGGTCGGCCAGCGCGTCGACCAGTCCGTCGACCAGGTCGCCGTCCTCCTCGCGCCACCACAGGACCACACCGTCCACCACGTTGCCGTGGTCGCCGTCGACCATGTCCGCGTCGATCGCGTCCTCGATCGCGACACGCAGCTCGTCGTCGGTGTCGTTGTCCCAGCCAAGCTCCTGGACCACCATGCCGGACGTCATGCCCAGCTTGGCTCCAGCACCGGTCGTGGGAGCATCGCCCCCCGCGGTCGGACTCACCCTCATCTCCTTCATGCCGTTGACCTCCGCGTACGACGGAGTGCCCGTAGTCCACCGGAGTCTCAGCCTCCGCGCAACCTTGCGGGCCTCCCGGGCGTGCCGTCGGGAGGTGTACTCGCGGGTAGATGCCGGGAGTGGGAGCATGGGGGACGTGAGTGAATCCGCGAACGCCGGGCAATCCCCCGCAAGCCAGTCCTCTCGCCAGGCCGCCTACTCCGCACCGCCTGTCATCCACGAGGGCCTTCCCACACAGCTGCCGGACATCGACCCTGACGAGACCCACGAGTGGATCGACAGCTTCGACTCGATGATCAACGACCGCGGCCGCGAGCGCGCCCGGTACGTGATGCTGCGGCTGCTCGAACGCGCCCGGGAGCGCCAGGTCGGAGTGCCTGCGCTGCGCAGCACCGACTACATCAACACGATCCCGCCCGAGCGCGAGCCGTGGTTCCCCGGTGACGAGGACGCCGAGCGCCGCATCCGCGCGATGATCCGCTGGAACGCCGCGGTCATGGTGTCCTCGGCCAACCGCCCGGGTCTCGAGGTCGGCGGCCACATCGCCACCTACCAGTCGGCCGCCAGCCTGTACGAGGTCGGCTTCAACCACTTCTTCCGCGGCAAGGACCACCCCGGCGGCGGCGACCAGGTCTACATCCAGGGTCACGGGTCGCCGGGCATCTACGCCCGCGCCTTCCTCGAGGGCCGCCTGAGCGAGCAGCAGCTGATGCACTTCCGCCAGGAGGTCCAGCACGGCCTCGGCCAGGGCATCCCCTCGTACCCGCACCCGCGCCTCATGCCGGACTTCTGGGAGTTCCCCACGGTCTCCATGGGCCTGACCGCGATCAACTCGATCTACCAGGCGCGCTTCAACCGCTACCTGGCCAACCGCGGCATCAAGGACACCTCGCAGCAGCACGTGTGGGCGTTCATGGGCGACGGCGAGATGGCCGAGCCGGAGTCGCTGGGCGCCATCCGCGTGGCCGCCCGCGAGGAGCTCGACAACCTGACCTGGGTGGTCAACTGCAACCTGCAGCAGCTCGACGGTCCGGTGACCGGCAACGGCAAGATCATCCAGGAGCTGGAGTCCGTCTTCCGCGGCGCCGGCTGGAACGTGATCAAGGTCATCTGGGGCCGCGAGTGGGACGACCTGCTCGCCCGTGACGTCGACGGCGTCCTGGTCAACCAGATGAACGCCACCCCCGACGGCGCCTTCCAGACGTTCTCGGTGGAGAGCGGCGCGTACAACCGCGAGCACTTCTTCGGCCCCGACCCGCGTCTGCGCAAGATGGTCGAGCACATGACCGACCGGCAGATCGAGAAGCTGCCGCGCGGCGGCCACGACTACCGCAAGGTGTACGCCGCCTTCGACGCCGCCACCAAGCACGTCGGCCAGCCGACGGTCATCCTCGCCCACACCGTCAAGGGGTGGACGCTGGAGGCGCTGGAGGGCAAGAACGCCAGCCACCAGATGAAGAAGCTGGACCTCGGCAGCCTGCTGAAGTTCCGCGACCGTCTGCGCCTGCCGATGAGCGACAAGGAGATCACCGAGTCGTACGAGTCCAGCAAGACCGCGCCGTTCTTCCACCCCGGCGCCGACTCGCCGGAGATCGAGTACATGATGGAGCGCCGCCGCGCCCTGGGCGGCTCGCTGCCCAAGCGCGAGGTGAAGGCCAAGGCCCTCAAGCTCCCCGGCGACGACGTCTACTCCGAGCTCAAGCAGGGCTCGGGCAAGAACAAGATCGCCTCCACCATGGCGCTGGTGCGTCTGCTCAAGGACTGGATGCGCGACCCGGAGATCGGCAAGCGCATCGTGCCGATCGCCCCCGACGAGTTCCGCACCTTCGGCATGGACTCGTTCTTCCCGAGCGCCAAGATCTACAACCCGCACGGGCAGACGTACGAGTCGGTGGACCGCAAGCTGCTGCTCAAGTGGCAGGAGTCCGAGGCCGGCCAGCTGCTCCACGAGGGCATCTCCGAGGCGGGCGCGATGGCGTCGGCCACGGCGGCGGGCTCCTCGTACTCCACGCACGGCGAGCCGATGATCCCGTTCTACATCTTCTACTCGATGTTCGGGTTCCAGCGGACCGGCGACTCCATCTGGGCGATGGCCGACCAGCTGGCCCGCGGCTTCCTGATCGGGGCCACGGCCGGACGCACCACGCTGACCGGTGAGGGTCTGCAGCACGCGGACGGGCACTCCCCGCTGCTGGCCGCGACCAACCCGGCCGTCGTGCACTACGACCCCTCGTTCGCGTACGAGACGGCGCACATCATGCAGGACGGCCTGCGCCGGATGTACGGCACCAGCGAGGAGCACCCCGAGGGCGAGAACGTCATCTACTACCTGACGGTCTACAACGAGCCCGTCTCGCAGCCCGCCGAGCCGGCGGACGTCGACGTCGACGGCATCCTCAAGGGCCTGCACAAGGTCTCCACCGCCACCGGCGAGGGTCCGCGCGTTCAGCTCCTGGCGAGCGGCGTCGGGTTCCCGTGGATCGAGAAGGCGGCCGAGCTGCTCGCCGAGGACTGGGGCGTCGTCGCCGACCTGTGGTCCGCCACGTCGTGGAACGAGCTGGCCCGCGAGGCCGTCGCGACCGAGTCGTGGAACCTGCTGCACCCGACCGAGGCGCCGCGCGTCCCGTTCGTCCAGGAGAAGCTGACCGGTCACGCCGGCCCGGTCCTGGCCGTGTCGGACTACCAGCGGGCCGTCCCGCTGCAGATCGCCCGGTGGGTTCCGGCCGACTACCGCGTGCTGGGCACCGACGGCTTCGGCTTCGCCGACACCCGTCCGGCTGCTCGACGGTTCTTCAACGTCGACGCCGAGTCGGTCGTGGTCCAGGCGCTGCAGGCGCTGGCCGACGCGGGCGAGATCGGTGCCGACAAGGTCGCCGAGGCGCTGGCCAAGTACCGGATCGACGACCCCACGGCCGTGCAGGGTGCCGTCCAGGAGGGCGGCGACGCGTGAGGCACACCCACCCGTGAGCACCTCGCCCCCGGCGTCCCGGCGCCGCAGGGCAGCGGCGGCGCTGCAGCGTTCCACCGGAGCGCTCAGCACCGCCGCGACCACGCGCATGGCCTCGGACATGGTGTGGTTCGCCGGGCTCAGCGCCCAGGACCGCTCATGGGTGGGTGTCATCCTCCAGGCGGGCATCCGCCAGTTCGTCGAGTGGTACGACACGGAGGCGCCGGCCCGGGAGGCGCCCTTGACCGCGGCCATCTTCGGCTCGGCCCCACGCGAGCTCACCCGGGTGATCACGCTGCAGCAGACGGTCGAGATGATCCGTCTGAGCATCGACATCGTCGAGGCCAACATCGACGAGATCCTGCACCCCGACGACGCCCCCGAGGTGCACGAGGCGCTGCTGCGCTACGCACGTGAGGTGGCGTTCGCCTCGGCGGAGGTCTACGCACGTGCCGCGGAGTCGCGAGGCGCGTGGGACGCCCGGCTGGAGGCCCTGGTCGTGGACGCGGTCCTGCGCGCCGAGCCGGACGACGCGGTCCTCTCGCGGGCCAACGCGCTGGGCTGGGACGCCGCAGCACCGGTCGCGGTGGTGATCGGCTCCGTACCCAGCGACCGGTCGGAGCTGGACAACTTCGACGACGTGCGCCGGGCCGCCCGCGCGCACGACATGGACGCCATGTGTGCCGCTCAGGGTGAGCGTCTGGTGGTGATCCTGGGCAGCGTCGAGGACCCCCGTACGGCCGCCTCGCACGTCGCCGACCGGTTCGGGCCGGGCCCGGTGGTGGTCGGCCCCGTCATGGTGGGACTGTCCAAAGCGCACCTGTCGGCGCGCGCGGCCAGCAGCGCGTACAGGTCGGCCGCCGGATGGCCCGCCGCGCCGCGTCCGGTCAGCAGCGGTGACCTGCTCGCCGAGCGCGCGCTCGCCGGCGACGGGCACGCCCGCCGGCACCTCGTCGAGGAGGTGTACATGCTCCTCGCCGACGGCAAGGAGACGCTGCTGGAGACGCTCTCCACGTGGCTGGAGCTCGGTTCGTCGATCGAGGCGACGGCCCGCGCCCTCTTCGTGCACCCCAACACGGTGCGCTACCGCCTCGGTCAGGTCGCCGAGATCACCGGCCTCTCCCCCGGCCAGCCCCGCGACGCCTTCACCCTGCACATCGCGCTGGTGCTCGGTCAGCAGTCCGGCCGACGCGTTCCCTAGCCCGAGGCACCCTCTCGAGGCTTTGTAGGACTCCTACAAAATTCTGGGGGCGAGTTTCGTACGCCCCGACTCCCGATCGCGCCGGGCCACCGGACAGAGTTGAGACGTGCTCGTCATCGTCGCCCCCGGACAGGGCTCCCAGACCCCCGGCTTCCTGCGTCCCTGGCTGGAGGACCCCACCTTCGCCGCCCGCTTCGAGTGGCTCTCCACCGTGGCCGGCATCGACCTGGTGCACTACGGCACCGAGGCCGACGCCGACGCGATCCGTGCGACGGAGATCGCGCAGCCGCTCCTCGTCGCCACCGGCCTCGTCGCCGCGCTGGAGATCTTCCCGCACCCCGCCGACGCCTTCGCGCGCATCGGGGCGGTCGCCGGCCACAGCGTCGGCGAGCTGACCGCCGCGGCCGGAGCCCGCGCCATCACCGCCGAGCAGGCGATGGTGCTGGTACGCGAGCGCGGCGCCGCCATGGCCGCCGCCGCCAAGGTCACCGAGACGGGCATGACCGCCGTGCTCGGCGGTGACCGCGACGAGGTCCTGGCCGCCATCGAGAAGCACGGCCTGACCCCCGCCAACGACAACGGCCCCGGCCAGGTCGTGGCCGCCGGCACCATGGAGCAGCTCGCCGCCCTGGCTGCCGACCCGCCCGCGAAGGCCCGTCTGATGCCGCTGAGCGTCGCCGGCGCGTTCCACACCCACCACATGGGTCCGGCCGTCGAGCGGATGGCCACGCTGGCCCGCTCGGTCTCCACCCACGACGCCCGTACGCCGGTCATCTCCAACCGCGACGGACAGGTCGTGCACAGCGGCCGCGACCTGGTGGCGCGGCTCGTCGGCCAGATCGCCAGCCCGGTGCGCTGGGACCTGTGCATGGACACGATGCTCGACCTCGGCGTGACCGGCATCCTCGAGATGCCGCCGGCCGGCACCCTCACCGGCATCGCGAAGCGTGCCATGAAGGGTGTGGAGACGTTCGCCCTGAAGACCCCCGACCAGCTCGACGCGGCGCGTGAGTTCATCCGCAAGCACGGCGAGCCCTCCCCGCTCACCATCACGCCCACGTGGCGCATGGTGGTGGCGCCCGGCAAGGGCACCTTCCACGTCTCAGCCGAGGCGCGCGAGACCGAGGTGCTGGCTCCCGGCACCGTGATCGGCGAGCTCGCCAGCCTGCGCGAGCGGACGCCGGTCGTCTCCGCGCACGGTGGTCGCGTCGTCGAGTGGCTCGTGGAGGACGGCGACATCGTCTCGCCCGGCCAGCCGCTGCTCCGTCTGCACCCCGAGGCCGTCTCGTGATCGTGATGTCCTCCACCCCCACGGCTCCGCACGCAGCGATCCTCGGGATCGGCTCGTACCGTGCCTCGATCGAGGTGCCAAACGCGGAGATCGTGGACGCGATCGACTCGAGCGACGAGTGGATCCAGCAGCGCTCGGGCATCCGGGCGCGCCGGTTCGCCTCGCCCGAGGAGACCATCCAGGTGATGAGCGTCGGTGCGGCGCGCAAGGCCCTCGAGCACGCCGGGGTGGAGGCCGTCGACATCGACTGCGTCATCGTGGCCACCGTCAGCCACCTCATGCAGACGCCGGCCATCGCCACGGCCATCGCGCACGAGCTGGGCACCGACAAGGCTCCGGCCTTCGACATCTCGGCCGCCTGCGCCGGCTTCTGCCACGGGATCGCCCTGGCCTCCGACCTGGTCCGCGGCGGCACGGCCGGCAAGGTGCTGGTGATCGGGGTCGAGCGACTCTCCGACATCACCGACCTGACCGACCGCGGCACCGCGTTCATCTTCGCCGACGGCGCCGGTGCGGCCGTGGTCGGAGCGAGCGACCGCCCCGGCATCTCGCCGGTCGTGTGGGGCTCGGACGGGGAGCAGTTCGACCTGATCCGTCAGCGCGAGGACTGGCGCGACGTGGTCGGCAGCGACGAGCACCCCGGTTCGGGTGTGATGCCCCACCTGACGATGCAGGGCAACCCGGTCTTCCGGTGGGCCTCGTTCACGATGGCCAAGGTTGCCAACGAAGCCCTGGCGAAGGCGGGCATCACCGCCGACGACCTGGACGTCTTCGTCCCCCACCAGGCCAACATGCGGATCATCGACGCCATGGCGCGCTCGATGAAGCTGCCCGAGCACGTACGCATCGCTCGCGACATCGCCGAGCAGGGCAACACCTCGGCCGCGTCGATCCCGCTGGCCCTGGACGCCATGATCGCCTCGGGCGAGGCCCGCAGCGGCGACCTGGCGCTCCTCATCGCGTTCGGCGCAGGCCTCGCCTACGCCGCACAGGTCGTGGTCGTCCCCTGACCTGACCGGACGGGTCTCCGTCACCAGCACCACCCGCAGCACCACAGGCACCACCCAAACCCAGGCAACACCAACCAGGAAGGAAGGCCCATGGCCACCACCGAAGAGATCCGCGCCGACCTCGCCGAGATCGTCAACGAGGTCGCCGGCGTCGACGTCGCGGACGTCCAGCTCGACAAGTCCTTCGTCGACGACCTCGACGTCGACTCGCTGTCCATGGTCGAGGTGGTCGTCGCGGCCGAGGAGAAGTTCGGCGTCTCCATCCCCGACTCCGAGGTCGCCAACCTCAAGACCGTCGGCGACGCCGTCGCGTACATCGAGCGCGCGTCTGCCTGAGCACCACCCGGGGTGGCCGGGTCTTCCCGGCCACCCCGTCCCATTCACTGACGAGAAGGAAGTCTCGCGATGAGTTCCACCCGTGTCGTGGTCACCGGTCTGGGGACCACCTCTCCCCTGGGAGGCGACGTCCCCACCACCTGGGAGGCGATGCTCGCCGGCCGCAGCGGCGTCCGCCACCTCACCGACGAGTGGGCCGCCGACCAGCCGGTGAAGATCGGCGCCCGCGTCGCGGTCGAACCCACCGAGGTGCTCGAGCGCGTCAAGGCTCGCCGGCTCGACCGTTCCAGCCAGTTCGCGATGGTCGCGGCCGCGGAGGCGTGGGCCGACGCCGGGCTGGCCGACTCAGGTCTCGAGTCCGAGCGTCTCGGCGTCTCGCTGGCCTCCGGCATCGGTGGTGTCACCACCCTGCTCAGCAACTACGACGCGCTGAAGGAGAAGGGCCCGCGACGGGTCTCCCCCCTCGCCGTCCCGATGCTGATGCCCAACGCTCCGGCCGCCAACGTCTCCCTGGCGTACGGCGCCCGCGCCGCCGTGCACGCGCCCACCTCGGCGTGCGCGTCGGGCAACGAGGCGATCGCGCTGGCTCTCGACATGATCCGTCTGGGCCGCGCCGACGTCGTCATCGCCGGTGGCACCGAGGCCGCGATCCACCCGCTCCCGATGGCGGCCTTCGCCCAGATGATGGCCCTGTCCAAGAACGAGGGCGACCCCACGACGGTGTCCCGCCCCTGGGACACGGCTCGCGACGGCTTCGTCCTCGGCGAGGGTGGCGCCACGCTCATCCTCGAGTCCGAGGAGCACGCCCGCGCCCGCGGCGCGCGGATCTACGCGACCCTGCTGGGTGCCGCGATCAGCAACGACGCCCACGACATCGCCCAGCCCGACCCCGAGGGTCGCGGCGGCACGCGCGCGATCCGGGGTGCGCTGGCCGACGGTGACGTCGACCCGCGCAGCGTGGTGCACGTCAACGCCCACGCCACCTCCACGCCGCAGGGCGACGTGGCGGAGGGACTCATGCTCCACCAGGTTCTGGGCGCCCAGGCGACCTCAGCCGTGGTGACGAGCACCAAGTCCATGACCGGCCACCTGCTCGGTGGCGCCGGCGCGCTGGAGGCCGTGGCCACCGTGCTCGCGCTGCACCACCGCGTGTCCCCGCCGACGATCAACCTCGACGACAAGGACCCGAAGGTCGACCTCGACATCCCGACCAGCGCGCGGGACCTCCCCGCGGGCGACATCGTGGGCCTCAACAACTCCTTCGGCTTCGGCGGCGCCAACGTCGCCGTGGCGTTCGGGAGCATCTGATGAGCACCACGGCGCAGCGCTCGGCGGCCAAGCTGCCGCGCGAGGACGACCCGCGCAACCCCCTCACGCGGCTCACGGCGCTCTTCGACGAGGGCACGCTGGAGCTCCTCAGCGAGGACGACGGCTCTGGCATGCTTGCGGCCATCGGTCGGGTGCGTGGGACCCAGGTGGTCGCGTTCTGCAGTGACGCGACGGTGATGGGCGGCGCCATGGGCGACGCCGGGTGCGCCGTCGTGGTGGACGCCTACCACCGCGCACTCACCGACTCGGTGCCGATCATCGGTCTGTGGCACTCCGGCGGCGCCCGCCTCGCCGAGGGCGTCCTCTCCCTGCACGCCGTCGGGCGCATCTTCAACGTGATGACGCAGGCCTCCGGGGTCATCCCGCAGATCTCGGTGGTGCTCGGCCCGGCCGCCGGCGGCGCGGCGTACGGCCCGGCGCTCACCGACATCGTGATCCTCGGCCCCGAGGGCCGCATCTTCGTCACGGGTCCGGACGTTGTCCGGTCGGTCACCGGCGAGGACGTCGACATGCTGCGTCTGGGCGGCCCCGAGCCGCACGGCCGTCGCTCCGGCGTGGTCCACGTGCTCACCGAGTCCGAGGAGGAGGCCCTGGAGCGGGCACGCGGCATCGCCACCCTGCTCGGCGCCCAGGGCAGCCTCGACGACGAGGCCGTCACCGACGTGGACCTGGAGTCGTTCCTCCCCGAGTCCCGCAAGCGCGCCTACGACGTGCACCCGCTCGTCGAGGGTCTGCTGGACGAGGGCACCGCCCAGGAGCTGCACACGAAGTGGGCTCCCAACATCGCGACCGCGCTCGGCCGCTTCGGTGGCCGTACGGTGGGCGTGGTGGCCAACAACCCGCTGCGCCTCGGCGGCTGCCTCGACTCCCTGTCGGCCGAGAAGGCCTCCCGGTTCGTCCGCCTGTGCGACGCGTTCGGCATCCCGCTGATCGTGGTCGTCGACGTCCCCGGCTACCTGCCGGGTGTCGGCCAGGAGTGGGACGGGGTCGTGCGCCGCGGCGCCAAGCTGCTGCACGCCTTCGCCGAGAGCGTGGTCCCCCGCGTGACGCTGGTGACCCGCAAGACGTACGGCGGCGCGTACATCGCGATGAACTCGCGCTCGCTGGGCGCCACCAAGGTGTTCGCCTGGCCGGGCGCCGAGGTCGCCGTCATGGGCGCTGTCGCGGCCGTACGGGTCCTGCACCGCCGTCGGCTGGCCGAGGTCGAGCCCGACCTGCGCGGTCAGGTGGAGACCGAGCTGGCCGCCGAGCACGAGCGGATCGCCGGTGGCGTGGAGAAGGCCGTCGAGATCGGCGTGGTCGACGAGATCGTGATGCCCGACCGGACGCGTACGGCGATCGCCGCCGCCATCCGCGCCGAGATCGACGAGGTCGGCGTCCGCCGGGGACGGCACGGCAACATCCCGCTGTGAGCTGAGACGCTGAGTCCTCTCGAGGCCATCCACAGCACCGCACACACGACAAGGGCGGCCCCTGACGGGGCCGCCCTTGTGGCGTCTGGATCGGTCGGCGTACGACCGCTGGGTGGGTCGTGTCAGACGACCTGGTGCAGCCAGCGGACCGGCGCGCCCTCGCCGGCGTAGCGGAAGGACTCGAGCTCGTCGTCCCACTGCTTGCCCAGGAGCTTGTCGACCTCGTTCTCGAGGGTGGTCTCCCCCATGGCCGACTTGACGACAGCGGCCTTGAGCCGGTCCTCGGGGATCATGATGTCGCCGTGCAGGCCGGTGACGGCGTGGAACACGCCCAGGTCAGGGGTGAAGGAGTAGCGGGAGCCCTCGGTCGCGTGCGTCGGCTCCTCGGTGATCTCGAAGCGCAGGCGGTCCCAACCGCGCAGTGCGGAGACGACGGCGGCAGCGGTCCCCGCGGAACCGGTCCACGAGAGCTCGGCACGGTAGGTGCCGGGCTGTGCGGGCTGGGACGTCCAGTCGAGGTTCACGGCTACACCGAGGACCCCGCCCACGGCCCACTCGATGTGCGGGCAGAGTGCAGAGGGTGTGGAGTGCACGTACAGGATGCCCCGTGTCCCCGGACCGTCCGGGCGGATGGCATTGCGTGTAGTCACTGTGGACCTCCTTGAGTACAAGACGCTCCAGATACGCCTTCCCCAGCGGTCTGACGTCCCTTGCTCAACAGGGCCAAAGTGACACCTATGTGATTATCGTCTGCCATTGTGGCTCATGTGACGCGCGATTTCCAGCGCGACACCACGATTCGACTCATTCCTCGGAGACGAGTCCCACCAGGCGAGTGACGACGTCGGAGGAGAGCTCGAGTCCACCGAGGTGGGACTGGCCGTGCACGACAGTGAAGTCCACGTCCGGCAGCAGCAGGGAGCAGTGCTCCCCGTGGTGCACCGGGACGATGCGGTCCTCGTCGCCGTGCCACCAGTGGACGGGCGTCCCGACGTCGGCGAGGCGGAATCCCCAGTCGCGCGTGAAGAGCACCAGGTCGGCCAGCGGGGCGGTGGCCTGGAACCGCGTGCCGCGGAGCAGGTCGTCGAGGAACATCGCCCGGAACTCAGGCGTCTGCAGCAGCCGCTTGTCCCCGTCGGGCTGGAACACCGCGTACAGGTCGAGGACGCCGCCGGCCAAGGGCCGCACCATCTTGATGGCGTTGGTGAGGCCGAACCCGACGGGCCGGATCACGGGCTTGAGGTACGGGGCGAGACGTACGGCGAGCTGGATGGGCCCGTCGTCGATCGCCTCCGGTCCGACGGTGGGGGCCACTCCCCCCATGACCCCGACGCTCCGGACCCGATCGGGCAGCGCAGCACCGGCAGCGAGGGCGTACGGCCCTCCCCCGGACAGGCCGGCGATGCTGGCCTGCTCGACGCCGAGCCGGTCGAGGACGATCTCGAGGTCCGGGGTCCAGTCGACGATGTCCTGGTACAGGTGGGGCGTGGACGAGCCGATGCCGGGGCGGTCGATCCCGATCACGCGGACTCCCCGCTCGGCCGCGAACGAACGCAACGAGAACGGCACCTGCCGACGGGCGCCGGGCGTCCCGTGCATCCAGACCACGACGGGCCCGTTGATGGAACCGAACTCCGCGTAGCTGAGCCGTCGCCCGTCCCTGACGGCGACGGATCCCTCCAGTGCGGGGCGCTCCACTCGTCTCACGCAGGGAGTGTCCCACGAAGTCGACGAGAGGGGTGGCAGTCCATCAGGACCGCCACCCCTCTCGTTCTGGTCTACGTCAGTCGCGCTTCTTCTCGAGCTCCTCCGCGCGCTCCGCAGCATCGGTCAGCTGGTCGGAGTCGATCGCGTACGTGCGGTGGAACCACATGAGGGCGTCGGACTCGCGGCCGGCGGCGACGAGGGTGTCGGCGTACGCGTAGCGCAGGCGCACCACCCAGGGCTCGCGGCTCTTGGACATGAGCGGGGCGAGCTCGAGCGTACGCAGGGCAGCGTCGAGCTGGCCCATGTCACGCCGGGCACCGGCCTCGACGATGGTCATCTCAGCCTTGGCGTCGGACGGGAAGTTCTTCACCGACGGGCTCTTGGCCAGCTTGAGGGCCTGCTCGGGGTGGCCGAGCGCCCGGTGGCAGTCCGCCATGACCGCCAGGTAGTCCGTGGCACCGTTCATCCGCTTGGCGGCGCGGAGCTCGGAGAGCGCCTCGGCGTAGTGCCCCGCGGCGTAGGCGCACTCGCCGACGGCCTCACGCACGATGGCGAGGCGAGATGCCCGGGCGCGCGCAGCGAGCGTGTGCTGGTACGCGGTCTCCGGGTCCTCCTCGATGAGCGCCTGGGCGGCGGCGAGGTGACGGGCGACGCGTGCGGAGAGCTTCTCGGGCAGGCCCTTGAGCTGGGCGATGACGTTGCGGTCGAGCTCGCGCCCGGTGATCTCGTCGGGCAGCGGCGGGCCGTCGTAGACAGCCTGGCCCGCGGTGCGGGGCACGTCGTCCCGGTTGCGGTCGTCGCGGCGCGGACGCGAGTACGGACGGTCGCCGCCCTGACCGCCACGGCGGTCGTCACGACCTCCCTTGTAGCCTCCGCGGTCGTCGCGACGCTGTCCGTCCCGCGAACCCTTGTAGCCGCCCCGGTCGTCACGGCGCTGTCCGTCGCCGGAGCGGTTGTAGCCGCCGCGCTCGCCGCTGGACGAACCCTTGTAGCCACCGCTGCGCTGACCGTCACGGGAACCCTTGTAACCACCGCGGTCGCCGCTGGACGAGGAGCCCTTGTAGCCGCCACGCTCACCGCTGGACGAACCCTTGTAACCACCGCTGCGCTGACCGTCACGCGAGCCCTGGTAGCCACCACGCTCGCCGTCGCGGGAACCCTGGTACCCACCGCTGCGCTGACCGTCACGCGAGCCCTGGTAGCCACCACGCTCGCCGTCGCGGGAACCCTTGTACCCGCCGCGGTCGTCACGGCGCTGTCCGTCGCCGGAGCGGTTGTAACCGCCGCGCTCACCATCACGGGAGCTCTTGTACCCGCCCGAGGACCGGCCGGAGCTCTGACCGCGGCCGCTCGAGGAGCTTCCACCCGACTGGGGGCGCGAGCCGCCGCCCTGGGGCCGGCTGCCGCGGGACGAGGATCCACCGCGCGGGGACCGGCCACCTCCGCTGCTCCGGGAGTCCCCCGGGCCGTCCTCTGACGAACGCTGGTTGCGACGGTCCTCTGCCACGACGATGCTTCCTCTCACTGGGTCACAGCCAATCTACTGCGTACCACTTGGTCTTGAAATGACGTAGAGGCCACCTGCAACGCAGGTGGCCTCTACGGAAAAGTTGTTCGGCGGCGTCCTACTCTCCCACAACCTCTCGATTGCAGTACCATCGGCGCTGAAA
>NZ_JBJEHY010000058.1:3537-15972 GCF_051876515.1 Nocardioides sp. | reverse complement strand
CCGACCAGCGCTGCTTGGCGATGCCGCCCTCCCACATGAGGTCCACGATGAGCTTGAGCTCGTGCAGCACCTCGAAGTACGCGATCTCCGGCTGGTAGCCGGCCTCGGTGAGGGTCTCGAAGCCGTACTGGACGAGCTGGGAGACGCCACCGCACAGGACGGCCTGCTCACCGAACAGGTCGGTCTCGGTCTCCTCGGTGAAGGTCGTCTTGATGACGCCGGCGCGGGTGCCGCCGATGCCCTTGGCGTACGACTTGGCGAGGTCCCAGGCGGTGCCGGAGGCGTCCTGCTCGACGGCGATGATGTCCGGGATGCCGCGGCCGGCGACGTACTCGCGGCGCACGGTGTGGCCGGGGGCCTTGGGGGCCACCATGATCACGTCGACGCCCTCGGGCGCGGTGATGTAGCCGAAGCGGATGTTGAAGCCGTGGCCGAAGACCAGAGTGTCGCCCGCGACGAGGTTGGGGGCGATGGACTCGGCGTACAGCTTCCGCTGGTGCTGGTCGGGAGCGAGGATGACGATGACGTCGGCCTCCTCCGCAGCCTCGGCGGGGGTGAGGACGCGGAAGCCCTCGTCCTCGGCCTTGGGGCGCGACTTGGAGCCCTCGGGCAGACCGATCCGCACGTCAACACCCGAGTCGCGGAGGTTGAGGGCGTGCGCGTGGCCCTGGCTGCCGTAACCGATGACAGCGACCTGCTTGGCCTGGATCAGGCTCAGGTCGGCGTCGTCGTCGTAGTACATCTCAGCCACTTCGGGCTCTCCTTCTGGTTGCGGATGGGTCGTGCAGGTGGTGAAGTCTTCGGCCCCGACCCGGTCTGTGACGATTCTCGTCGACTGACCGGGACGACGGCCAGCGGGGTCAGCCCAGCGCCGACGGCGGCGCGGGGACGGGTACGGGGCGCAGCGAGCGCTCGCTGATCGAGCGCGAGCCGCGGCCGATGGCGACCATGCCCGACTGGACGAGCTCGCGGATCCCGAACGGCTCGATGACCCGCATGAAGTCGGCGAGCTTGTCGGCGTTTCCGACCAGCTGGATCGTCACCGCGTCGGGGGCCACGTCGACCACCTTGGCGCGGAAGAGCTGGACCGCGTCGAGCACGGCGCCGCGGGTGGCCTGGTCGGCCTTGACCTTGACCATGAGGAGCTCGCGGTTGACCGAGGAGCTGCCGTCGAGCTCGACGACCTTGATCACCTCGATCAGCTTGTTGAGCTGCTTGGTGACCTGCTCCAGCGGCGAGTCCTCGACGCCGACGACGATCGTCATGCGGGAGACCTCGGGGTGCTCGGTCGGGCCGACGGCGAGGCTGTCGATGTTGAACCCGCGGCGCGAGAAGAGCGCCGCGATCCGGGTGAGGACGCCCGGCTTGTTCTCCACCAGGACGGACAGGGTGTGCTTGGTCATCGTGCTCACAGCTCCACGTCGTCGAAGTCGGGCGCGAGGTCCCGGGCGTACTTGATGTCGTCGTTGCTCGTGCCAGCGGCGACCATCGGCCACACCATCGCGTCGCGGTGGACGCGGAAGTCGACGACGACGGGCTGGTCGTCGATCTCGAGGGCGCGCTTGATGGTGGCGTCCACGTCGGCGGGCGACTCGCAGGACAGCCCGACGCAGCCGTACGCCTCGGCGAGCTTGACGAAGTCGGGGATGCGCTTGGAGTGCAGGTCGGTGTTGGAGTAGCGCTCGTTGTAGAAGAGCGTCTGCCACTGCCGCACCATGCCGAGCGACTCGTTGTTGATCACCGCCACCTTGATCGGGATGTCGTTGATCGCGCAGGTGGCCAGCTCCTGGTTGGTCATCTGGAAGCAGCCGTCGCCGTCGATGGACCACACGGTCTGGTCGGGGCAGGCGACCTTGGCGCCCATCGCGGCGGGCACCGAGTAGCCCATCGTGCCGGCGCCACCGGAGTTGAGCCACGTGTTGGGCTTCTCGTACTTGACGAAGTGGGTCGCCCACATCTGGTGCTGGCCGACGCCGGCGGCGTAGATGGCGTCGGGGCCGGAGAGCTCACCGAGGCGCTCGATGACGTACTGCGGGGCGAGCGAGCCGTCGGCGGGGGTCTCGTACCCGACCGGGTACTTCGACTTCACGCCGAGGATGAACTCGACCCAGGCGGAGATGTCGGGCAGGGCCGCCTCGCCCTCGGACTCGAACAGGGCCACGAGGTCGGCGATGACCTGCTTGCAGTCGCCCACGATCGGGACGTCCACCTCGCGGTTCTTGCCGATCTCGGCCGGGTCGATGTCGGCGTGGATCACCCGCGCGTGCGGTGCGAACGAGTCCAGGTTGCCGGTGACGCGGTCGTCGAAACGGGCGCCGAGCGTGATCAGCAGGTCGCTCTTCTGCAGGCCCGCGACCGCGGCGACGGTGCCGTGCATGCCGGGCATGCCCAGGTGCTGCGGGTGCGAGTCGGGGAACGCGCCGCGCGCCATCAGCGTCGTGACGACCGGGATGCCGGTGAGCTCGGCCAGGCGGCGCAGCTCGCGGGCAGCGCCGGCGCGGATCACACCGCCGCCGACGTACAGCACCGGGCGGCGCGACTCGGCGATCAGCTTGACGGCCTCGCGGATCTGCTTGGCGTGCGGCTTGGTCACCGGCCGGTAGCCGGGCAGCTGGAGCTCGGTGGGCCACTCGAAGCGGGTCATCGACTGCAGCGCGGACTTCGCGACGTCGACCAGCACGGGGCCGGGGCGCCCGGTCGAGGCGATGTGGAAGGCCTCGGCGACGGTGCGCGGGATGTCGTCGGGGTTCTTGACGAGGAAGTTGTGCTTGGTGATCGGCATCGTGATGCCGCGGATGTCGGCCTCCTGGAAGGCGTCGGTGCCGATCAGCGAGGCGCCGACCTGACCCGTGACGGCAACCATGGGGACGGAGTCCATGTGGGCGTCCGCCAGGGCGGTGACCAGGTTGGTCGCGCCCGGGCCCGAGGTCGCCATGCAGACGCCGACCTTGCCGCTGGCCGCCGCGTACCCCTGGGCCGCGTGGCCCGCACCCTGCTCGTGGCGCACCAGGATGTGCCGGATGCGCGTGGAGTCCATCAGCGGGTCGTACGCCGGCAGGATCGCTCCACCCGGGATGCCGAAGATGTCCTCGACACCCGCGGCCTCCAACGAGGTGATGAGGCTCTGGGCGCCCGTGATCTGCCCACCCTGAACGTTCGTCGGATCCGTCATCACTCCACATTCCTCAACGTCATCTGACCAACAAAAAACCCCTCGGCCCGGCGGGCGACGAGGGGATGGCGCGTGCTCGCGGGGCCGTCAGGCCTCAGAGCACACGCCGCGTGCGTACGAGAATGTCGATGCGCATGGAACCACGGTCTCCGCAGGACGCTTGTGGCGTCAACCCAGTCTGACACTCGTCCCATCATGTGGGCGCTGGATCCCAGCATTTGGCGCTGCCGCGTGAGGGCCGTCACACGAGGCGCGTCGTCGGTCGGCCACGGCGGATGGCCGACCGACGACGGAGACCTCATTCAGACGGAGGAAACGCTCTCAGCTGAGCGCGTGGCGCAGGCCCGCCAGCGCCGTCCCGTTCCAGCCGGGCGCGCTCACCTCGGCGGACCGCACCGCGATCACCTCGCCACCCTTGGCCAGCACCTCCACGGCCACCGCGGAGAGGAGGTCCTGCCCGGCCGGGTCGTAGGTGAGGACGCCGGTGTCGGGGTCGAGCTCACCGCGCACCTCGACGGTGAAGTCGAAGACCAGCGTCGCGACCGCCCCGAACGCAGCCGCCCGCGCGATGTCGGCGAGGTCAGTGGCCACCAGCCCCGCGGCGGTGCCGTCGAGGACGCCCGCGACGACCTCGTCGACGCGGCGGGAGTTGAGCGT
This sequence comes from Nocardioides sp., assembly GCF_051876515.1. Classification (GTDB taxonomy): domain Bacteria; phylum Actinomycetota; class Actinomycetes; order Propionibacteriales; family Nocardioidaceae; genus Nocardioides. The sequence continues at coordinate 12,143 of NZ_JBJEHY010000058.1, read as the reverse complement.
GGGCAGCTCGGCACGGACGACCTCGTCGATCTCGTGCGCCTTGAGCTCGTCGGCGGCTCCCTCGACCTGGACCAGCGGCCGCCCGGTGTGCTCGGCGGCGTACAGGTCGACCAACGGCGCGGCGGCGAAGAGGAACAGCGGCACCGACTCGTCGGCGAGCTTGAGCTCGGACCCGACCGCCTCGGCGACCTTGGCCGCGTACTTCTCCAGCAGGACCGTGCGGCCCTCGTCCCCGACCAGGCGCCGTACGTGGCCGCGGTCGCGGACGGTGGCGCGGTTGGTCGCGTCGGCCACGTCGCTGGGGTGCTCCCCCTCGAGCTCCACCTCGGCGGCACGGCTCGCGGCCGTGGCGTGCCAGAGGTTCCAGCCGTCCGCGGACAGGGTCAGCGCGTAGGCCTCCTGCGGGGTCGTCACCGCCCGGACCAGCTGGCCGACGTCGAAGCGGGTGCCGACCTGGATCTGGTCGTCGAGGTCGTTGGCCAGCACGTACACCTCGTGGCCGTCGTCGGCCAGGAACAGGGCCAGCGAGTGCGACAGGTCCATCCACACGTCGCTCTGGGCGATCTCCTCCCACTCCGAGCGCAGCGCGGCCTCCACCGCGGCCGCGGCTCCGCGTGCCCGCACCGTGCGTACCGCCTCGTCCACCGCACTCTTCGCGTTCAGCCGGCTCTTCTCGCGGTCCGCCGGATCGGTCTTGACGTAGATCGTGACGGCCAGCTCGTGGCGGTCGCCGAGACGGACCAGGTCGTCTGCGCCGGGAAGTTCGTACCGAGGTGACATCGCGGGGCTCCCACTCGTCGGGATACCTCCACGCTGGCACAGCACGGAGACCCTCCGGATGGGCACTTCGTCCCGAGTTGGGCCGCCGTTCGTGCTCAGTCCCGGGCCGTGACCGCACACACGCAGGACCGGTTCCCCGCCGCGTCGGCCAGGACCCAGAACGACGGCGCGTGGCTGTCGTCGACCAGCCGTCCACCGGCCTCCACGAACGCGGCGATGCGGGCCTCGACCTGGTCCTCGGGGACCCAGACGTCGAGGTGCCAGCGCTGCTCGGGCTCCCCCACCTCCGGCACGTACGAGGGGTCCGCGTCCTGGAACCACACGCTCGGCAGCGCGCCGGCGGGATCGACCACCTCGCCGTCGGCCGGGCGACCGCCGAGCAGGGCCGCGTACGCCGCGCCGAGGTCGTGTCCCGCCGCGACGTCGAGGCCGAGCTCGAGGACGGTGATCCTCTCCGGTGCGGGGGTCATGCCCAGCCCGTGGGCGAGGTCGCTGATCTCCTGGGCCAGTGCGAGGTCACGGCTGGTGAGGCCGCCGACGTCGTGGCTCGACAGGCGCAGCCGTACCTCCCCGTAGGACAGGGAGACGTCGGGGTGGTGGTTGGCGGTCTCGGCCGCCTTGCCGACGAGGTTGACCAACCGCAGTCCGCCCGCGAAGTCCCCCGTGGCGTAGACCGCGTGCAACGTGTGCAGGATCTGCCGCCAGTCGCCGAGCCCGGCGGCCTGCACCTCGGTGTGGGTGAGCGTGCGCTTCGGATCGTCCATCGTTCGAGCATCGCACGGGACCACGCCCGGCGACAGGGCGTGAGCGGCGAGCCGCTCAGGCGGACCAGTCGGTGAGCCCGGCGCGGTCGTGCTCCCCGCCGGGCCACACGGCCCGTACGACGCCGGCCGCCGCGAGGGCCTTGCGGCAGCCCGGGCAGGGAGGATCGGTGATGTACGCGGTGGCGCCCTTGGTGTCGCGCGTGGCGAACAGCAGCGCGTTGACCTCGGCGTGGATGGCGATGCAGAACCCGGGGGTGCCGGGACGGTCGTAGTCGCCCAGGCCCGGCACCGCGTCGTAGTCGAGCTGGCCCCGCGGGCAGGCGCCCTGCAGGCAGTCGTCCTCGCCGGGGGGCGCCCCGTTGTAGCCGGTCGCGATGATCCGACGGTCGATCACCAGGACCGCCCCCACCCGCCGGCGCGTGCACTTGGCGCGGGTGGCGACGGCGTCGGCGATGCCGATGAAGTACTCGTCCCAGCCGGGCACGGCGGCAGGTTCAGGCTGCTGGCTCACGCCCCGCATCGTGCCAGAGGTCGCGGCCGGCCGGGCGGGAAGTCCGTCCGTGACGTCCGGCTCAGGCCTGCGGCTGCGGCGGGCGTGCGGCGAGGCGTACGCGCTGGTGGCCGTGCTCGTCGAAGTTGCGGTCGTCGAGCCACTCCTCCAGCGCGCGGCGCACTCGCGGCCACTCGCCGTCGGTGATCGAGAACCAGTCGGTGTCGCGGCTGCGGCCCTTGTGGACGACCGCGTTGCGGAAGCGGCCCTCCCAGATGAAGCCGAGGCGGACGGCGGCGCGGCGCGAGGGCTGGTTGTGCTTGTCGCACTTCCACTCGTAGCGGCGGTAGCCCAGGTCCTCGAAGACGTGGTGCATCAGCAGGCTCATCGCCTCCGTCGCCCCGCGCGAGCGCTGCAGCGGCCGGCCGTACACGATGCTGCCGACCTCGATCGTCCCGTTGGCGACGTCCGCGCGCATGAGGCTGGCCAGCCCCGCGGCCTGGCCGGACTCCTGGGAGACGATGGCGAAGGTCACCGCGGCCGGGTTGGCCGCGTACTCCTCGATCCGCTCGGCCATCGCGGCCACGGTGGCGGGGCGCTCGTCGGCACGGTACGTCCACAGCTCGTCGTCCCGCTTGGAGCACAGGGCGGCGTACAGGCCCGCGGTGTGCTCGCGCGCCACCGGCTCCAGCCGTACGCCCCGTCCGGTGAGGACCACCGGGGCGGGCGGGGTGGCGCCGGTGAAGTCGACGGCCGGGCCGATCGGCTGGCCGTGCTCGTTGGTGCGGGCGGCGTTCATGGGGCTCCTGGGGTCGGTACGTGCCGTCCAAGCATCGCCGATGCCCTCGGCGGGACGGACAGGTGTCCGGGGTTTGCGGCCCCGCCGGCCCCCTGCCGCGCGCCTGCCGGGTCAGGGGAGGACCGAGGCACCGATCTCGCCCGGGTTCCAGGCGACCTCCCACAGGAAGCCGTCGGGGTCGGCGAAGTAGCCCGTGTACCCGCCCCAGTCCCGCTCCTGCGCGGGGCGCACGTACGAGGCGCCCGCAGCGGCGGCAGTCTGCAGCACCTCCCCCACCTCCTCACGGGTCGCGACGTTGTGGGCGAGCGTCAACGGCGCCACCGAGTCCCGGGACGGAGCGCGTCCGACCTCGGCGGCGAAGGCGGCCTCGTCCCACAGCGAGAGGACCACCTTGTCGGCGACGCGGACCATCAGCACCTCCCCCGGCACGTCGAGCTCGGCCTGCCAGCCGAGACCGTCGAGGTAGAAGCGGCGGGCCGCGTCGAGGTCACGCACGGCCAGGGTCACGAAGCTCAGTCGCTGGTCCATCCCGTCGATGCTGCCCTGCCCGGCGCCAGAACCCAAGCCTCACCGCCGGGGAGACCTCCTCAGGCGAGGGTCTGGATGATCTCGCGCCGCTCCCCGTCGACGACCACCCGCGCCAGCGCCCCGTTGACGAGCGGCAGGTGCGGTGGGACGTGGCCGATCTCGAGGTCGAACACGATCGGGAGGCCGAGGTCCCCGAGCGCGTCGAGGACCGCCTCGCGCTGGGTCATGGTCTCCGAGTCCGGTGCGTTGGTGCGCCCCACCAGGACCGCCGTCGCGCCGGTGAACCAGCCGGCCAGCCGGAGCCCGTGCAGGTTGCGGCAGATCGTGTACGCGTTGTCGTCGCAGGCCTCCAGGTAGACCACCGTGCCCTCATCGCCGCAGCGCTCGGCGAAACCGGGGACGTCGCCGTACGGGGAGCCGGTGAGGTTGACGAGCGTCTCGATGCACCCGCCGATCAGCCGCCCCGTGACGTCGAGCGACCCGGCCCCGTGCAGCGACCACGCGCCCTCCCCGACCCGGCGCCACTCGGTGGCGTACGGGTCCTCGTGGAAGCGCCACCACGCGGCGACCACTCCGGAGTCGCGCTGCGTGACGGGGCCGGTGCTCGCGGCGAGGTCCGTCCAGTGCACGAGCCCGTCGGGCACCACGTACGGGGTGTCGGCCAGGTTGTCGCCGTGAAGCGTCGCCCAGCCGGTGCGGAGGGTCAGCGGCACCAGCAGCGTCGACATGTCCGAGTAGCCGACCACCCACGTCGGCTCGGCGGCCGCGATCGCGTCCCAGTCGAGCTGGTCGACGAGGTCGACGGCGGTCTCCCCGCCCCAGGGCGGGATGACGAGCCGGATCTCCGGGTCGCACAGCATCGCGGTGAGCTCGGCCGCCCGCTCGGCCTTGGGCGCCGACACGTGGGAGGTGCCGTCCATGCACCGCCCGACGGTCACCGGGTGCCCCCGATCGGTCAGCCAGCGCACGGCGAAGTCGACGCGCTCGGCGGCCTCACCGGAGGCTCCGGTGGACGGCGAGGTGACTCCGATCCGGTCGCCGGGACGCAGCGGCGCGGGGAACCGCAGCCACGACGGTCGCGGACTGGTGGTGGTGTCCATCCGCTCAGCTCCTGCCGACGCGCTCGGAGAACTCGGTCGCGATCGCGCGCACCCCCGCCTCGACCTCGGCGAACGAGGTCGACAGCGGCGACAGGCCGATGCGCAGCCCGCCTGGGTCGCGGTAGTCGGGGATCACGTCCCGTTCCCAGAGCGCGGCGACCACCTCACGCATCCGGTCGTGGTGCAGGTTCAGGTGCCCGCCACGCACCGCCGGGTCGCGTGGGGAGGCGACGGTGACGCCGTACGGTCCCAGCAGCTCCTCGGCCAGCCCGGCGGCGTACTCGGTGAGGGCCACCGACTTCTCCCGTACGGCCGCGATGCCGACCTCGTCGATGAGGGCCACCATGTCGGCAAGGCCCAGCATCGCCGTGATCGGCGGGGTGCCGGAGATGAAGCGCCGCACCGTCGGGGCCGGGTCGTACCCGGGGCCCATGAGGAACGGGTCGCGGTGCCCCATCCACCCCTGGATGGGCTGGCGCAGGCCGAGGTGGCGGGTCGCGACGTAGCCGAAGGCGGGCGAGCCCGGGCCTCCGTTGAGGTACTTGTAGGTGCAGCCCACGGCCAGGTCCGCGCCCCAGGCGTCGAGCTCGACCGGCACCACCCCGGCGCTGTGGCACAGGTCCCACAGGACCAGCGCGCCGGCCTCGTGCACCTGCGCGGTGATCGCTGCCGCGTCCGCCAGCCAGCCGGAGCGGTACGCCACGTGGGAGAGCACGACGAGCGCGGTCCGCTCGGACAGGGCCGGGGCCAGCAGCTCCGGCGTGATGCCGGCGTCCGCGGGTACCTCGACCCAGCGCACCGCCAGCCCGAGCTCGGAGGCGATGCCCTCGACGACGTAGCGGTCGGTCGGGAAGTTGTCGGTGTCGACCACGATCTCGTCGCGCCCACCGGGCGCCCCGCCGAGCGCGGCACGCACCAGCTTGTAGAGCAGGACCGTGGTGGAGTCACCCACGAACGCCTGGCCCGGCCCGGCTCCCAGGCACACCCGACCGATCTCGTCGCCCAGGACCAACGGCTGGTCGTACCAGCGCTCGTCCCAGCCACGGATCAGCCGACCGCCCCACTCGTCGACCACGAAGCCGCCGATGCGCTCCGCGGTGGCCCGCAGCGGACGGCCCAGTGAGTTGCCGTCGAAGTAGACGAGGTCGCTCTCGGTACCGACGAAGCGGTCCCTCAGCGGCGCCAACGGGTCGGCGGCGTCGAGATCGGGGGCAGACCCGGGGACGTACGTCACGGCGCTCAGCCCTGCTCCGCGGCGGCCCTGAGGTCGGCCAGCCCCTTCTCGAAGTCCTTGGCGATCGCCTTGTCGAAGAAGAGCCTGCCCATCAGCTGCATCAGCGGGTTGCGCCGGCCCGTCATCGTCCACACCACCCGCGTGGCGTCACCCTCGCCAGTCAGGTCGAACCGGGAGCCGTTGGTGGCCTTGAAGGGCTTGAGGAAGCGCAGGTCCACCACGACGCGGTCCGGGGTGGACTCGACGATCTCCATGGTTCCCTCGCCGGCCTGGGAGTTGCCCGACCAGTGGTAGCGCGCCCCCACGCCGGCCTCGGCGCCGGTGTACTCGCGGCGCAGGTCGGGGTCGAGGCCCTCCCACGGCGACCACCGGGTCCAGTGGTGGAAGTTGTCGAGCAGCGCGTGCACGGCGGCGGGGGTCGCCGCGACGGTGGTCTCGCGCGAGAGCGTGAAGGTGGCCATGGGTGGATCGTGCCACCGTCGGGCCCCGCCGACCATCTCCACAGGGTGGCCGGCGGTCCCTCACTCCGGCAGGTCGGCGAAGTTCTTGACCTTCTCGCCGTCCTCCACGGTCTGCGGCGACGTCTGCAGGCGCAGGCGGTCGTCCCGGACCAGCGCGAGCAGGTCCTCGTACGCCGGCTTCAGGTCGATGGTGCGCGGGTCGCCGTCGATCGCGGGTCCCGCCAGGAGCAGCACCACGGCAGAGTCGTCGTTGACGTGGCGCACGAGCAGGACACCGGGGTCCTCCTCCGGCTCCTCGGTCTCCCACAGGATGGTCGTGGAGTCGTCGACGGGCGCGCACCCGGAGAGGGCACCGGCGGCCTCCCCCTCTGGGCACTCCAGCGAGATGCCGGTGGCCGGGCCGACCCCGACCTGGACCAGGTCCCCGTCGTCGCCCTCACCACCGCCGTACCGCAGGCTCACCGAGACGGCACCCTTCTCCATCGTCGGGCCGTCGGTGGCGTCCCCGACCGAGGTGGCGCCGGGCAGGTGCTCGAGCGCGACTGCCGCGACCGCTCGCGCCGTGATGGGCTCGGTCTCCTCCTCGGAGTCACCGAGCTGGCACCCGGAGAGCACGAGCACCGCGGCGGCGAGCACAGCCAGTCGTCCACGCATGTGTCTTCCCATCGAGGTCCGGTCGCGCACGCGCGCGTCGCGCCGAGCCTAGTGGTTCGGGCGCTCTCTCACGCGACCTCCGCGGCACGGACCACGAGGACGTCCGGCAGGTCGTCGATCACGCGCTGCCACGTGTCCCCCTCGTCGGCCGAGGCGAACACCGCTCCGTTGCGCCCGCCGACGTACAGCCCGGCCGGTTCCTGACCGTCGGTGCACAGCGCGTCCCGCATCACCGCCGCGTAGAACTGGTCCGGGAGAGTCCCCTCGCCCAGCAGCGACCACGACGCGCCGGCGTCGGTGGTCCGGGCCACCCTGGCCCGGCCGTCGACGGGCCAGCGGGCACCGGCGTCGGCGATGGGGAACGTGTACGCGGTCCCGCCGCGGCGTGGGTGGGCGACCATGGCGAAGCCGAACTCCGAGGGCAGCCCGGGCGCGATGTCGAGCCACGAGCGACCGCCGTCGTCGGAGCGGTAGACGCCCCCGTGGTTCTGGAGGTAGAGCCGCTCGGGGTCCTCGGCGTCGCGGGCGACCTTGTGCACGCACTGGCCGAACTCCGGGTACGTGCGGTCGCCGGGCATGAACTCCGCCTTCACGCCGGTGTTGGAGGCCTGCCAGCTGGCTCCGCCGTCCTCGGTGCGGTAGACGCCACCGGTCGAGATCGCGGCGAGCAGCACCGCCGGGTCGCCGGGGTGCGGGAGCAGCGTGTGGAACGCCTGCCCGCCGTACCCCTCGCCCCACTCGGCGCGGTGCGGGTGCTCCCACAGCCCGCGCACGAGCTCGAAGGTCTCCCCCGCGTCCTCCGACCGGAAGACGGCGCCCGGCTCCGTACCGGCCCAGACCTCGCGCTCGCCGTTGCCGGGGACGAGCTGCCACACGCGCTCGAGAGCCGTACCGGTGTCCTCGGGGAAGCGGATCGCACCGCCGGGGGTCTCCTGCCAGGTCACGCCGAGGTCGTCGGAGCGGCGCACCTGCGGGCCGAACCAGCTCGACGAGCAACCGGCCAGGAGACGGACCCCGTCTCCGCGTCGGTCCACCATGACGGAGTACACCTCCTCCATCTCGAAGTGCGGCCCCGAGAAGGACCAGCCCTCCCGGTCCTCGCTGGTCCCGATCCACAGACCCTTGCGGGTTCCCACGAGCAGCACGGTGGTCATCTGGTTCTCCTTCTCCGAGGTCGGGTCGCAGCACCTGGCGCAGGTCTGGTATTCCTTTTAGGAACACTACGCGGAGAGGGCCATGGGTCAAGAGAAGCTGCCGATCACCAGCTGGGCGCTGCTGGCCCTGTTCACGCTCGACGACGCGCCGCTGACCGCGTACGAGCTGAAGCAGAGGGCCGACAGCACCCTGCGCTTCTACTGGACCTCCCCCGCGACGAGCCAGGTGTACACCGAGGTCGGGCGCCTCACCGACCTCGGCCTGCTCGAGGTCGACACGGGCCCCGACGGGCGATCCTCGACGTACCGGATCACCGAGCTGGGCTCGCGACGGCTCGCGGAGTGGGCCTCGCACCACCAGCCCGGCTTCCCCGTCTTCAAGCACCCGTACGCGCTGCGCCTCATGCTCGGGCACCTGGGCGCGCCGGAGCGGATGCGCGAGCTGCTCACCGAGTACCTCGACGAGGTGGCCGAGGCCCGCAGCGACCTGCAGGCGGTGCGCGACTTCCTCTCCACCGCGGACCGGGCCGGCGAGCAGTACCGGTACCCGTCGCTGGTGGCCGACTGGGGGCTGGCCCACTTCGACAGCGAGGAGGCGATCGCGCGCTCGATCGTGGAGCGGCTCGCCGAGGACATCGCTCT
>NZ_JBJEHY010000058.1:0-3437 GCF_051876515.1 Nocardioides sp. | reverse complement strand
GCGACGAGCAGCCCCCCAACGTCACCGTGCTCCACTAGATTGGCCGGGTGGCGAAGAACAAGAAGAAGTGGGCCGACCTCACCCCGGCGCAGCGCGCGGCGATCGTTGCACTCGGCACCGTGGAGGTCGCACTGACCACGTACACGCTCGTCGACCTGGCGCGCCGCCCCGCGGACCAGGTCCGCGGGCGCAAGGGACTGTGGGCCCTGGCGGCGTTCGTCCAGCCGGTGGGCCCCATCGCGTACCTGGCCCGCGGACGGGTCTCGTCCTGACCTCACCCACGGGCCTGCGATGACCGCCACCTCCACCGGCCGCCTGCGCGCCGTCGGGCTGGTCGTGGTCGGCATCGTCTCGGTGCAGTGGGGTGCCGCGTTCGCCAAGAGCATCTTCGACGAGGTCTCCCCCACCGCACTCGTGTGGCTGCGGCTGCTCACCAGTGCCGTGGTGATGGCGCTGGTCGCCCGCCCGGTGCTGCGGGGACGCAGCCGTACGGACTGGCGCACCGCGATCGGCTTCGGCGTCAGCCTGGCGGTGATGAACTGGGCGATCTACCAGTCGTTCGCGCGCATCCCGCTCGGCATCGCGGTCACCATCGAGTTCGTCGGTCCCCTGGCGGTCGCGCTGCTCGGTTCGCGACGGGCCCGCGACCTGGTGTGGGTGCTGGTCGCCGGCGTCGGGGTGGTGCTGCTCGGGCTCGAGCGGGCCGACCTCGACTGGCTCGGTGTCGGGTACGCGCTGCTCGCGGGGGCCGCCTGGGCGGCGTACATCCTGATGAGCGCCGAGACGGGTCGCCGCTGGCCCGGCTTCGACGGTCTCGCCGTGGCCAGCGTCGTCGCCGCGGCACTGCTGGCGCTGCCGGCGATCCTCACCGGCGGTGAACAGCTCCTGGACGGTCGCATCCTGCTCGTGGGCCTGTGCGTGGGCCTGCTCAGTTCGGTGGTCCCGTACAGCTGCGAACTGGTCGCGCTGCGCAGCCTGCCCGCGGCGACCTTCGGCATCCTGATGAGCCTGGAGCCCGCAGCCGCCGCGGTGGCCGCGATCCTCGTCCTCGGCGAGCTCCTGACCGGTCTGCAGTGGATCGCGCTGGCGTGCGTCGTGGTCGCCAGCGTCGGCGCCACGTACGCCGCAGGTCCGGGCGGTCGTGCCTCCGATCGGCTCACCGAGCCGATCCCCGACTGAGGCAGGGCGCGACCGGCCCGACAACGCTCGGCCCGTGGGGCAGAATTGCCGCATGACCACCGGGCCAGAGCACGTCGAGCAGACCCCCGAGCGGGACGCACAGCCCCGAGCGAAGCGGCTGACGCTCGGTCACAGCGAGGTCCTGGCCGACGACGGCACGATGCTGCGGGCGTGGACCAACGACCCCGAGGGGCGCATCGTCGGCCCCACCGTCGTGCTCTGCAACGGGCTCGGGACCGGACCGTGGGCCTGGCCGGGGTTCTTCACCGAGGACCCCGGGGTGCGCGTCGTCTCCTGGTACCACCGCGGCGTGGGTGGCTCGGCCCGCCCGCACGACCCGGACGCCGTGGACGTGGAGGTCTCCGCGACCGACGCCGTCTCGGTGATGGACCACTTCGGGATCGACCGCGCGGTGCTGGTCGGCTGGTCCCTGGGGGTCAACACGATGTACGAGGTCGCCACCCTCCACCCCGAGCGCGTCAGCGGGCTGTTCGCCGTGTGCGGGGTCCCCGGCGACACCTTCGCCACGATGCTCGAGCCGCTGCGGCTGCCCCGGTGGGTCTCCCGGGCGACCACCCGCGGCCTGTCGATGGCGGTGCGTCAGGTCGGCGGCCTGCTGACCCCGATCAGCACCCGTCTGCCGATCGGCCCCCGCGCGATCAAGGTGATCTCCCACTCCGGCTTCATGCTGCCGGTGCCGGACGACGAGATGGCCGCGCTGGCGATCCGCGACTTCCTCACCACTCCGCTCGACTGGTACTTCCACCTCGCCGTCCGCAGCTCCGAGCACCCACGGGTCTCCCTGTCCCGGATCACGGTGCCCGCGTTCTTCGTCGCCGGCCGCTACGACGTCCTGGCCGGCTCCCGGGCGATGCGCAGCGCCGCCGAGCGGATGCGGGAGGCGACGTACGTCGAGCTCCCCTCCAGCCACTTCGCCCAGATGGAGCACCCGGACGTGGTCCACACGCTGTTGCAGGAGTTCGTCGAGGAGGTCGAGCGGTGAGTCGTCGTCTCACGTCAACGGCGGTCGGCTCGCTGGCCGCCCTCCTCGCGCTCACGGCCTGCTCCAGCGAGCCCCCGGGCGAGACGATGCCGACCTTCACCCAGCAGCCCCGCTCGTCGGTGCCGACCCCGGATCCCGAGGAGACCACCGACGTCGGGCCGATGACGGTCGACGACCTGGCCACCGGGCTGGAGGTGCCGTGGGGCGTCGACTTCCTGCCCGACGGCAGCGCGGTCGTCACCGAGCGGGACTCCACGAAGGTGCTCCACGTCGACCCGTCGGGCGAGGTGACCGAGGTCGGCCAGATCGACGACGCGGAGCCGCGCGGCGAGGCCGGGCTGCTCGGGGTGGCCGTCTCCCCCGACTTCGCCACCGACGCGACGGTCTTCCTGTACCTCACCACCGACGACGACAACCGCATCCTGCGTGCCACCCTGCGCGACGACGAGCTCGAGGTCGAGGACGTGGTCCTCGACGGCATCGCCGCCCACGAGAACCACGACGGCGGGCGCATCGCGTTCGGTCCGGACGGCTTCCTGTACGTCGCGACCGGGGACGCCCGTGACGAGTACAGCGCCCAGGACCCCGACTCCCTGAACGGCAAGATCCTGCGGATCACCGCGGACGGGGAGCCCGCGCCGGGCAACCCCACCGAGGGCTCGCCGGTGTGGTCGATGGGCCACCGCAACGTCCAGGGTCTGGCCTGGGACGACGAGGGGCGGCTGTGGGCCTCCGAGTTCGGCTCGCAGACCTGGGACGAGCTCAACCTGATCGAGCCCGGCAAGAACTACGGCTGGCCGGAGGTCGAGGGCACCGGAGGGGAGCCCGAGTTCGTCGACCCGCAGCTGGTGTGGACCACCGACCAGGCATCCCCGTCGGGGCTGGCCTTCGCCGGCGGGCACCTGTGGATGGCAGCCCTGCGCGGCAACCGGCTGTGGCGGATCAAGGTGACCGGCGGCGGCAAGGCCGTACGCCCCGTCGCGGTCATCGACGGCGACCACGGCCGTCTGCGGACCGTCGCGACCACGCCGCAGGGCGACCTGTGGGTGACCACCAGCAACCTCGACGGTCGCGGGGACCCGCAGGACGGGGACGACCGGATCCTGCTGGTCAGCCCCTGACCGCCAGCCCTCAGCCGGGCAGGACGACGGCCCGCCGCGACGCCCGTCGCAGCGTGGTCAGCACGGCCGGGCCGAGGATCACGATCGCGATGCCGGTGGTGATGGCGCGCCCGGTGTCCCAGCCTCCGGTGGAG
>NZ_JBJEHY010000057.1:0-3461 GCF_051876515.1 Nocardioides sp. | reverse complement strand
CCTTGTCAGCGGCCTCCTTGTTGACGCCCTCGAGGATCGCCTTCGGGGCACCCTCGACGAGGTCCTTGGCCTCCTTCAGACCGAGGGAGGTCAGGGCGCGCACCTCCTTGATGACGTTGATCTTCTTGTCACCAGCGGCCTCGAGGATGACGTCGAAGTCGTCCTTCTCGGCAGCGGCGTCGCCACCGGCGGCAGCGCCACCGGCAGCCGGGGCGGCGGCAACGGCGACGGGAGCGGCGGCGGTCACGCCGAAGGTCTCCTCGAACTCCTTCACGAACTCGGAGAGCTCGATGAGGGTCATCTCCTTGAAAGCGTCAAGGAGCTCTGCGGTGCTGAGCTTCGCCATGATGGGCGATTCCTTCCATTCGTTGGCCGGACCGCTACGTGCGGACCGTCCGGGGTTTCAGGTGGTGTACGTCGGCCTGGTCTCAGGCGTCGGTGGACTCGGTCGCCTCGTCGGCAGCCTCGGCGGGGGCGTCCTCGGTGGGAGCCTCCTCCGCAGCAGCCTCGTCGGCGGCCGGAGCGTCCTCGGCAGCGGCCGGCGTGCCGGCACCACCTGCGAGGATCGAGGGGTCCTGCTCGGCCTTGGCCTGCAGCGCACCCGCGAGACGGGCGGCCTGGGCGATCGGCGCGTTGAGCAGGTAGACGGCCTGGGAGAGCGAGGCCAGCATGGCGCCGGCCATCTTGCCCAGGAGCACCTCACGCGACTCGAGATCGGCCAGCTTGGCGATCTCGGCAGCGTCGAGGGTGTTGCCGTCCAGGACGCCGCCCTTGATGATCAGGGCGGGGTTTGCCTTGGCAAAGTCACGCAGACCCTTGGCAGCCTCAACGACGTCGCCGGTGATGAAGGCGATGGCGGTGGGGCCGTTGAGCAGGTCGTCGAAGCCTTCGATGCCCGCCTCATTGGCGGCAATCTTGGCCAGCGTGTTCTTGACCACGGCGTAGTTGGCGTTCTCGCCGAGGGAGCGCCGCAGATCCTGCAGCTGCTTCACGGTGAGCCCGCGGTACTCGGTCAGCACCGCGCCAGCGGCACCGTTGAACGACTCAACGATGTCCGCGACGGCGGCAGTCTTCTCTGGCCGCGCCATGGGTCTCCTTCCGGACTGAACCACCGGAACTCGGCCCTGGAACGACGAACGCCCCAGGCGCAGGCCCGGGGCGTCACGATGCGGTGATCGATGTGCTCCACCTGCGCTGGCCGTCCGCTGAGCGGAACCTTCGGTCCTGGGCTGGTGCCCATGACCACCGGCGGTCTTAGGTTTCGAGAGGCAACAGTACGCACCGCGGCACACGGTTCCAAATCCGCGGGGCCGCACCCAGGAATTCGCCCATTCCGCCCACGCCCGGGGTCTCCCACTGGTCCAATGACTGCCGTGGATCCCCAACTCTGGACTGTCGGCAGCTCTCTGGTGGAGAGCGACGAGCGCATGCGCAGCGGACGCATGGCCGCGGACCGCCTCTGGCCGACCGGTTTCGCCCTGCTCGACGAGTCGATCGGCGGGGGCCTGCGGGCCGGCTCGCTGACCCTGCTCGCCGGACCGCAGGGCCTCGGCAAGTCGACGTACGCCCTGCAGATGGCGCGCAACACCGCGCGCTCGGGACGTCCGGTCGTCTACTTCTCCTACGAGCACGACGCGGAGGACATGACGCAGAAGCTGCTGGCCCTGGAGGCCGGCGAGGCCGACGAGTCCAACCTCGTGCGCGTCAACGACGTCCGCGCCAGCTACGACGACCTGTCGACCAACAGCCTGGAGACGCGCCTCGAGCGGATCCCGGCCGGCCTCGACGCCCTCAACCGGGTCGCCCAGTACGCCAACAACCTGTACCTGCACCGCTCGACGGGCAGCCGTACCGACCTCGACGCGATCACCACGATCGCCACCGACGTCCACCAGCACACCGGCATCCCGCCGCTGCTGGTGATCGACTACCTGCAGAAGGTGCGCGTCGAGGGCGACCACGACGAGAACGAGCGCTCCACCCGCATCGTCGAGGGCCTCAAGGACCTCGCCATCGACCTCTCGGCCCCGATCCTCGCGGTCGCGGCGGCCGACAAGGAGGTGCTGGGGACGGGCACCCGCATGCGCGCCAACAACCTGCGCGGCTCCTCGGCCCTGGCGTACGAGTCCGACATCGTGCTCGTGCTCAACAACAAGTACGACATCGTCGCCCGCCACCACCTGACCTACGACGCCACCAACGCCGAGCGCTTCCGCGAGTGGGCCGTGCTGACGGTGGAGAAGAACCGCTTCGGTCGCGACGGCGTGGTCATGGAGTTCCGGACCCGCTTCGACCAGGCCCGCTTCGAGAACGAGGGCCGCAGCGTCCGCGAGATCCTGGTGGGCGACCGCATCACCGCCGAGTGAGGCAGGGCGTACGGCTCCGGGGCCCCGCCAGGTGCCGTACGTCCCTCAGGCGTCCTGCTGCAGCTGGTTGGTCACGTCCGTGGCGTCCGGGGCGTTGATCTCCACCGGGAGGCCGAAGTCGGAGTAGCGCACGTCGGTGCGCGAGGTGGTGCTCTCACGGCCCTGCGCGGCCGGCACCTCGATCTCCTGCTCGAAGCGTCGGATCCTGTCGTCGGCGTCGACCCACACCCGCGTGGTGATCTCCTCGGGCAGCATCGTGGCCATCCGGGTGGGCATCTGCAGGCCCTCCAGGTACGCCTCGGCGCTGACCACGACCCGGTACCGGTTCGTCGCCACCCCGTCGACCTCGTCGGCCTCCTCGAAGGAGAACGCCGCCGGCTCCCGCATCGGGCTCAGCACGGCGACCGGGTCGTGCGCCCGTGCCGCGAAGCCGTACATCGAGTCGGACCCCTGCCCCAGGTGCAGCTGCAGCCACTTGTCGCCCAGGCCCAGCTGGGCGCTGCGCATGTACAGCACGTCGTCGAGGACCACCATGTCGGCCGCTGACGGTCCGGTGCCGGTGGAGTACTGGTCGGTGCCGCCGTCGGTGAACCGGAAGGCGCCGTACAGGCTGGTGGTCCCGGGAACCTGGCCACCCACGGTCGTGGTCGAGGTCGTGAACGCCAGCGACCCGGACTCACCCAGCGCGTCCAGGGTGCGTTCGGCGAACTCGGAGGAGCCGAGCTTCTCCAGCTCCCCCGCCGGCGGCGCGCTGTCCGGCTCCGCGATCCGTTCCTGCAGCGTCAGCTCCTCGCCCGCCGGCTCCTCCTGACCGCACCCGGTCAGACCCAGAGCCAGTACGGCACACGCCACCAGCGCACCACGTACCCCGTTCGGTCGCATGCGGGCCTCCCTGTCTGCCGGGGACCTTTCTAGCCGAAACCGTCCCATGAATGCACGACACCCCGGTCAGTCCGTGGACTGACCGGGGTGTCGACGAGCGGGAATCAGGCAGTCGCCTCGTCCTCGACCACGACGTTCTTCACGCGGTTCGGGTCCACCTGGATGCCGGGGCCCATGGTGGTGGAGAAGGTGATCTTCTTGATGTAGCGGCCC
>NZ_JBJEHY010000056.1:1976-3535 GCF_051876515.1 Nocardioides sp. | reverse complement strand
GAGCCAGCTGGTGGCGTTTGATCGCTTCGGCGACCACACGCTCCAACTGGGCCGGACCACCTTGCCTGCGACCGCGGGAGTCGGCAGCGCAGTTCAAGGGCGTGTCCGATCAGCCGCTTGGCTGCTGTCGTCGACAGGCCGAGGACCGCGCCGATCTCGGCGGGGGCGTACTCGTCGACCTCGGGGCATCCCTCGCCCGCGATGGGTCGAAGTCGGCCATCGGACCTGTCCTGAACGCCGCCCCCGGGCCGGCCTCGCGGGCGGGGTGCGCGAGTGCCCACGCGTACGCCACCGACAAGACCTCAGCCTCCGCGCGCTGCGCAGCGGCCGAGGATGCCCGAGCGCGCGTCAACAGCCCGCCGGTGGAGAGGTCCTCCACCGGGCTGCCTGTCGCCGCGCTCGTCTCGAACATGGGTGCAACGCTAGGGACGCCCTCTGACACTCCGGGGCGGGCAGTAGACCAGTGGTTTCGACAAGCTCAACCACCGATCACCTGACAGGCTCAACCACCGTGGCCCGACCCCGTGGCACGATGAGTCGATGGTCGACTCTCGGGACCGGTGGCAGCGGCACGACTGGTGGGGCGTCGTGCTCGACACGGACGACGTGGCCGTGCTGGCCACGTTCTACAACCAGCTGCGGGGCTGGACGATCCACCATGCCGACGAGACGGACGCGGCGCTGGACCCGGGCGAGGGGGTGGCGTACCTCAGCGTCCAGCACAACCCCGACCACGTCCCGCCGACGTGGCCGCCGCGGCCCGGCGCGCAGCAGATGATGCTGCACCTCGATTTCGAGGTCACCGACCTGGCCGCCGAGACGGCGCGTGCGATCGGGCTGGGGGCGCGGCTCGCGGGGGAGCAGCCCCAGGACAACGTCCGGGTCCTGCTCGACCCTGCCGGCCACCCCTTCTGCCTGTACGTCGACGCGGGCCACGCCCTCGGTGCGCAGCCGTAGGACGGGCCCCGGCCGAGCACCGCGGGGGTGACGGTGCTCAGCCGCGACCGCTGGAGGAGCGGGCGCGCCGCGACGACGGGCCTCGCGCACCGGCTCAGCGACTCACGGCGCCGTCCGCCAACTGCTCCACGAGGATGTCGCCGTGCCCGGCGTGACGGGCCAGCTCGGCGACCATGTGGACGTACACGAAACGCAGGCTGACCGGGTTGCCGTACCAGTCGAACCGTTCGTCCAGCTCGTGCTGGGCCGCGATCTGGCGGGAACGCTCGCAGGCCTCCGCGTACGCCGCCCGCACCGACTCCACCGTGTCGGTCGTGGCGAGCCGGAAGCTCGCGTCGACGGTGCGTGGGATGCCGAGCTCCTCCCGGCTGCGGCCGTCGACGCGGTGGTGGAACCAGACCTGCTCCACGAAGGTGGCGTGCGTGACCAGTCCCAGCGGCGTGGTCAGGGACGGGACCAGCCGGGCCCGCGCGGCGGCCTCGTCGAGCCCGTCCAGCAGGCCGGCGACCTCCTCGCGCTGCCGGTCCAGCATCCGCTCGAGCAGGGGCCGTTCGTCCGCCGTCTGGAGGTCCATCGCGCCAGCCTAGGAGGTGGGTCGGGCG
>NZ_JBJEHY010000056.1:0-1876 GCF_051876515.1 Nocardioides sp. | reverse complement strand
GCCGCCCTCACCTGACCAGCGGCGCTCCGCGGTAACCACCGCGCGAGCGCCACCGCCGCACCCCGACCCGACGCGCCCAGCGGCGCCACTCGCCGGAGAGCTCGGCGACGAGCCACGGGTGCCGGCGGGCCACGTTGCGGCTCTCGGTGCGGTCGGCCTCCAGGTCGTACAGGCGCCACCCCCGGCCGTGGCGGGCCACCAGCTTCCAGCGGCCCCGTCGTACGGCCCGGTTGCCCTCGTGCTCCCAGAAGATCGACCGGTGGGCCGTCCAGGCGCCGTTGTCCCGGCCGGCCGCCACGGCGGCGAAGCTGCGCCCGGCCAGCGGGCGGGTGCGCCTGCCCCGGCGACGGCGCAGGTGCTGGGTCCCCGTCACGTCCAGGACCGTGGGCACCAGGTCGACCACGTGCAGCGGCGCGTGGCTCACCCCGCCGGCGGTGAACCTCGCGGGCAGGGAGGCGAGCAGGGGCGTGGAGATGCCGCCCTCGTCGGTGAAGTGCTTGTAGCTGGCGAACGGCGTGTTGGAGACGTGCGCCCACCCGCGCCCGTAGCTGGCGTACGTGTCGCTGGCGCCGGGCCAGATCGTCGGGTCGTTGCCGGCGCGCACCCGCGCCCCGTCCACGCTGACCGCCTGCCCGGCGCTGCCGGCCCCCAGCGCCTCGGCGCAGCCTCCGTTGTCCGAGAGGAACAGCACGAGGGTGTTGTCGCGCCGTCCCGTGCGTTCGAGGGCGTCGAGGACCCGGCCGACGCCGACGTCGAGCCGGTGCACCTGGGCGGCGTAGACGGCCATCCGCCGGTCCTGCCACGACTTCTCGTGGACGTCGGACCACTGCGGAACCTGGCCGTCCCGGCGTCCCGGGGTGGTGACGCCGGGCAGCAGGCCCGCGTCCCGCTGCCGCTCGAACCGCGCGCGGCGGACCTCGTCCCAGCCGTTGAGGTAGCGACCCCGGAACTGCGCCACGTCCTCCTCGGGCGCGTGCAGCGGCCAGTGGGCGCCGGTGAACGCGACGTAGCTGAAGAACGGCCGGTCGCCGCGGGCGAACTGCTCGATCGACTCGACGGCGTGGTCGGCGATCGCGTCGGTGAGGTAGAAGTCGCGGGAGGTGGGGCGGCCGATCCGACGGTCGTTGCGGAACAGCTGTGGCCTGAAGTAGGAGCCGTACCCGTCGAGGATCCCGTAGGAGCGGTCGAAGCCCCGGCTGGAGGGCCGTACCCCGGTCCGCCACTCGCCGAGGTGCCACTTGCCGCTCATCGACGTGCGGTAACCGGCGGCTCCCAGCGACTCGGCCAGGGTGGCGGCCTCGGGCGCCAGGTGGCCCCGGTACTGGGGGCTGCCCTGGTCGACGTTCATGTGCCCGACCCCGGCGGTGGTCGGGTACAGCCCGGTGAGCACCGACGCGCGCGTCGGGCAGCAGCGCGCGTTGTTGTAGAAGTTCGTGAAGGTGGTGCCGGACTCGCCGATCTGGTCGATGTGCGGGGTCGGGATCTCCGAGCCGAACCGGCTGATGTCGGAGAAGCCGAGGTCGTCGACGAGGATCAGCACGACGTCGGGGCGTCGGGCGGCGCTGGCCTGCGGCGCGGCGGCCAGACTGGTGCCGGCCGAGGCTCCGACGACGGTGCTGGCCGCCGCGGCCCGCAGCACGGAGCGGCGGGCGAGATCGGGGAGGGACAACTCGCACTCCAGAAAGTTGACTGAATTAGTTCGATTAAACCAGTCGACTTTCCGGGACGTGTGCGCTGTCCGGATCTCGGCGCGTCGCTCAGCGGGGCTCGAGGACCACGATGGGGATCTCGCGGTCCGCCCACGACCGGTACGTCGCGAAGTCGGCGTACAGGGCGTCGAGCCGCGGCCAGAGGACCTCGCGCTCCTCCGGGGTCG
>NZ_JBJEHY010000055.1:0-16241 GCF_051876515.1 Nocardioides sp. | reverse complement strand
CACGTAGTACTCGGTGTTGGCGTGGTGGATGCCCGCGCTGCGGCCCCAGTCGGTGTGGAAGTCGACGCGCAGCGGGGAGGAGCCGTCCTCCTCGTCCACCGAGAGGCGGCGCTCGCTCGCGCGGCCCTCTCCGCCCGGCAGCTCGGCGCCGTGCCAGACGTAGTCGTCTTCCTGGATCAGTTCCACATGGGGTCGCACGTGCGCCTCCGTTGCGTAGGTCGTCGAGTTCCCCGCGGGCTGGGCGCGGCCCGGCACCGCGACCGTCCGGGCCGCCGGTGCCGACCTGCACCGTGCCCCGGTCGACGGGCTGGTCGGGGAGCTGCTCGGTCGCGCGTCCATGGCCGGTGAGGTCTTCCCGACCGACGTCGAGGTGCTGTGGCCCGGGGCCCGCACGTGGGCGTACGTCCCCGCGGGTGAGCCCGTACCGGCCATCGACGGGCTGGCGTTCGTCCACACCTTCGCCTGAGCCCGACACGTCCCGGCGCACCTGCGCCGGCGCCGGCTGTCAGGATGGCGCCATGGGCGACCTGACGAGCGACGACTTCCCGGTCCACCGGCCGGTCGCGACCCGGTGGCGCGACAACGACGCGTACGGACACCTCAACAACGCCGTCTACTACGAGCTCTTCGACAACGCGATCGACCGTTGGCTCACCGAGGCGACCGGGACCGACTGGGCGGGAGCCCCGTGGCTGGCCGTCGTCGCGGAGTCGGGCTGCCGGTACCTGTCCGAGGTGCGGTACCCCGACCCCCTCGTGGTCGGCCTGGCGGTGACCCGCGTCGGGACCAGCAGCGTGACGCTGCGCCTGGGCGTCTTCACGCCCGGCGGTCCGGTCGCCGCCGTCGGCCACTGGGTGCAGGTCTTCGTGGACCGCGACACCCGGCGGCCCACGCCGGTGCCGGCACGGATCCGTACGGTGCTGGAGGCCGCCCTGGTGTGAGGGGCCGTCAGCTGCGCACGGTCGCCGCCGCCGCGTCGTCCTCGTAGGAGTTGCGGACCGTCCACAGGATCACCGACGAGGCGAACAGGGGCGGGAGCAGGCACAGCATCGCGGGGCTGATCGAGCCGAACACGTCGGACATCGATCCCACGAGCAGCGGCCCGAACGCGCCGCCCAGCGTGGTCAGGAACTGCAGCAGCGCGAAGCCCATGCCGCGGTTCGTCGCGGGCACCACGTTGGCCGCGGAGGCGGTCAGGTTGGGCATGGCCGCGGCGAAGCCGACGCAGGCCAGGGCGACCATCGCCGACCGTACGCCCACGCCGGGCAGCAGCACCGTCAGGGCCAGGCCGACGGCACCGACCATCAGGAAGACTGCCGAGATCCGGATGCGCCAGCCCTGGCCGCGGTTGCGGTCGCCGACCTTCGAGCCGATGAGGATGCCGATCACGATGCCGGCGCCGCCGACGCCGCCGGCCAGGCCGGAGGCCGCGTCGGTCTCGAGGCCCTCGACGCGCTCCATGAAGGTCGGGAGCCAGTAGAAGAGTCCGGCGACGCCCAGGGAGAGGATCGCCTGGGCGGCGATCACGCCGCGCAGGGTGCGGATCCGCAGCAGGCCCTTGGCGTCGTCCCAGATCGAGGCGGTCGAGCCGGTGATGACGGCGTGGTCGTCGTGCGCGGCGTCGTCGGACTCCACGCCGCGCGCCGCGCGCAGCCGGTCGATCCGGTCTCCCAGCCCGCGCACGGGCTCCTTGACCGTGGCCATCAGGACGGCGATGACGAGGCCGGGGACGGCGGCGATGAAGAAGACCGCCCGCCAGTCCAGCGCCTCGGCCACGGCGCCGCCGATGATGACGCCGGCGGGCAGCCCCATGTAGTAGCCGGCGCGCTCGAAGCCGTACGCCTTGCCGCGCGAGGCGTTCGGGTAGTAGTCGGCCAGCAGGGAGGAGGCCGGCGGGTTGTACAGCTGACCGGCCGCGCCGATGGCGATGCGGATCATGAAGAACATGACGAACGTGGTGGCCAGGCCGCTGAGCACGGAGCACAGCGACCAGATGAGGACCACCAAGTCCCCGTCGAGGTGCTGGGCGAGGCGTCGGGCGTGGTCGCGGTCGGCGTACCAGGAGACGTGGTTGAGAACCCGTTCGCAGGCGTGATCAGCCGGCCCGAGCTCGTCCGCGCCGAGGTCGGGGTGACGGTGACCGTCGTACGACCGGCCTGCGCGACCAACCGGTTCGTCTCACGGGGCACCGACGTCGTCGACGGCCGGCCCTGGGCGCTCGCGGGCGGCGTGCTCACCACCTGAGGTCCTGACGCGACAGGAGCCCTGACCCACCTGGGTCAGGGCTCCTCGTGCGTCGAGCGTGAGGTCAGACGGTCTCGTCGCGGACGGTGAGCGCGTCGGCCAGCGCGTTCTCGGTGCTCTGCAGGTGGGCGACCCACGCGTCACGCAGCTCGGTGACCTTGCCGGCGCGGGCCAGGTCGAGCAGGGCGCGGTGCTCCTCGATGCGCGCCTCCTGGGTCTCCGGCTGGTGGTCGAGGTCCGCCATGAGCAGGTGCAGGTAGCGGTCGGAGGCCTTCCAGAGCAGGCGCAGGACGTGGGCGTCGGCGGGGCCGATCTCGTCCAGGAGCATCGCCTCGTGGAAGGCGTGGTGCTTGGCGGCCAGGGCGGCCGGCTCGCGCTCGATGCCGATGTACTCGGCGAGGGCGTCCTCGGCGTCCTGCAGCCGCTCCTCGGTGATGGCGGCGCCGGCACGCAGGCACAGGTCGCCCTCGATCAGCTTGCGGAGCTGGTAGATGTTGCGGAGCTCCTCGACCGTCACCGTCGCGACCAGGGCGGAGCGGCCGGGGCGGAGGCTGATCACGCCCTCGCTCTCGAGGCGGCGCAGGGCCTCGCGCACGGGGATGTGGCTGATGTCGAAGCGCTCGCACAGGTCGACGATCGAGACGGTGGAGCCGGGGGCGAGGTCGCCGTTGAGGATGGCGCGGTGCAGCTCGTCGGTCACGCGGTCCACCAGCGAGTGGTGGGCGATCGGTCGGACGCCGGTGGCGCCGTTGCTGCGACGAGTCATCAGGTCTCTCCCGGGGACAGGGGTTCTCGGAGTGAGTCTCTCAACCCCGACCGTGGGGCGCGCGGGGCACGCCCTTGGAAATCATATATACGTCGAGGCCATTGTGCTCACTCCGGCGTTCTCCTGACGTCTCGCGCCAAGAACAGATATCGTATATTCTGTAGCGAAGTGAAGGGAGGTGACCGATGGTCGACGCAGCGACGTTCCGTGACGTCATGAGCCAGTGGCCCAGCGGTTCACCGTGGTGACGACGCTGACCGGTGACGGTGCCTGGCACGGCATGACGGCCAGCTCGTTCTCCAGTGTCAGCCTCGACCCGCCCCTGGTCTCGATCTGCCTGACCCGGACCCTCTACACGCACCAGCTGATCAGCGACGGCAAGCTGTTCGGCATCAACGTCCTCGCCAAGACCAGATGGACGTCGGGCGGCGCTTCGCCGGCATGGACGCCTCGGTCGCCGACCGGTTCGCCGGGCTGGACTGGGACACCGCCGAGACGGGCGCCCCGCTGCTCGACAGCGCGCTGGGCTGGTTCGACTGCCGCGTGGTCCACGAGTACCCCGGTGGCGACCACACCATCTTCGTCGGGGAGGTCGTGGCGGCCCGCGCCGCCCGCCGCTCCGCACCGCTGCTCTTCCACTCCCGCGGCTGGGCCAGTTCGCCGACGTCCTGCCCGACGTGGCGACCCTGGCCGACGGCGGTGTGGCCGAGGCGCTCGTGCGCGCCGGCCGGGTCGAGGAGGTGCCGGCCGTCGTGGCCAGCGTCGCCGCGGCCGGTTCCCGCGTACGCATCGCCGACCTCACCACGACCGTCGGCCCCGCCGAGGCGCTCGCCCGGATCCCTGCCTCCGCGCCGCGCGCCGAGGCCAGCGTCCTGGTGGCCGACCGGGCCCAGGCCGACGTTGCGCTGACCGCCGGCGTCGGAGTCGTGGAGTTCACCGTCGACCCGGCCGACCCCGAACAGCTCGACGCGGTCCTCGCGGCCGTCGACGGGATCGCCGAGCGTTGCGCGGTCCACCTGCGCGACGGCTTCGACGCGGAGAAGCTGGACGCCGTGCTCGCCGCCGTCGAGAGGCTCTCCGCGGCCGCGGTGCTGGAGATCGGGCTGCCCGACACCGCCGGCACCGCGACCCCGCTGCGGGTGCGCGGCCTCCTGCAGGAGGCGGTCGCCCTGGCCCGTCCGGTGCCCCTGCGCGTCGGGCTCCACGACCGTGACCGGCTCGGGCTGGTGAAGGCGATCACCGCCCTCAAGAGCGGGGTCCGTCACTTCGACGCCACGCTCGCCGGGCTGGACTCCTCGGTCGCGACCGAGGACCTGGTCCGCCTGCTCGAGGAGGTCGACGTCGACACCCCTGTCGACTCGGCGTCCCTGACCGCTCTGGCGCACAGCGTGCGCCGTCACGACCGTTCCCGTCACGTCGTGACGTTGGACAACTACGCGAAGAACGGCTCGGCGACGCCGGTCTGCTCGGTCTGGTCGTGCCCGAGGAGTTCGGCGGGCTGGGTGGCGGGCTGCGCGACCTCGCCGCCACCACGTACGCGCTGGGCACCGTGTGCGGCTCCACCGCGCTGGCCTACTTCTTCCACTGCTCGTCCTCCTCGCGCGGCATGCTGCCGCTGGCCGCGCTCGACGCCGGGCTGTACGAGGCCGACGAGGCCGCTGAGGTGCGCGCGTTCGCCGAGAAGGTGCTGCACCTCATGGGCACCGAGAAGAAGGCGATCGGCAACTTCGCCAGCGAGGCCAGGAGCCGACGCCCGAGTCGAAGCAGACGCCGATCGACGGCAGCTGGCTGAGCCGGATGCCGCGCGAGCGGATGGTGAGGCAGATCGAGGCGGCCGGGATGGGGGAGTGGGCGGACCGGTTCGTCCGCGACCAGCGGACCCCGCGTACCCACGTGGCGGTGTACACGTTCGCCGAGGGCCGTTTCGAGGTGGCCTACTTCGAGAAGGACGAGGTGTGGCACGTCGGCTGGGAGGGGCCGTACGAGGTGCAGGGCCACACGCTCGAGATGACCGACGAGTTCAGCGGGGTCACCGACGTGTACCGCTGGCGGATGCGTGACGGCGCACTCGACCTCGAGCGGGTGAGTGCGGACGCGCCAGACGTGGAGGGGATGCCCTACGAGGTGCTGGACGCCGCCTACATCGGGGACTGGTGGCAGCCCACCGACTGCCCCATGCAGGCCGGGGAGGCCTGCTGACGGGCCCAGGGAACAACCCGCGCTCGTTGATTGCTCAACCAGGCGTGAAGAAGATCGGATTCCTCAACTTCGGGCACTGGACCGACTCCCCGCACTCCCAGGTGCGGACGGCCTCGGACACGCTGCTGCAGTCGATCGACCTGGCGGTCGCCGCCGAGGAGATCGGCGTGGACGGCGCGTACTTCCGGGTGCACCACTTCGCCCGCCAGCTCGGCTCGCCGTTCCCGCTGCTGGCGGCGATCGGGGCGCGGACCTCGCGCATCGAGATCGGCACCGGCGTCATCGACATGCGCTACGAGAACCCGATGTACATGGCCGAGGACGCGGGTGCCGCGGACCTCATCGCCACCGGCAGGCTGCAGCTCGGCATCAGCCGGGGATCACCGGAGCAGGTCATCGACGGGTGGCGCTACTTCGGGTACGCGCCCGCCGAGGGCGAGAGCGCGGACGGGGCGGACATGGCGCGCCGGCACACCGAGGTGCTGCTGGAGGTGCTGAAGGGCAACGGGTTCGCGC
This sequence comes from Nocardioides sp., assembly GCF_051876515.1. Lineage (GTDB taxonomy): Bacteria > Actinomycetota > Actinomycetes > Propionibacteriales > Nocardioidaceae > Nocardioides. The sequence goes on along the minus strand of NZ_JBJEHY010000055.1, from coordinate 10,516 downwards.
AGCCGAACCCGCGCCCGATGTTCCCCAACCCGCCGGGTCTGCTGCGCCTCGAGCCGCACTCGGCCGGTCTGCGCGAGCGGATCTGGTGGGGCGCGGGGTCGGACTCCACGGCCCGGTGGACCGCCGAGCAGGGCATGAACCTGATGAGCTCGACGCTGAAGGCCGACGAGACGGGTGAGCCGTTCCACGTGCAGCAGCGCAAGCAGATCGAGGCGTTCCACGAGGAGTGGGCCAAGCACGACCACGGCTTCACGCCGCGCGTCTCGGTGAGCCGGTCGATCATGCCGATCACCACCGACGAGGACCGCATGTACTTCGGTGGCGAGGGGGCCTCGTCCGACCAGGTCGGCACCATCGACAACTTCCGCGCCGTCTTCGGAAGGTCGTACGCGGCCGAGCCGGACGTGCTGGTGGAGCAGCTGGCCGAGGACGAGGCGGTCGCGGCCGCCGACACGGTCCTGCTGACGGTCCCCAACCAGCTGGGCGTCGAGTACAACGCCCGCCTGCTCAGGACCATCGTGGAGGACGTGGCGCCCGGGCTCGGCTGGCGCTGAGCCGGAATCCGGTCGCGGGTGCGCAGCTCCCGCGGCTAGTCTTCCCGCAGTTCTCGCCCCACCCCTGGGGCGGACGGGCCACGGCAGGTTCCGACCCTGTGTGGCGACCGTGATCCGTGAACAGTGGTCCGACCACATCGGCAGGGGTTGCCCGGTGGGCCCGGCGCACGCGTCGGGCCCACCGCGGTCGGGTCATCCGACCAGCTGTCCGGCCTCGTCGAGCAGGCGTACGAGCGCGACCACGAACACCACCGTGAGCGCCGCCCGACCCGCCCACGCGGCAGGGGCCGCCCACGGCACGGAGCCGAACCGGCGGCGTACGGCTTCGAGGACCAGCCAGGCGCCGGCCAGAGCCACCAGCAGTGGGGCGACCGGTCCGTACGCGACCAGCGGCACCAGCGCCGCCGGCCAGGGCGCCCGGGCGAACGGGCCCCGCGGAGGACGCCAGCGTTCGGCGAGCAGCGTGAGGCTGCCGGCGTACACGCCGGGGATCGCCATGAACAGGACGATCGCGAGCCAGGCCGGCGACAGGAGGGTGAAGTCGACGCCGTCCACGTGGACCAGCTGCTCGCCGACCACGACCGCCGGCCCGAGGCTGATCGAGAGCACCTGGAACCAGCGCGGACCGATCAGCAGGGGCCGCAGCACCGTGTAGACGGCGGCCCCGAGGGCGCCGAACACGGTGGCGACCACGAGCAGGTTGAGGGTGCCCGACGCCGTGAACTGGCCGATTGTGAACCCGTCGTCGCTGCGCACGCCGCTGGTCCCGGGTTGAGCCGGGCGAGCAGGAACATCGCGAGCCGTCCGCCGACGCCGCCGACCAGGAGGCCGAGCAAGGCGCCCGCGGCCGTGGTCGACCCGAGCCGGCGCACCGCGTCGGTGGCCGCCCCGGTCCAGGTGTACGTGCTCTCGGTGGTGCTGACTGCCACGGTGTCCCCCCACGGTGCCGCGCCCGCCCGGTCTGTCGGACGCGGCGAGGACGAGCGTGGGACGTGCGGACCGGCTGGTCAACCGGTTCGGCGGGGTTCCGCGGCGATGTACCCAGAACGTGGCTACCTTCTGGCGCATGCGAACTCGTCTCCTCGCCCTCGTGTGTCTGGCCGCGGCCCTCGTGGCGTTCGTGGGGGCAGCGGTGCTGATGCTCGACAACATCAGCGTGGATCTGAGCTCGACGGGGGTGAAGGAAGTTGCCTCCGGTGGCGGGTTCGGGTGCGTCGTCGCGCCGTGGGACGCGGGCGTGAACGGCGACGCCTCCGAGCCGGGCGGGGAGTGGACGCCGGCGCTCAGGGAGGAGGTCGCCGCGAAGTGCTACGAGGCCAACCTGGCCCGCTACAACACCGGACGCGGCGTCGCTGCGCTCGGCGTCGTGCTGCTCGGCGTCGCGGTCGTCGTGGGGGTCAGGGGCCGGTCAAGGCCTGCGCGAGCATGACCAGGATCCCGCTCGGACCGCGGACGTACGTCAGCTTGTAGACGTCCTCGTACGTCGCGACGCCGCGAAGCGGGTGGCAGCCGTGGCGCGCGGCGGTCTCGAGCGCCTCGTCGAGGTCGTCGACGGAGAAGGCGACCCTGTGCATCCCGATCTCGTGTGGCAACGTCGGGCTGGTCTCGACAGCCTCGGGATGGATGTACTCGAACAGCTCGAGGCGGCCCCCACCGCCCGGTGTCTGCAGCATCGCGATCTTGGCGTGGTTGCCGTCCAGGCCCACCGCCGTGTCGGCCCACTCGCCACTGACCGTGTCGCGGCCCAGGACGGTCAGGCCGAGGTCGGTGAAGAAGGCGATGGCCGCCTCGATGTCGCGGACGGCGATGCCGACGTTCTCGAGTGTGATGGGCATGCTTCGACCGTACGCCTCGGTGCAGCGGCACCCCGTGCAGCGTCAGGCGCGTCCCGGCCAGACAGGGCGCCCGTCGACCCACGCCACCCCCGGGTTGCGGCACAGGCAGAAGGGGTGGCCGACCGGGTCGGTGTAGACGCGGAAGCCGAAGCCGTCGGGATCGGAGTGGTCCTGCTCCAGGGTTGCGCCGAGTGAGAGGACGCGCTCGTGCTCGACCTCGAGGTGCTCGACCTCGAAGTCGAGGTGGAACTGCTTGGGGTGCTCGCGGTCGGGCCACCGCGGGGCGCGGTAGTCCTCGACCGGTGTGAAGGCGAGCTCGATCCCGCCCACGTCGATCCCCGCCCACTCCGCGGTGCTGTCGTCGGTGAGCGGCAGCCCCGTGACGGCCGAGTAGAAGGCCGCGAGCTCCATCGCGTCCGGGCAGTCGATGATGACGTCGGTGAGGCGCAGCATCTCCCGATGGTGCCACGCCTCGGGCGTACCGTGGCTGGATGACGCCCCGCGTCACCTCACCGCTGCGGCTGTACCGAGCGACCGGAGCCGACCTCCCGTTCGGTGATCCGCTCCGCGCCCACGGCGTCGCGATGGAGGGGTACTTCTGGCGGTTCACCGACCCCGGTTCGGGACGGGTGCTGATCGCCCTGTGCGGGATCAACCGCGCGGCCGACGGCAGGTGGGCGACGCTGGGGCTGGCCGCGCGCCCGGGTGGCTTCCTGCGGACCGTCGCGCACCCCGACGGCGAGGCCGACCCGGGGGCGCTGGGGGCGTACGCGGGGGAGGCGTTCCGGGGGAGCGCCGACCGGCTGGTCGTCGACCTGGGCGAGGACGCGCGCCTCGACGTGCGCGTCTCCGGGCCCTCCGCGTGGCCGCGGCGCCGGTGGGGCGGGTCGAGCGTCTTCCACTGCGTCCCCGGCCTCAACCAGTACTGGCACCCGTGGCTGCTCGGCGGTACCGCGCACGGTCGCGCCGTGGTCGGCGGCGAGGTGTGGGAGCTCGACGGCTGGTCGGTGTACGCGGAGAAGAACTGGGGCCGGGGCGGGTTCCCCGACGCCTGGTGGTGGGGCCAGGCCCAGGGGTTCGCGGAGCCCGCCGCCTGCGTCGCGTTCGCGGGCGGTGAGGTGACCGCCGGGCCGCTGCGGACCACCGTGACCGCGGTCGTCGTGCACCTCCCCGACGGTCGCCTCGTACGCCTGGGCGACCCGCTGGTCTCCCCGGTGCGGGCCGAGGTCGGGGACGAGCGCTGGCTGCTGCGCGGCCGCAGCGCCCGCTGGGGCGTCGAGATCGAGGGCGCCGGCGACCTCGGCAGCGCCCACGTACTGCCGGTGCCGCTGCCCAGGGAGCGGCGCAACGTGCCCGGAGCCATCGAGCACCTCGGCGCCTCGATGAGGGTCGCGGTGCGCCGCGACGGCCGGACGGTGTGGGCGGGGGAGTCGGGCCTCGCGGCCCTGGAGCACGGCGGGATCGAGCGGGCCCGCGCCGAGGTCGTACGCCGTGGGCACGGGCCCGGGGTCACCGGCGCGCCGCCCGTGGGCTGAGAGGGGTGCCGACCGGGTCGTCGCGCAGGGTGGACGCAATGCGCATTGTTCTACTAACATGCGAACTATGTTCTTCCGAGTTGAGCACGACAGCCGGATCGGTCTGGCCGACCAGATCGCGGCCCAGGTGCGCAAGGCCGTCGTCGACGGCACGCTCGAGCCGGGGGAGAAGCTGCCCCCCGCACGCGAGCTCGCCGCCGGCCTCGACGTCAACATGCACACGGTGCTGAGGGCGTACGCCGCCCTGCGCGACGAGGGCGTGGTGGACCTGCGTCGGGGCCGAGGTGCCCACGTCCGCCAGGACCTGCGCGCCGACGACCGCGAGTGGGTGCAGCTGCGGGAACAGGTCTCGGACCTGGTGCAGCGCGCGACCCACCTCGGTCTGACTCCCGACCAACTGATCGACGAAGTCCGAAAGGCGATGGCATGAACCCCCGACTGAGCTACCTGCGACTGTTCGCGGTCGCGCTCCTGCTGGTCCTGGCGCCCCTGTCGGTGGTGCTCTACCGGCTCGCGTACGGAGCCGACGTCCCCGACCCGCTGCCCACCCACTGGGGTCCGCGCGGGGAGGTCGACGGCACGGCGTCCCTGTTCGACTTCACGGTGGTGTTCGCCCTGTTCACCACGGTCTTCGCGGCCGGTGGCCTGGCCTGCCTGGCGCTGCTGCGCAGGGTGGTGCCCGCCGTCGTCGGGGTCGTGTCCGGCGCCTGGACCGCGTGGGTGATGGCGACGACGTACGCGGCCGTCCTGAGTGGCTCGGCGGGTGCGGCCACCGTGGAGGAGGTGGACCTGTCGCCGGTGACGTTGGTCTTCGCGATCCTGCTGGTGCCGACGCTGGTGGCCGCGGTGACCTGGCTCCTGGTGCCGTTCTCGCCGCGCAGGCAGGGGCCGGTGGCGACGCCGCCCTCGTCGGTGCAGCTGCGACCGGACGAGCGGGTGACGTGGGTGGGGCAGTCGTCGTCGCCGTGGCTGCTGCTCGCGGGCGTCGTGCTCGTGGTGGCCGCCGTCGCCACCGTGTTCGTGCTGTGGCCCGTCGCCGTGGTGCTGGGCGTCGCGGCGTTCGTGGTCGCCTGGGTCCACCGGATCATGGTGCGCGTGGACAACGCGGCCGTGACCGTGGCGTGGGGGCCGGCGCGCTGGCCCCGGGTGACGGTGCCGTTGGGTGAGGTGACTGCCGCGCACCCGGCGCTGATCGAGCCGCTCGCCTGGGGCGGCTGGGGATACCGGGTGACCCCGCGCGGGCACGCCGCCGTGGTCCGGCGCGGGCCGGGGCTGGTGCTGTCTCGGCGCGAGGGCTCGCCGTTCGCCGTGACGGTCGACTCCCCGGAGGTCGCGGCCGACCTGGTCAACGCGATGGTGGCCAGCAGCCCGACCCGCGGCTGAGACGCGGCAGATTCGCGGTCGAGAGCGCCCGGTCCCGGTGGGGCCGGGCGCCTCGGCGAGCGGCGCGGTCAGTCGATGAGAGAGGCGCCCCAGTCGCGGGCGCGGTCGAGCTCTCCCGGGAGCAGCGGCCCCTCGTAGTCCTCGACGAAGAAGCTCTCCGACGCCACGAGCGTGCCGAGGTGGTGCCGCTTGACCTCCTTCGCCGCGGCCTTGGCCGCGGAACCGGGGAAGTGGCGCACCTTCGCCACCCGTGTGTCGAACGTGGCGATGCCGACCCGGCCCACGCGCTCTGCCCGCGGCAGCTCGGCGAGCCACTCCCGGATGCCACGCCCCTCGTGCTCCGGCGTGGCACCGCGGGCCAGGGCGTCCTCACGCGTCGACGCACGGCTCATCGAGAACGCGTGCGTCGGTCCGCCGACCACCAGCAGCCTCACCTGGTCGGGCAGGGGGCTGGGCGCCTGCGACACGTCGAGGACCGTCGCGCCGCCCAGTCCCTCGGCGACCGCCTCCGCGACGGCCTTCGTGTTGCCCCACATGGACTCGTGCACCACCAGGACGGACATGGCTGGCTCCTCTCACCTCCATGCTCCGCCGTCCCGGCGCCAGGGGGCAGGGTCGAAGGCCCCGATCCGTACGGCCGAAGGTTCGCGTCTTGTCGGTCGCGCGGGACTCCCGTTCGGGGGAACTAGACCAGCCTGGCTATCGAACACATGTTCGAATAGGTTGGTCGAGTCAGCCCACGCACCACGCCGACTCGGAGGCACCCGTGGACCACCCGATCCTTCTCGCAGCGAGAGCCATCGACCATGCTCTCGCGTCAGTCGCGGACCACGACCCTGCCTTCATGGCCACCCGGGACAAGGCCGCGGCGCTCGTGTCGTTGTCGTCACTCGAGAGCCGCTTGGTCGAGCTGCGTCTACGGGTGAGTGCGGAGTCTGCCGACGTGGCATCGGACGCCGGTGCCCGGGACGTCGCTGCATGGGCGGCTCGCCACACCCGTCGCCGACGTGCGGAGTGCGCTGCAGAGCTGCGGCTCGCGCACTCCCTGGCCGACGCCCCACTCCTTGCCGGTGCCGTACGACGGGGAGCGGTCACGATCGCGCAGGCGTCCGCGGTGGCCGCCTCGCTCGCTGAGCTTCCCAGCGGGCTGCCCGCTGACGTCCCGTCCAGGGCCGAGGCCGCTCTCGTCGAGCACGCTGCGGACCTCGTTCCCACGGACCTCCGACGCCTGGGGCGCCGGATCCTGGAGGTGGTGGCGCCCGACGTGGCCGAGGAGGCCGAGGCTCGTGCGCTGGCGGACCTCGAGCGCAGCGCCCGCGACCGCATGCGGCTCGGACTGCGCTCCCTCGGCGATGGCACGTGGCGGATCAGTGGGCTCATCCCCGAGGCGAGTGCGGCGCGGCTGGCGACCTACCTCCACGCCTTCACGAATCCGCGTGCCGCCGCCGGCGCCGAGGACGCCAGCCCCTGCGGGGACGGTACGGCCGTGCCCGCAGAGCCTGCCGGTGCGCCCCGCCCCGTTCCGTACGGGCGTCGCACCGCAGAGGCCTTCTGCCAGCTCCTCGAGACCCTCGACCCGCGTCGGCTTCCCCTCCACGGCGGCGATGCCACCACGCTCGTAGTCACGCTGTCGATCGACGCGTTGCGGACGGACCTGGCTGCAGCCACCCTCGGCGGCGACGGCGGCCACGACCGGATCAGCGCCCAGGAGGCCCGCCGCCTGGCCTGCAAGGCCCAGATAGTGCCAGCGGTGCTGGGAGGCGACGGGGAGGTGCTCGACCTGGGCCGCTCCCAGCGGTTGTTCACCCGGTCGCAGCGCAGGGCGCTCCTGCTCCGCGACAAGACCTGTCGGGCCCAGGGCTGCGACATCCCGGGAGCCTGGACGGAGGCTCACCATCTCGTGCCGTGGTCACGCGGCGGACGGAGCGACCTCGCCAACGGCCTGCTCCTGTGCGCCCATCACCACCACCGCATCCATGACCCGGCCTACCGAGCGACGCGGACGCCCCAGGGGCGCGTCGAGTTCCGGCGGCGTGACGAGAGCTGGTCCTCACCTGCCTGGGCATAGCCGCGCGCAGACGTGCGTTGCACCCACGTGGACGTGCTCGACTCCGTGGTCATCGGCGCCGGTCAGGCGGGGCTGGCGGCCTCGCGCCACCTGCTGAGGCTCGGCGTCGACCACATCCTGCTCGACGCCAACCCGGGGCCGGGCGGCGCCTGGCAGCACCGCTGGGACTCGCTCGGCATGGACGACGTGCACGGCGTCGCGGACCTGCCCGACGCACCCGCGCCGCCGCGCACCGCCGAGCCCGCCAACCGGGTGGTCCCCGCCTACTTCGGGTCGTACGAGGAGAGCTTCTCCCTGCCCGTCCTCCGCCCGGTGCGGGTCGACCGCGTCACCTCCGAGGGCGAGCTGCTGCGGGTGCGCGCCGACGCCGGCACCTGGTGGACGCGGACGCTGGTCAACGCCACCGGCACCTGGACGCGCCCGTTCGTGCCGTACTACCCGGGCATCGAGACCTTCGCGGGCGAGCAGTTCCACACGGCCGACTACCCGGGTCCGGAGCACTTCACCGGTCGACGGGTGCTGGTGGTCGGAGGCGGCGCGTCCGCGGTCCAGTTCCTCGGCGAGCTCGCCCCCGTGGCCGACGTGGTGTGGACGACCCGGCGCGAGCCGGTCTGGCGGACCGACGACTTCACCCCCGAGGTGGGGCTGGCCGCCGTCACCGAGGTCGAGCGCCGCGTACGGGCAGGGCTGCCGCCCGCGAGCGTGGTGGGCGTGACCGGGCTGGCGCTGCGACCCCAGGAGGCGGAGGCGGCACGGCTGGGTGTCTACGGGCGCCGCCGGGAGATGTTCGCCCGGATCGAGCCCGACGGGGTGCGCTGGGCGGACGGCTCCTTCGAGGCCGTCGACGCGATCCTGTGGGCCACCGGGTTCCGGGCCGCCCTCGACCACCTCGCCCCGCTGCGCCTGCGGTCCGCTGCCGGGGGCGTGCAGCTCGTTGCGGTGCCCGGCAACGTCCAGGGGGCCACCACGTCCGCCGTCGACCCCCGCGTCCAGCTCGTCGGGTACGGCCCCTCGGCCAGCACCGTGGGCGCCTCGAGGGCGGGTCGCGCCGCGGCGACGGCCGTACGGCGGTACCTGTCGGAGCGGGCGACGCCGGGGCCTTCCTGACCCCCGCCGTCTAGGGTGTGCGCATGGGGCAGCTCGACCAGTACGGCAACGATCCGTCGCAGATGCGCATCTCCGACGCCGACCGCGAGAAGGTCGCCGACGTGCTGCGCACCGCCGCAGGCGAGGGGCGTCTGGACTTCGACGAGCTCGACGACCGGCTCGAGGCGACGTACAAGGCCAGGACGTACGCGGAGCTGGTGCCGATCACCGTCGACCTGCCGGCGCACGCCGACTCCGGGCTCCCGTCCGTACGACCCACCCCGCGGGTCCCCACGACCGTCACCCACGACAACTCGTGGGCGGTGATGAGCGAGACCAAGCGTCAGGGGGCCTGGGTCGTGCCCGCCAGGCACACCGCGTTCTCCCTCATGGGGTCGGTCGTGCTGGACCTGCGCGAGGCGACGTTCAGCGCCACCGAGACCGAGATCGTGGCGAACTCGATCATGGGCGAGGTCCAGATCATCGTGGACGAGCACACCCACGTCGTCGTCGACGGCACCCCGATCATGGGGGAGTTCGTCCAGGGCAAGGACAAGGTGCCCTCACAGGTCACCGCCAACTCACCCACCGTCCGTGTCACCGGCATGGCACTGATGGCGTCGGTCAACGTCCAGCGCCAGCCCCCGCCGGGCACCCCCAAGAAGTTCCTCGGCAGCTACTGAGCTGCCCGCTGGGCGGCGATGTGCGGGGGCAGCGCCCCCGTCACCCTGCCCGCGTTGTCCTCGTCGAGGGTCAGGTTGAACCCGGTCACCGGGTCGAACAGGTGGCCCTTGGTGAAGTCGCACCACAGCGTGGCCCGGCTGCCGGCGGTGATCCGGCTGGCCGAGTCGAGGGCCACCACGAGCTGCGCCTGCTGGCCCTCGGTGTCGAGGTCCTTGGCGAGCTCCGAGAGGTCGCTGCTCACCTTGTCGTGGCCCTGGAACGGGATGTACGCGTACGCCTCGTGGCCGAGCCACTCGACCACGTCGACGTCGGCCTCGAACGTGACCCCGGTGGCCGCCCGGACCTCGTCGGTCAGGCTGGCGTCCTCGAAGAACTCGGGCCGGATGCCGGCGACCAGCACCTCGTGCCCGGCGGCCCGCTCGGCGTTGCGCTCGGAGATCTCCACCGTCCCGAAGGGCAGCGTCAGCGTGCGGCCCTCCAGCGTCGCCGGAAGGAAGTTCATCGGCGGGGAGCCGATGAAACCGGCGACGAACAGGTTGGCGGGGTTCTCGTACAGCTCCCGCGGGGTCGCGTGCTGCTGCAGCACCCCGCGCCGCAGCACCGCGACCTTGTCGCCCAGCGTCATCGCCTCGGTCTGGTCGTGGGTGACGTAGACCGTGGTGATCCCCAGGCGCTTCTGCAGGCGCGCGATCTCCGTACGCATCTGCCCGCGCAGCTTGGCGTCGAGGTTGGAGAGCGGCTCGTCGAAGAGGTACGCGTCGGCCTCGCGGACGATGGCGCGTCCCATCGCGACGCGCTGGCGCTGACCACCCGACAGGTTGCCGGGCTTGCGCTCCAGATGCTCGTCGAGCTCGAGCAGCGAGGAGGCCTCACGCACCTTGGCGTCGACCTCGGCGTCCGGCATCTTGGCCAGCCGCAGCGGGAAGGCGATGTTCTCGTACACCGTGAGGTGGGGGTACAGGGCGTAGTTCTGGAAGACCATCGCGAGGTTGCGCTCGCGCGGCGCGAGCTCGTTGACCCGCTTGCCCCCGATCACCATGTCGCCCGAGGAGATGTCCTCCAGCCCGACGATCATCCGCAGCAGCGTCGACTTCCCGCAGCCCGAGGGCCCGACGAGGATCAGGAACTCCCCGTCGGCGACGTCGATGCTGACGTCGTTGACCGCGGGGAAACCGTCGCCGTACTCCTTGACGATGTTCTTCATCTCGATGGCAGCCATCGGCTGATCACCCCTTCACTGCGCCGGAGGTCAGGCCGGCGACGATCTTGCGCTGGAACAGCAGCACGATGACGATCACGGGAAGCGTCACGATCACGGACGCGGTGGCGAGCTGGGCGAACGGAGGGTTGAACGGGTCGGGGCCCACGAAG
>NZ_JBJEHY010000054.1:0-16241 GCF_051876515.1 Nocardioides sp. | reverse complement strand
AGGACGACCCGCGCAACGCCGCCACCATCGCCGACAACGTGGGCGACAACGTCGGTGACTGCGCCGGCATGGCCGCCGACCTGTTCGAGTCGTACGCGGTCACGCTCGTCGCGGCCCTGATCCTCGGCTCGCAGGCGTTCGGCGACGCGGGCCTCGTCTTCCCGCTCCTGATCCCCGCGATCGGCGCGCTCACGGCGGTGCTCGGCATCGTCATCACCCGTCCCCGCGCCGGCGAGAACGGCCTGGTCACCATCAACCGCGCCTTCTACGTCTCGGCCGCCGTCGGCGCCGTGGCATCGGTCGTGCTGTCGTACGTCTACCTGCCGAGCAGCTTCGCGGAGTTCTCCAACGTCACCGGCATGGACATGGCCGGCGCCGAGGGCGACCCCCGCCTGATCGCGTCGGTGGCGGTCGTCATCGGCGTCGTGATGGCGGCGGCGATCCTGGCGCTGACCGGCTACTACACCGGCACCGAGTACAACCCGGTCAAGGAGGTCGGCGCGACGTCGCTGACCGGGCCCGCGACCGTCATCCTGTCGGGCCTCTCGGTCGGCTTCGAGTCGGCGGTCTACACCACGCTCGTCATCGGCGCCGCCGTCTTCGGCGGCTTCCTGCTCGGTGGCGCGACGCTGACGGTGTCCCTGTTCGCGGTCGCGCTGGCCGGCTGCGGTCTGCTCACCACCGTCGGCGTGATCGTCGCGATGGACACCTTCGGCCCGGTCTCCGACAACGCCCAGGGCATCGCCGAGATGTCGGGCGACGTCAACGAGGAGGGCGCCCAGATCCTCACCGAGCTCGACGCGGTCGGCAACACCACCAAGGCGATCACCAAGGGCATCGCGATCGCCACCGCCGTGCTGGCGGCGACGGCGCTGTTCGGCTCGTACGCCACCTCCGTGGCGGAGGCGTTCGCGGAGTCGGGCGCCACGGACGCGCTCGACTTCACCGTCTTCAGCCCGGCGATCCTGGTCGGCATCCTCATCGGCGCCGCGGTGGTCTTCCTCTTCTCCGGTCTGGCCATCAACGCGGTCGGCCGTGCGGCCGGGGCCGTGGTGATGGAGGTGCGTCGCCAGTTCCGCGAGATCCCCGGGATCATGGAGGGCACCGGTCGTCCGGAGTACGGCAAGGTCGTCGACATCGTCACCCGCGACTCGCTGCGTGAGCTGGTCACGCCGGGCGTGCTGGCGGTGATGGCGCCGATCGCGGTCGGGTTCGGTCTCGGCGTCGAGGCTCTGGCCGGGTTCCTGGCCGGCGCGATCGGAGCGGGCACACTGATGGCCGTCTTCCTGGCCAACGCGGGTGGTGCCTGGGACAACGCCAAGAAGCTGGTCGAGGACGGCCACCACGGCGGCAAGGGCTCCGACGCCCACGCCGCCACCGTCATCGGCGACACCGTCGGGGACCCGTTCAAGGACACCGCCGGTCCGGCGATCAACCCGCTGCTCAAGGTGATGAACCTGGTCTCGCTGCTGATCGCCACCACGGTGGTGCAGCTCAGCATGGGCAGCGACCAGAACGACGGCCTCCGGTACCTGATCGCCGCCGCCGCGGTTGCGATCATCGTGGTAGTCGTCGTGATGTCCAAGCGCCGGGGTTCGATGGCGATGGCCTAGCCGCGCCGCATCAGGAGTGGCGATGGCCTGATCGCCCCGCTCGTTGGTCGAGCCCGTCGGGACCCTGGTCCCGGCGGGCTCGACCCGCGTCCAGCCGTTGGTCGAACCCGTCGAGACCCGGCCTCGCGGACCGTACGGCTGTGGACCGGTCGCTACCCTCGGAGTCGCCGCGCCGCTGCGCGTCGTCCCCCCTCGCGCGCCCCGCGCCACCCACCGGAGGTCCCGTTGTCCCGCCGTACCCGTGCCCTGCTCCTCGCCCCCGTCGCCCTGCTCCTGGTGGCGTGCTCCGGCGAGGACGCCGAGGGCCCGGCGAGCCGCGGCGACTACGTGACGGCGATGACCGAGACGTTGCAGGGCAGCGAGACGGCCGTGGACGACGAGACCGCCACCTGCGCCGCCGAGACGCTGGTCGACGCGGTCGGCCTCGACGCGATCCGCGAGGCGGGTACGCCCGAGGAGATCCGGGACGGGTCCGCGGGCCTGGGCACCGGCCTGGCCGGCGAGGACGCCGCGCAGGTGTACGACGGTTTCGTCGAGTGCGGCATCGACCTGGGCGAGGAGCTGCGCACCGAGTACACGGCGCGGGAGGAGTTCACCAAGAAGCAGCGCGCCTGCCTCTCCGACGTCCTGACACCGAAGGCGACCCGTGAGTACTTCATCACCGTCTTCGCCGAGGGCGCCCAGTCCGCCGACGCCGGAGAGCTCGCGACGGCGGTGAAGGAGTGCATCGGCATCACCGACGAGACCGAGTCGCCGAAGGTCACCGAGGCCCCGTCGGCGACGGAGAAGCCCGAGGAGTGACCCGGACGGCCCGCCAACCGGTCGCGGGCACCTGAGAGGATCCGGGCATGACTCTCGACTTCACCGCTGGGTTGCGTACGGCTCTGGTCGACGCCGGGTTCACCGTGGACGGCGTCGCCGGGATGCTGGGTGAGGAGGCGCACCGCGCGCTGGGCCGCAACGAGACCACGCCCGGGTTGCGCCGTACGACGGACGGCTCGCCGCTGGCGACGCTGACCCGGCTGTTCCTGCTGCAGGCTCCTGTCGACCGCGACGCCGCGGACGCCGCGCTGCCGGGGCTGGTCGACCAACTGTGCAACGCGGGCCTGCTGGAGCAGTCGGTCAGCGAGGTCGCGGCGCGGCTGGACTGCCGCCCGTACACCGCCGACGACCGCGACCTGTGGGTCGTCTCCGACCTCACGCCCGGGCTGGACGGCTCGCCCAACAAGGTGGGCGCGGACCACGTGCTCGGGATCTCCTCGGCCTCCACGTCGCTGGCCCAGCTGACGATCCGCGAGGAGGTCGGCCGCGCGCTCGACCTCGGCACCGGGTGCGGGGTGCAGGCGCTGCACCTGGCCGCGCACGCCGACGAGGTCGTCGCGACCGACGTCAACACGCGGGCCCTGTGGGTGGCCCGCGTCAACGCCGCCCTCAACGAGGTCGACGTGGACGTCCGCGAGGGCTCCTTCTGGGAGCCGGTGGCGGGCGAGAAGTTCGACCTGATCGCCACGAACCCGCCGTTCGTGATCTCCCCGGCCACCGGCGAGCGCCTGGTGTACCGCGACTCCGGCCTGCCGGGCGACCGCGTGGTGGAGGACATCGTGCGCGCCGCGCCGCGCCACCTCAACGACGGCGGCTGGTGCCAGGTCCTGGCCAACTGGACGATCGAGCGCGGCCGCGGCTGGGACGAGCGCCTGGCGACGTGGCTGAGCGACGACACCGACGCGTTCGTGGTGCAGCGCGAGGTCCTCGACCCCGCCTCGTACGTCGAGCTGTGGCTCAAGGACGAGGGGGTGCACGGGCGTCCCGACTACGCGAGCCGGTACGACACCTGGCTGTCGTGGTTCGAGCAGCAGGGCATCGAGTCGGTCGGCTTCGGCTGGATCAACGTGCGCGCGGGCGGTTCGGGGCGCCACACGCTGCTGGAGTGGCCCTACGACGTGGAGCAGCCGATCGGGCCCGCCATCGCCGAGTGGGGCGCGGCCCTCGACGTCACCGTCGACGAGTCGCGGCGGTTCCTGCGCCGTCCCGACGTCCAGCAGGAGACCTTCGGGGCTCCCGGGGCGGAGGACCCGTCCACGGTGGTGCTGCGCCAGCAGCGCGGGCTGCGTCGCGCCCGCAGCGCCGACACCGTGGAGGCGGCGCTGGTCGGTGCCTGCGACGGCGACCTGTCGGTGGGCCAGATCCTCGACGCGTTGAGCGTGCTGCTGGAGACGGACCGCGCGGAGCTGTCGGCCACGTACCTGCCGGTGGTCACCGAGCTGGTGCGCGAGGGCTTCCTCCTCGACTGACCTGGCGGGGGTGTCACCGGCGGTGCCTATCCTCGAACGGTGCCCCATGAGCTGATCCTGATCGTCGTCGGAGGCCTGGCGATCCTGGTCGTTGCGTCCGTGCTGTCGCACCGCACCGGGATCGCCGCCCCGTTGCTGCTCCTCGCCTTCGGCATCGGGGCGAGCTACGTGCCCGGGATGCCGGAGATCGAGGTGGCCCCGGAGGTGATCCTCGCCGGGGTCCTGCCGCCGCTGCTGTACGCCTCGGCGGTGCGGATGCCGATCCTCGACGTACGCCGCAACCTGGGGCTCATCGCCTGGCTGTCGGTGGTCCTGGTGATCGTCTCCGCGCTGGTCGTCGGCGTGGTCGTGCACTGGCTGTTCCCGCACATCCCGTTCGCCCTCGCGGTGGCGCTGGGGGCGGTGCTGAGCCCCACCGACGCCGTCGCGGCGACCGCGATCGGCAAGCGCCTCGGCCTGCCGCCGCGGCTGATGACGGTGCTGGAGGGGGAGAGCCTGGTCAACGACGCCTCGGCCCTGGTGGTGCTGCGTACGGCACTGGCCGCTGGAGCCGTGGGCACCTTCAGCCTGGGCGACGCGGCGCTCGACTTCGCGTGGGCGGTGGCGGGTGCGGTGCTGGTCGGCCTGGCCGTCGGGTGGGCCACGGTGCTGCTGCGCCAGCGGCTGGGCGACCCGGTGCTCAACACGACCATCTCGTTCGCGGTGCCCTTCCTCTCCTACTTCCCGGCGGAGGAGCTCGGAGCCTCGGGCGTCCTGGCGGTGGTCGTCGCCGGTCTCATCACCGGTCACCAGGCGATGCGCCGCTTCACCGCCCACGACCGGCAGAGCGAGGCGACGAACTGGGCGACGGTCAACTTCGTCCTGGAGAGCGGCGTCTTCCTGCTGATGGGTCTCGAGCTGCCCGCGCTGGTCGACCAGGCCAGCGCGGAGGGCGACCTGGCCGACCTGTGGCTCCTGGTGGCCGTCCTGGTCGGGCTGCTCGTGCTGCTGCGGTTCGTCGGGGTGGCTGGCCCGCTGCTGCTGGGCCGCCGGGTACGCCCGGTGCGGCGCGAGCGCGTCGAGGAGTGGCTGGGCGTCGCGGAGCAGCGGATCGAGTCGCTGGAGCCGGAGACCGAGACCCAGGAGCTGCGCCTGGACCAGCTGCGCCGGCGGGTGGCCCGTACGAGCGCCGACGTCGCGTTCGAGCGGCGTGAACCGTTGACGGGCCGCGGCGGTCTGGTCCTGGCGTGGGCGGGGATGCGGGGCGTGGTCACGCTGGCCGCCGCCCAGTCGATCCCGCACGGGACCGAGCACCGGGCGACCCTGGTCCTGGCCGCCTTCACGGTCGCGGTGGTGAGCCTCGTGGGCTTCGGCGGCACGCTGCCCGCCCTGATCCGCCGACTCAACTTCGCTCCGCGCACGAAGGCCCGCAACGCCGAGCTGAGCCGGTTGATGAAGGCGCTGGGGGAGCGGTCGGTCGACCTGGTGGGGCCGATGGCCGAGATCACCGTCGACGGGGAGAAGCTCGACCCGGAGCTGGTGGAGTGGATCTCGCGCCGCTTCATCCCGCTGCTGATGGGCACCACCACGGCGCTCAAGCACCGCCGTCCCGACAGCTGGGAGCGCTCCCTGATCGTGCAGCGCCGCTACCTGGAGGCGATGCAGGAGGCGTTGTGGGAGGAGCGGTCGATCGGCGCGTACAGCTCGGCGACGTACGCTGCGGCCCAGGGCCTGCTGGACCGCGAGGAACGCCGGATCAACCCGGTCGTGTGACTCCTCCGGGAGTGGTGGGTACGGGCGCGGATCGAATGCCTGCGCACGTCGTCGTGGGCGGTTCGCGCTACGGTGTGGCCGTTCGGTCCCGGTGGGGCCGTGAGAAGCAAGGGAATGCCAGTGGCACACAAGTTGGTCATCGTCGAGTCGCCCGCCAAGGCGCGCACCATCGGCGGATACCTGGGCCCCGACTACGTCGTGGAGTCCTCCATCGGTCACATCCGCGACCTGCCCAACAGTGCTGCCGACACCCCGGCCAAGATCAAGGACAAGCCGTGGGGCCGCCTCGCGGTCGACGTGGAGAACGGCTTCGAGCCGTACTACGTGGTGCCGCGCGACAAGAAGTCCCACATCGCCAAGCTGAAGAAGCTGGCCAAGGAGGCCGACGCCCTCTACCTCGCCACCGATGAGGACCGCGAGGGGGAGGCCATCGCCTGGCACCTGCTCGACGAGCTCAAGCCGCCGAAGGGGCTCCCGGTGCACCGCATGGTGTTCCACGAGATCACCAAGCCGGCGATCCTGGCCGCCGTCGAGAACCCGCGCGAGATCAACGAGGACCTGGTCGAGGCCCAGGAGGCGCGCCGCATCGTCGACCGCCTCTACGGCTACGAGGTCTCCCCGGTGCTGTGGAAGAAGGTCATGTCCGGCCTCTCCGCGGGTCGCGTGCAGTCGGTGGCGACGCGTCTGGTCGTGGACCGCGAGTCCGACCGGATGAAGTTCAAGGTCGCCTCGTACTGGGACATCGACGCCACCTTCGACGCCGGCGCCACGCACGACCCCCGCATGTTCGGCTCCAAGCTGCACTCCGTCGACGGCGCCCGCGTGGCGCGCGGCAGCGACTTCGACAACACCGCCACGCTCAAGAGCTCTGACCGCGTCCACCTGGACCGCGCCGGGGCCGACGCGCTCGTCGCAGCCCTGGCCGACACGACCTTCGAGGTCCGCTCGGTCGAGTCCAAGCCGTACCGCCGTTCCCCGTACGCCCCCTTCCGCACGACGACGCTGCAGCAGGAGGCCTCCCGCAAGCTCGGCATGAGCGCGGCGATCACCATGTCGGTGGCGCAGCGGCTCTACGAGAACGGCTTCATCACCTACATGCGTACGGACTCGACCACGCTGTCGGGCTCCGCGGTCGGTGCCGCCCGCGCGCAGGTCGCCGAGCTGTACGGCTCGGAGTACCTCCCGGACTCGCCCCGCACGTACACCTCCAAGGTCAAGAACGCCCAGGAGGCGCACGAGGCGATCCGTCCCGCGGGCGACTCGTTCCGCACGCCGGCGCAGACCGGCCTGTCCGGCGACCAGTTCCGCCTGTACGAGCTGATCTGGATGCGTACCGTCGCCTCGCAGATGAAGGACGCGGTCGGCAACTCCGTCACCGTGCGCCTGGGCGGTGCCGCCTCCGACGGCCGCGACGTGGTCTTCTCCTCCAGCGGCCGCACCATCACCTTCCACGGCTTCCTCAAGGCGTACGTCGAGGACATCGACGACACCTCCAAGCGCCGCGACGACGCTGAGGCCCGGCTGCCCAACGTGGTCCAGGGGGACGCGGTCAACGCGGCCACCTTGAGCGCCGAGGGGCACGAGACCAAGCCGCCGGCCCGATACACCGAGGCGACGCTGATCAAGGAGCTCGAGGACCGCGAGATCGGCCGGCCCTCGACGTACGCCTCGATCATCTCGACGATCATCAACCGCGGGTACGTCTACAAGAAGGGCACCGCGCTGGTCCCGGCGTGGCTGGCCTTCTCGGTGACGCGACTGCTGACCGAGCACTTCACCCGGCAGATCTCGTACGAGTTCACCGCCGAGATGGAGGACCGCCTCGACGAGATCGCGGCCGGTCGCGCCGACCGGGCCAGCGAGCTGAGCGAGTTCTACTACGGCAACGACGCCGTCGACGGCCTCAAGACGCTGGTCACCGAGCTGGGTGAGATCGACGCCAAGGAGCTGGCGACGTTCCCCATCGGCGGCGCCGGGTCGGGGATCAACCTGCGCGTGGGCCGCTACGGCCCGTACATCGAGGGCCCCGACCCCAAGGGCGGCGAGGACGGCACCGGTGCGCCGGTGCGCGCCAACGTGCCCGAGGACCTGCCGCCCGACGAGCTCACCCTGGCGCTGGCCAAGGAGCTGCTGGCCAACCCTGCCGGCGAGGAGCAGGTCGTCGGCCAGCACCCCGACACCGGGCTCACCATCGTGGCCAAGAACGGCCGCTTCGGCCCGTACGTCACCGAGCAGCTGCCCGAGGGCTCGCCCAAGTCGGCCAAGCCCCGCACCGGGTCGCTGTTCAAGTCGATGGCGCTGGACACCGTCACGCTCGAGCAGGCCGTCCAGCTGCTCGACCTCCCCCGCGTGGTGGGTGTCGACGAGGACGGCACGGAGATCACGGCGCAGAACGGCCGCTACGGTCCGTACCTGAAGAAGGGCACCGACAGCCGCTCGCTGACCAGCGAGGACCAGATCTTCGACATCACCCTCGACCAGGCCAAGGCGATCTACGCCCAGCCCAAGCAGCGCGGGCGTGCTGCCGCCGCGGCCCCGCTCAAGGAGCTCGGCAACGACCCGGTCTCCGGCAACCCGGTCGTGGTGAAGTCGGGCCGCTTCGGCGAGTACGTCACCGACGGTGAGCACAACGCGACGCTGCGCAAGGACGACACGGTCGAGGGGATCACCCTCGAGCGCGCCGCCGAGCTGCTGGCCGAGCGTCGGGCCAAGGCCCCGGCCAAGAAGACCGCCAAGAAGGCGGCGAAGAAGACCACCGCCAAGAAGACGACCGCCAAGAAGGCTGCCGCGAAGAAGACGACGGCCAAGAAGTCGACCGCCAAGAAGTCGACGACGAAGAAGGCTGCGAAGAAGGCCTGAGCCGGCTGGCCTCTCCGGGTGTCGGCGCTGCGTCATGCGTACGCGCGGGTGTCGGCGCTGCGTCATACGTACGCGCCCTGACGTCGCCGCCCGTCATGCGGATCGGCACCTAGAGGTTCGGAAACGGATGACGCAGGGCGGTACCTGACCTCGCTCGTATGACGCAGGGCTGGCCGGGCGCCGTTCGTATGACGCACCCTCGGGCGCCGTTCGTATGACGCAAGTGGCCGCTGGGACCGTTGCCCGTGCGGGCGTCCGTCAGACCGGGGTCCCGCCGAGCAGCCCCGCTGAGAGAGGGGCGAGTACGAGCCACGCCAGCAGGAGGGCCCACCCTCCGGTCAGCCGCCGGTGCCCCTCGGCCGGGCGGAAGAGGCCGGTCGGACCGCCGAGCAGCAGGTAGGCGGGCACGCCCAGCGGTGGCACCACCAGCACCAGCCAGGCCCACGCCCAGCTGGTGGCCCGCCATGGCTGAGCGTTGACCGCGACCAGGAGCCAGGTCGCGACTGTGAGGCCCAGCAGTGTGGTGAAGAGCGGTGCGGGCAGGTTCAGGGAGCCGATCGAGTAGCGCGCTGGCGGCAGGTCAGCGACGACCACCTCGGCCTCGAACGCCTCGAGCCACTCCTGCACCGGCGCGACCACGATCCGGGCGGGCTCGGGCTGTCCGGGCCCCGAGCCCTGCGAGTTCTGCACGCGTTCGCGCGCCCGCTCCGCCCGAGCCTCGGTGGGGTACTCGGTCAGTGTGGTCCGGCGCAGACGCCAGCCGTCGCGCCACTGCACGTCGACGTGGTTGACGGATCCTTCCGTGTAGCCGAAGTCGACCTCGTCGGGGTACGTGTCGAGGTCGAGCACGACCTGCGTGACCTCGCCTGACCGCAGCCCCTGACGGAGGTCGCTGGCGGAGCCGTCGGAGTACCCGACGAACTGGGCGGTCACGGTGGCGAACGCCCACAGGAGCAGCAGGGTCCACCCGGTGGCGCGGAACGCGGGCACCCACCCCGGCCAGGGGCGGCGGGGCGCCGGTCCGGCGGGTGCGGGAGCCGCGGCGGGCTGCTCGAGGGTGGTGCTCACGGGAGAAGGGTACGTCTCCCTCGGCCTGCGCGGGGACGTACACGAACCGCCGTTGTCGGACCCTCCCCGTAGGGTGTGCGCGTGAGCGAGGGTGTGTACGCGGACAGCGGGTTGTTCGTCTGCTTCGAGGGCGGCGAGGGTGGCGGCAAGTCGACCCAGTCGCGACTTCTGCACGACTGGCTCGTCGAGCAGGGCCGCACCGTCCTGCTGACCCGCGAGCCGGGCGGCACCGAGGTGGGCCAGGAGCTGCGCCGCATCGTCCTCTCGCCCGAGACCGGCGAGCTGTCCCACCGCACCGAGGCGCTGCTCTACGCGGCCGACAAGGCCGAGCACGTCGACCGCGTCATCCTGCCGGCCCTCGCGCGGGACGAGGTCGTCATCACCGACCGGTACGTCGACTCCGCGCTGGCCTACCAGGGCGCGGGCCGTGACCTCGTGGTCTCCGAGGTGGAGCAGGTCAACCGGTGGGCCACCGGCGACCTGCGACCGCACGTGACCGTGGTCCTCGACCTGGCGCCGCAGGCCGGTCTGGGGCGCTTCACCGAGCGCGACCGGATCGAGGCGGCCGGGATGGAGTTCCACCAGCGGGTCCGCCAGGGGTTCCTCGACCTCGCCGCCGCCGACCCTGACCACTACCTCGTCCTCGACGCCCGCGGCACGATCGAGGAGATCGCCGCCGCCGTACGCGCCCGGGTCCAGCAGGCGCTGGAGGAGCGGTGAGCACGGTGAGCACTCCCCGCGGCCCGGTGTGGGGCGACCTCGTCGGGCAGCGACCGGCCATCGAGGCGTTGCGGCGCGCCGCGGCGGGTGACGGCATGACCCACGCCTGGCTGTTCGTGGGTCCGCCCGGCTCGGGCCGCTCCAACGCCGCCACCGCGTTCGCTGCCGGCCTGCAGTGCGAGGCCGGCACCGGGTGCGGCTCCTGCCAGGCGTGCCGCACGGTCCGGGCCGGCACCCACCCCGACGTCACCGTGGTCCGCACCGAGAAGCTCTCCATCGGCGTCGACGAGGTCCGCAGTCTCGTCCGCCGCTCCGCGCTGACGCCGACCACCGCGCGCTGGCAGGTGCTGCTCGTCGAGGACGCCGACCGCCTCACCGACCAGGCCTGCAACGCCCTCCTCAAGGCGATCGAGGAGCCCAACGCGCGCACCGTGTGGCTACTGTGCGCGCCCACGACCGAGGACCTGCTGCCCACCATCCGGTCCCGGTGCCGGCTGGTCGCGCTCACCACGCCCACGACGGCCGAGGTGTCGGAGTTCCTGGTCCGGGCGTACGACGTGCCTCCGCCGCTCGCCGCGCACTCGGCGCGCGCCAGCCAGGGACACATCGGGCGCGCCAAGGCGCTGGCCACCGACGAGGCGACCCGCAACCGGCGCCAGGAGATCGTCAAGCTGCCTGCCCGTCTCAAGAACATCGGCTCGGCGATGAACGCCGCCTCCAACATCCTCGACGTGGCCCGCGACGAGGCCGCCGCGATCACCGCCGCGCTCGACGCCAAGGAGAAGTCCGACCTCGACGCCGCGTACGGCGTGGAGCAGCGGGGCCGGCGCCCACGCGAGTACGGCCCCGCCCTCACCGCCCTGGAGAAGGGGCAGAAGTCGCGTGCCAAGCGCCGGGTGCTCGACGTGGTCGACCGGTCCCTGATGGACCTGGTCTCCGTCTACCGCGACGCGATCACGGTGGCGATGGGGTCGACGACCGAGCTCGTCAACGAGGAGATCCGTGCCGACGTGCAGGCGGTCGCGCGTGCGGTCCCACCCGAGGGGCTGCTGCAGATGATCGACGCCGTCTTCGTGGCGCGTGAGCAGATGCTGGAGTTCAACGTGCAGCCGCAGGTGGCGCTGGAGTCGATGTCCGTGCAGCTCGTGCTGCGGAGTGGGAGTGGTCGATGAAGCGGTGGGTGGCGATCCTGGCCGTGGTGGTCCTCTTCCTCGGTGCGCTCGGCGCGACCGCCGCGGCGGTGCTGGCGCTGCGCGGTGGTGGTGGCGGCTCGTTCGACCCGGTCTCGCTGCCCGACGACCTCGACCCACGTGCGGCTCCCGCCGGACTGGAGAAGTACTACTCCCAGGAGCTGGAGTGGTCCGACTGCGACGGTGACGACTGCGCCGAGCTGACGGTCCCGATGGACTACGCCGAGCCCGACGGTGAGGAGATCACCATCGCCGTGCTGCGGGTCCCCGCCGGCGGCGACGCGCTGGGGTCGATGGTGGTCAACCCCGGCGGCCCCGGCGGCTCGGGCACCGAGTACGCCAAGAACGCCTCCTTCGCGTTCAGCAAGGCGCTGCGCCACCACTTCGACGTCGTCGGCTTCGACCCGCGCGGCACCGGACGCTCCACCGCCATCGACTGCGTCACCGACGACGAGCTCGACGCGTACGTCGCCGGCGACCCCGTCCCCGAGACGCCGGCGGAGATCGCCACGGTCGAGGCCGCCTCGAAGTCCTTCGGCGCGGGCTGCGCGGCCCGGTCGGGCGACCTGGTCAACCACGTCTCCACGATCGAGGCCGCCCGCGACATGGACGTGCTCCGGGCGGCGCTGGGTGACTCGCAGCTGACCTACTTCGGGGCCTCGTACGGCACCAAGCTGGGCGCGACGTACGCGGAGCTGTTCCCCGAGCGGGTCGGGCGCCTCGTCCTGGACGGCGGCGTGGACGTCTCCCTCGACAGCACCACGATGTCGCTGGAGCAGGCGCGCGGATTCGAGCAGGCGCTGCGTGCGTACGTGAAGAACTGCGTCGACACCACCGAGCGCTGCTTCCTGGGCGACGACGTCGACGAGGGCATCGCGACCGTGAAGGAGATCCTCGACGACATCGAGGCCGACCCGATCAAGGTCGGGGACCGGGAGCTGACCGGCGGCCTGGCCTTCTACGGCGTGGTCACGCCGCTCTACGCCAGCAACTACTGGGTGCTGCTGTCCACCGCGCTGCGGACCGCGCAGGCCGGCAACGGCACCGCGCTGCTCGAGCTCGCCGACATGTACGCCTCACGCACCGCGAACGGCTACAGCGACAACTCGATGGAGGCGATCTTCGCCATCAACTGCCTCGACGACCCCGCCGCGGTGCCGTGGAGCAAGATCCCTGACCACTTCGCCGAGTTCGAGGAGGCGTCGCCGACGTTCGGCCGGGTCTTCGCCTGGGGGCTGGCGGGCTGCTCCTCGAGCAAGGGGCGTACGACCGAGGAGCCGCTGGAGATCCGCGCCGAGGGGGCCGAGCCGATCGTGGTGGTCGGCACCACCCGCGACCCCGCGACCCCGTACGAGTGGTCGGAGGCGCTCGCCGACCAGCTGGACTCCGGTGTGCTGGTCTCCCGCGACGGCGACGGCCACACCGGGTACGGCGTGGGCAACGAGTGCGTCGACGAGGCGGTCGAGCGTTACCTGATCGAGGGCACGGTGCCCGCCGACGGGCTCTCCTGCTGAGCGGGTGGGGGCGCGTCGGCCTCAGACGGGGTCGACGATGGCGTGGATGCGTCGCGTGGCGAGCTCGATCATGAGTTTCGCCGCGGGGGAGAGGACCGCGTCGGCGCGGTGCACGATCGCGATCGTGTCGACCTGGCGCGGGCGCAGCGACACCATGGCCGCCCTCGGTGCGAGTCGTGGCAGCAGCTGGGTGGCGATCCCCTTCGGCACCACCGAGTCGGCCAGTCCCATGCCGACGATCTCGACGGCGGTCTCGACGTCCTCGACCTCGATCCGCGTCGGCGGGTTGAGGCCGGTCTCGTGGAGCATGCGGCGCAGGATCATGCGGCTGGAATCGTCGTCTCGCCACGTGGTCTCCGACATCACCAGCTGGGCCTTGGCCAGCTGGTGCGGGGTGACCGGTGTCCGGGTGCGCTCGGGGTCGGCGGAGATGTAGACGAGCTCGTCGGTGGCGACCGGGGTGATCTTCATGCCCTCGCTGGTGATGTGGGGGATCGCGATCATGGCGACCTCGATGTGGCCGCGACGCAGCCGGTCCCACACGTCGGTGGAGTTCTGGCCGATGATCTCGACCCGAACGCCCGGGTGCCGCGCGAGCACGTCGGCGACCAGCCCGGCGCCGGCGTACAGGCGTGCCGTGCCGAACATGCCGAACCGGATCGTGCCGGTCTCCAGGCTGCGGACGGCGCGCACGGCGTCCTCGGCCTCGCGGGCAGCGGCGAGCACCCGCTCGGCGTGGGGTCGGAAGGTGTCGCCGACGGTGGTCGGGACGACGCCGCGACCGACCCGGCGGAACAGCTGCACGCCGAGAGACTTCTCCAGGCCGCGGATCTGCTCGCTGACGCTCGGCTGGGCGTACCCGAGCTCGTCGGCGGCCGCGGTGATCGAGCCGTTCTCGTACGCAGCGAGGAAGCACGTCAGCTGGTGGAGCGAGAGCATGTCAAGAACTATAGGGAATTCCTTGGGGAAGGATCGGAAAGAGAGGCTACCCCTTGTGTGTCGATGTCGAGAGAATTGCGTGAAGCCTCAACTGTCTTCTGTCACCACCCTCGGAGGGAGTCCTCGATGTTCAAGCACCTGTGCACCTCGTGCCACCGCACCCAGCTGATCTTCATGAGCCAGTTCACCGGCGTCGCGGGTACCCCCGACGGCGTCGTGGCCACGTTCACCTGCTGGTGCGGCGCCGAGCAGACCAGCCACACCGACCTGTTCGGCCTGGCGCCGGCTCCGGTCTCCCCGGTCGACCACGCGCGCGTCGCCGCCGTCTGACCCTGGTCGCTGGCCGCTCCAGCGATCCGTACGACCCCCGTCGATCGACGGGGGTCGTCGTGCGTTTGGGCGCGGTGGAGCGGGGGACGCTCAGCCCGTGAAGCGCACCCTCTGGACCGCCCTGGCCTGCGCGGCCGCCGTTGGGCTCTTCCTGCTGCTGCGGCCGCCGGGCGTGACGGGCGCGGCCCCACTGCCGGACGACGCCGGGGAGTGGTTGCGGCCGGGGTCGGACGTTCCGGCGGGCGGCGCCGAGGTCACTGGTGCCTCGACGCTGCGCGTCGGTGACACCGTGGTCGAGCTGGGGGCGGAGGTGCTCGACGTGGTCGCCGCCGGCGGTGGTGCGTACCTTGTCGGCGAGAGCTCGGGCGACAGCGGTTCCCGCGTGTGGTTCGTCAGCGAGGACGGCGACCTCGTCGACACCGGCCTGCGGGCGCGGCCGGGGTCGCTCGCCGTCTCGCCGAACGGTCGGTACGTCGGGGTGCTCGACCCCGTCGCCAGTGGCCGGGACGGGGGCACGGCGACGGTCGTGACAACCCGGGTGCTGGACACCGTCGAGGGTGAGCAGGTCGTGGACACGGTTCGCGGCATGGAGGGCGCCCCGTGGTGGGCGGCCGAGGACCTCGCCTGGAAGTACGACGAGTACGAGATCGGCCTGGAGCTGACCGACTCCATGGCCCTGGTCGACGGGCTGGAGGACTTCATCGTGTCGCTGCCCGACGGCGACATCACCATGGTGGAGGACCTGGGGGACGTCGACCGGGGCGAGTGATCGCTGGCGCGGCCGCCGTACTGGGTGCTGAGGTGGGCCTGATTGGGCGCGGCGGGCGCGGGTCGGCTATCCTGACCGACGTTGCCCGGCCGGTCCATCCGACCACGCCGGGCAGCGCGCCGCCTTAGCTCAGTTGGTAGAGCGATTCACTCGTAATGACTAGGTCGTCGGTTCGATTCCGACAGGCGGCTCACACGAGGACCGCAGGTCAGCGCCCACAAGGCGAGACCTGCGGTCCACGTGTATTTCGGGTTCGTTCGCGCAGGCCTTCTCAGGCCTTCTTCGCCGCCACCCGGACGAGCTTGCGGAAGGGCTTGGCCCTCACCGGAGAGGTGTCCCCGTGAGCGGCCACGTCGACGATCGTGCGGCCCTTGCGGACCACGACGTTGACCCACCAGAACGGTTCCCCGTCGTGCGGGGTGATCGCCGACCGGTACCCGACTCGGTCCGCGCCGACCTTCGGCGCCCGGAACGGCGTGGTGTCGGTGGAACCGTACGTGTCGCCCATGTAGGTGCAGTGCCCGATGAAGTCGCGGTGGCGCTTCATCATGGCCTTGGCCTTCTTGACGGTCTTGAACTCCGCGACGCGGATCATCACCGACGGCTTGGCGCCCGTCGGGATGGCGCCGCCCTTGCGGTCGTAGTAGGCGTTGCGGGCGGACCTCACTGGAACCGGGGTGTCTCCCGTGCACCCGGGGTCGGGCGCGACGAACGTCTTCTCCCTGACGATCTCGAACGGGCCTCCCTTCAGGTGTGGATACACGGCCACGACCTGCTTCTGCGTGGGCAGCTGCTTGTCGGTGACCGCGGCCTGCGCCGGCGCGGCGAGCAGCGAGGTGCTCAGTGCCAGGGCTGCGACGACGGCGATGGAGGGTGGTCTGCGACGGGTCATGCGACGTCCTTTCGGGGGATGGCGGACAGTCTGGCGGCTCACGGGCCCGTGGGAGGCCATTCCCGGAGCGAGGAGTCGCTCGGAGAGGGTCGGAGCAGGGGCGGGGTGGAGTGTCCCCAACTTGGGGTCACCCGGAGAGGTTTTCGCGTACGCGGAATGGCTCCCAGCGACCCCAACTGGTCCCGTGCCTCTCCGGGTGACCCCAAATTGGGTCACCTGACCCAATTTGGGGTCAGTCGGAGAGGGCCCGGCCCGGCCCGGCCCGGCCCGGCCCGGCCCGGCCCGGCCCGGCCCGGCCCGGCCC
>NZ_JBJEHY010000053.1:0-3574 GCF_051876515.1 Nocardioides sp. | reverse complement strand
CGTGCCCCACGAGCTCTCCCTGAGCGGCGTCGAGGCCGCGCACGTCTGGTTCACCGGCTTCGGCGGCCAGCGCGTGCACGCGCTCTGGCTGCGCCCGGCCCGTGCCGTGGCGCCGGGACCCGTCCCTGCTGTGGTGCAGTACCTCGGCTACGGGGACGGCACCGGCAGTCCGCTCGACTGGCTGGCGCTGCCCGCGGCCGGGTTGGCGACCCTCGTCATGGACACCCGCGGCCAGGGCGCCCGCGCCCGGCGCGCCGGAGCGACCGGGGACGAGGGCGGCAGCGGCTCCGCCCACGTGGAGGGCTTCCTGACCAAGGGCCTGCTCGACCCGGCCGACTACTACTACCGGCGCGTCTTCACCGACGCCGCACGTGCCGTCGACTGCGTCGCGGAGCTCGACGGTGTCGACACCGCGCGGATCGCCGCGCTGGGCACCAGCCAGGGTGGCGGCATCACGCTGGCCGCAGCCGCGCTCTCCGAGCGGGTGAGTGCCGCGGTGGTCAACGTGCCGTTCCTGTGCCACTACTCGCGCGCCGTCGAGGTCACCGAGTCCAAGCCGTACTCCGAGCTGCTCGCCTTCCTGCGCACCCACCGCGGCGAGGCTGACCGCGCGCTGTCCACGCTCGACTACTTCGACGGGGTCAACTTCGCGGCCCGCTCCCGGGTGCCGGCGCTCTTCTCGGTGGCCCTGATGGACGACGTGTGCCCGCCCTCCACGGTGTACGCAGCGCTCAACAACTACGCCGGCCCCACCGAGGTGGAGGTCTACCCCTACAACCAGCACGAGGGCGGCGGCTCCGCCCAGGACGAGGCCGCCATCACCTGGCTGCGCGACCAGTTCGCCGCCACACCCGCTGCGCCCGTCGCCACCCACCCCTGAGCCACCCCTGAGCCGAGGAGCTCCCGATGACCACGACCGCACCCGGATCCCTGATGGCCGCCGAGATCGCCGAGCAGCCGCACTCCCTCGCCCGCCTGCTCGCCGCGCCCGGCACCGTCCAGGACGTCGCCCGCCTGGTCCGTGAGCGCGCGCCCCCGTTTCGTGCTGCTGGCCGCCCGCGGCACCAGCGACCACGCGGCCCTCTACGCGAAGTACCTGATCGAGGTCTCCCTCGGCCTGCCCGTCGGGCTGGTCTCGCCGTCCACCTTCTCGGTGTACGGCGCCCGCCCGCAGCTCGACGACGTGCTCTGGATCGCCGTCAGCCAGTCCGGCGGCTCCCCCGACCTGGTCGAGTCGACCGCCGCGGCGCGGGCCGGCGGCGCTCTGACGCTCGCGGTGACCAACGCCCCCGACTCCCCGCTGGCGCGGGCCGCCGAGCTGGGCGTCGACGTGCTGGCCGGCCCGGAGAAGGCGGTGGCGGCGACCAAGACGTACACCAGCCAGCTGCTGGCTCTCTGGCTCCTCGTCGACGCCTGGCGGGGCGGTGACGGCTCCGCCGCGGCGGGCGTCCCCGACCTCGTCGCCACGGCCCTGCAGGCGCCCGGGATCGAGGAGGTGGCCAACCGCAACCGGTTCACCACCCGCCTGCTCACCACGGGCCGCGGCTACTCGTACGCCACGGCGCGCGAGGCGGCGCTCAAGCTGATGGAGACCTCCTACTTCGCCGCGCAGGCGTTCTCCGGAGCCGACCTGCTCCACGGCCCGCTGGCCCTGGTGGACCACGACCAGCCGGTGGTGGCCGTCGTCGCCGACGGCCCCGGCGGCCGGTCGATGGTCCCGACCCTGCAGCGCCTGGTCGAGCGCGGCGCCGAGCTGACCGTGGTCGGCGACGCCTCCGCCGTCCCCGGGGCCCGCGCGGTCGTGCCGCTCCCGAGCGGGGTCGCCGAGGAGCTCTCCCCCGTCCTGGAGATCGTACCGCTGCAGCGGCTGGCGTACGAGCTGGCGCTCGCCCGGCACCTCGACCCCGACGAGCCGCGCGGCCTGGCCAAGGTCACCAGCACCCTCTGAGGAGGACGCGGCCCGCGTCAGTCCGCGCAGTCGAGGCGGGGGCCACCGGGGATCGACTCGAGCAGCGTCGCGAACGCCTCGGCGAGGTCGCACCCGCACACCACGGGCCCGGGGAACTCGATCCGTACGTCCCCGCCGGAGTCGACGTGACGCACGACCAGCCCGCGGCGGTCCAGCGCCACCGGACGCACCCGCGACGCCGGCAGGTCCGGTCGCACCTGGCACGCCAGGGCCGCGAGGACCTCGGGGTGCCCGTGGTCGAGGTGGGCGAGCCACTCCTTCTCGATGGGCAGCAACGGGTCGACCACCGCCGAGCGGAAGGCGTCCCGGTCGACCTCGCGCGTGGGGGTGCCGAACACCTCCTCGGCCGCGGCGCCGCGCAGCGTGACGCGGCGCGGGGCGACGATCCAGATGCCGCGGTGCAGGTCGATCTCGTCGGGGCCGAGCAGGTGGGCCCGGGCCCCGGCCGGCAGGCCGCCCTCCACCATCCCGGCCTTCCCGACGATCTCCACCACCCCGCGCACCCGGTCGGGCACCGCGGTCGGCGTGAGGTCGGTGACCGTGAGGCCCACCGTGCGCGCCGGTTGCCCCGGCACCAGCACCGGACGCCCCGACCGCTCGTCGGAGCCCGGCACCAGCAGCACGGTGCCGTCCGGGGCGACGGCGTGCCGGACCACCTCGCACTGGGCCCCCGGGACCGCGAGGCGCAGTGCGGTCGAGCGGGCCAGGACGGTCCTCGCCATCTCGGCCGCCCTGCTCGCGGCGCTGGCGGTCTCTCGGTCGGAGCGGGTCGGCAGCCACGATGAGGTCATGTAGGTAAGGCTAACCTTACTACAACATCGGCGACAGGACGTCCCACCCCTACGGCAGAATCACCGGTGCGCCGAACTCCTCGGCGCAGGTGCGCACAGGAGGTTCCCTTGCCCCGACCGGGTCCGAGCGTCACCCACCTGAGCCCCGAGGAGATCGCGGCCGACAACCGCCCGACGTTGCGCCGCATCACCCGGCTGCTGCGTCCGTACTCCTCGAAGCTGGTCGCCGTCCTCGCCGTCGTGGTGCTCGCGGCGCTGCTCTCGGCGCTGGTCCCCTTCCTGACCCAGGCCGTCTTCGACCGAGCGCTGTTCGTCGACGGCGGCCCGCGGATGGACCTGCTGGGGTGGCTGGTCGCCGGCATGGTCGCCCTGCCCGTGATCGCCTCGATGCTGTCGATCGTGCAGAACTGGCTGACGTCCACGATCGGCAACTCGGCGATGGCCGACCTGCGCAGCGAGCTCTTCGCGCACCTGCAGAAGATGGAGCTCGCGTTCTTCACCACCACCAAGACCGGCGCCATCCAGTCGCGTCTGGCCAACGACGTGGCGGGGGTGCGTACGGTCCTGACCGACACCGCGACCTCGATCCTGCAGAACACCGTCACCGTCACCGCCGCCTTCATCTCGATGGTGGTGCTGTCGTGGCAGCTGACGATCCTCACGGTGGTGCTGATGCCGCTGTTCGTGTGGCTGCAGTCGCGGGTGGGCAAGCGCCGCCAGGTGCTGGCGCGACGGACCCAGGAGTCGCTGTCGGAGATGACGGCGATCACCGAGGAGTCACTCAGCGTCTCGGGCATCCTGCTGTCGAAGGTCT
>NZ_JBJEHY010000052.1:0-3610 GCF_051876515.1 Nocardioides sp. | reverse complement strand
CGATCTCCACGACCTGCTCGGGGCGTACGGTGACCACCCAGCCGTCGTCGGAGACCTCCAGCTCGCGGAAGCGCTGGGTCTGCCAGGCGAGCATCTGGTCGGTCATCCCCTTGAAGGTCTTGCCGACGGGAATGAGGCTGCCATCAGCGCCTCGCGCGCCGAGGTGGATGTTGGACAGGGTGCCCGTACGGCGCCCGCTGCCGTGCTCGACCGCGAGGACGACGAGGTCGACGGTGTGCACGGGCTTCACCTTCACCCAGGCCGCGCCGCGCCGACCGGCCGCGTACGGGGCGGACAGGTCCTTGACCACGACGCCCTCGTGGCCGGCGGCCAGCACGGACCGCGCGAACTCCTCGGCGACGACCGGGTCGTCCGTCACGGTGCGCCTGACCCGGAACTGCTCGGGAACCAGCGCAGCCAACGCCTCGAAGCGCCGCTGGGCGGGCTCGTCCAGCAGGTCGGCGCCGTCGAGGTGGAGCAGGTCGAAGAAGTACGGCGTCACCGCGCCCCCGGTCCGGCTCGCCGCCCGTGAGGCCGTCTCCTGGAAGGGGCGGGGGACGCCGTCGTCGGTCAGCCACAGCGCCTCGCCGTCCAGGACGAACCGGTCACCCGGCAGCGCCCGCACGATCTCCACGACCTCCGGAAGACGCGCGGTGATGTCGTCCAGGCTGCGGGTCACCGCGACCACCTCGTCGCCGTCGCGGTGCACCTGCAACCGGATCCCGTCCAGCTTGGCCTCGACCGCGACGGACCCGTCGAACGCGGCCACCGCACTCGCGACGTCGGGCGCGGAGCTGGCGAGCATGGGCGAGACCGGTCGGCCCACCTCCAGCCCGATCGCCGCCAGCGCGTCCACGCCGCCCTCGAAGGCAGCGACCGCCGCTGCCGTCGGGTCGCCGGTCAGCATGGCGGCACGCCGTACGGCCGCGAGCGGGACCTCGGCGCACGCGGCCACCGCGTCCACCACCAAGGACTCCAGAGCGCCCTGACGGACGTTGCCGGTGACCACGGCGCGCAACCACTGCTGCTCGGCCTCCGTCGCGGCGGCGAACAGCGCCTCCACCTCGGCCCGACGGCGCGCCTGCGAGCCGGGCCCCGCCAGTGAGGCGATGACCTCGAACCGGTCGTGCACCTCCGACGGCGTGAGCGACGGCTCGGCCGCAGGCTCAGGCAGGTCGCCCAGTCCGCGCCACCCCACGCCGGTGCGTCGTTGGCGCAGCGACCCGGCCAGGTAGGCCACGACCGTGACCAGCTCGTCGGGCCCACTGCGGCGCAACGCGTCCGCCAGGGCGGACACCTTCGCCTTGCGGGAGCGGGTGGCGGCCACCTGCTGGCTGGTCGCGACGATCTCGGAGAGCAGCACGGTCCGGTCCTCCCGCTCCGCGTCGGTCACTGACCGATGCGGGAGCGGACCTCGTACAGCTCGGGGAAGAAGGTCAGGTCCAGCGCGCGGCGCAGGAAGTCGACGCCCGACGATCCTCCGGTGCCGGTCCTGTGGCCGATCGTGCGCTGCACGACCTGGAGGTGGCGGAAGCGCCACTGCTGGAAGTTGTCCTCGACGTCGACGAGCTCCTCGCACGTCTCGTACACGCCCCAGTGCTCCACCGGTGAGGCGTAGACCTCGGCGAACACGTCGACGAGGGCCGGGTCGCTGCCGTGCGCGACGGTACGGTCCCGCTCCAGCACCGACGCGGGGACGGGAAGGCCCCGGCGGGCGAGAAGGGCCAGGAACTCGTCGTACAGGGACGGCTCGTGCAGCAGGGCCTCGAGCGCGTCGCGCGCCGCGGGGTCGTGGCCGTGCACCTCGACCATGGCGCGGTCCTTGTTGCCCAGGAGGAACTCGACCTCGCGGTACTGGGCGGACTGGAAGCCTGAGCTGGTGGCCAGGAACGGGCGGATCTGGGCGTACTCGCTGGGGGTCATCGTGGCCAGCACCGCCCACTGGTCGGTGAGGCTGTGCTGGACGTGCTTGACCCTGGCCAGGCGTTTCAGAGCCTGGGGCAGGTCGTCCGACCGGAGCATCTCGCGCGCGGAACGCAGCTCGTGGATCAGCAGCTTCAGCCACAGCTCGGAGGTCTGGTGCTGCACGATGAAGAGCAGCTCGTCGTGCTGGGGAGGGTCGGACAGCGGCTGCTGGGCCGCCAGCAGCAGGTCGAGCCTGAGGTAGTCGGCGTACGACATCTGGCGCGTGAAGTCCCGCTCGATGCTGATCTCGAGGTCGCGACGGTTCGTGCTCTCACCCATGCGCACACCGTAGTCCCGTCCCCGGCCCGCACGTGCCTGTCGGGGGAGTGCTCTAGCGTGGGCGGCGTGCAGGAGCGGGAACGTACGTGGCGGCCGGACTGGCCCTGCCCGGCGCTGTCGATCCTCGCCCAGCAGCGCCACGGTGGTGCCGATCCCACCTGCGCCAGCGAGGCGGGTGCCGCGTGGCGCGCCTTCCGTACGCCGCAGGGGCCGGCCACGCTGCGCGTCGAGCCCCGGCCGGCGGACGGCACCGTCGAGGCCAGGGCCTGGGGGAGTGGCGCGGAGTGGATCCTGGACCAGCTGCCCGCCCTGCTGGGCGCCGACGACGACGTCACGGACTTCGATCCCGGACACCCGTTGCTGGTCGAGGCGTGGCGGCGCCACCACGCCCACCGGTTCGGGAGGTCCGGGCTGGTGCTGGACTCCCTCGTGCCGGCCGTGATCGAGCAGAAGGTGACCGGTCAGGAGGCGTTCGCGGGGCACCGGGCCCTGGTGCGCCGTTTCGGCGAACCGGCACCCGTTCCCGACGGTGGGCCCCGGCTCTGGGTGGCCCCGACGCCCGACGCTCTGGCCCGGGTGGCCAGCTGGGACTGGCTGGCGCTGCACATCGACCCCGCCCGCTCGCGCACCATCGTCAACCTGGCCCGGTCCGCGGCCTCGTTGGAACGCCTGCCCGGCTCCACCCTCGACGCTGACCGGGCCCTGCGCAGCCTGCCCGGCGTGGGCGTGTGGACCAGCGCCGAGGTGCGCCAACGCTCCTTCGGTGACGCCGACGCGGTGAGCTACGGCGACTACCACATCGCCAAGGACGTGGGGTGGGCGATGACGGGCGAGGCGTTCGACGACACCCAGCTGGCCGAGTTCCTCGAGCCGTGGCGGGGGCACCGGGGACGGGTGGTGGCGCTGATCCGGTCGACGGGACTCTCGCGCCCGCGCCGAGGCCCGCGGATGGCGCCGCGCACGCACCTGCCGGGGCGTACCCCGGGAAGCCGCTGACCCTCCGGGCGCGGGTCAGAGCAGGCGGCGCAGCGGGCCGAGGACGAGCTCGACGAACTTGCGGTGCAGGTCGCGGGCCTCCCACTCGCTGACGGTGAGCTCGAGGGCGTTCGACTCGTCGGTCAGGAAGATCTGCTCCATCTGGGCAGCGAAGTCCTCGTCGATCACCTCGACGTTGATCTCGTAGTTGCCGGTGAGGCTCAGCGCGTCCAGGTTCGCGGTGCCGACCGTCGACCACGAGCCGTCGATGGTCGCCGTCTTGGCGTGCACCATCGAGTCCTTGTAGCGCAGGATCTGCACGCCCGACGCCAGGAGCTCGGAGTAGAAGCCGCGGGAGATCCAGTCGGCGACGATGTGGTTGGACTTGTGC
>NZ_JBJEHY010000051.1:0-16341 GCF_051876515.1 Nocardioides sp. | reverse complement strand
CGTCGTGCTGGGGTTCCCCCTGGCAGTGGTCTACAAGTACTTCGACGACCAGGGGCCGTACCTCGCGGCGACCCTGACGTACTACGCGTTCGTATCGATCTTCCCGCTCATGCTGCTGGGCTCGTCCATCCTCGGCCTGGTGCTGCGCGGCGAGCCCGGCTGGCAGGAGTCCATTCTCGACTCGGCACTGGCGCAGTTCCCGATCATCGGCGACCAGCTCGGTCGCCCCGAGGGCCTGCGTGGGTCGGTGTGGGGCGTCACCGTCGGGGCGCTGGCCGCGCTGTACGGCTGCCAGGGGTTGGGGCAGGCGCTGCAGAACACCCAGCACGTCGCCTGGTCGGTGCCGCGCAACTCGCGCCCCAACCCGGTCTTCGCCCGCGTCAAGACCGTCGGGCTGCTGCTCGTGGCGGGCCTGTCCCTGCTGACCGTCTCGGTGCTCTCCACCCTGCTCAGCTCCACCGACGTCTTCACCGAGGGCCTGAGCCAGTGGCAGCGGCTGGCCGTCATGGTGGTCACCATCCTCATCGTCGGGGCCTTCTTCACCGTCCTGTTCCGGCTCTCGGCGACCGGACCCAACTCCCGGTTCCGCCGGGTGGCCCCGGGCGCGTTCACCCTGGCCGCGATGTTCCAGCTGCTGCAGGTCGGTGGCGCCGTCTACGTCCAGCACGTCCTGGTCGGCGCCTCGTCGATGGCCAAGACGTTCGGGCTGGTGCTCGGTCTCGTCGCGCTGCTCTTCGTGGGTGCGGTGATGGCGGTGCTGTCGATCGAGGTCAACGTGGTCATCACCCGACGGCTCTACCCCCGCGCGCTGCTCACCCCGTTCACCGACGCGGTCAGCCTGACCGAGGCCGACCGTCGGGCGTACGCGCTCTACGCCCGCATGCAGCGGCACAAGGGCTTCCAGCGCGTCAACGTGGAGTTCGACGAGCCGTACGCGGACGGGGAGGCGCCCGAGGGCCCGCCCGACGAGGACCTGCCCGACGGGGAGCTTCCGGACGGCGGCCTCCCCGACGACGTGCCCGAGGTCGGCCGCGGACGGTGAGGACGACCAGCTACCTCACCGTGGGGCGCGACGGCGACGCGGAGATCGAGGTCAAGCACTCGCGCTTCCTGTGCACCCTGGCGCGCGTCGAGGACGAGGAGCAGGCCCGGGCCGTCGTGGCCCGCCTGCGGCGTGAGCACTTCGACGCCCGGCACCACTGCTCGGCGTTCGTGCTCGGCCCCGACGGGCGGCTGCAGCGCTCCTCCGACGACGGCGAGCCGGCGGGTACGGCGGGCGCGCCGATGCTCGAGGTGCTGCGCGGCGCCGGCGTCAGCGACGTCGTGGCCGTGGTGACCCGCTGGTTCGGCGGGACGCTGCTCGGGGCGGGCGGGCTGGTGCGCGCCTACTCCGACGCGGTGCGGGTCGCGCTCGAGGAGGTCGGCACGGTGCGGCGCGACCTGGTCACCGAGCAGCGCGTCGTGCTCGACCACGCGGACGCCGGCCGGGTCGAGAGCGACCTGAGAGGCCGCGGCTTCGAGGTGCTCGACGTGGAGTACGCCGCCCGGGTGGCCCTGGTCCTCGGGGTGGCGCCGGGCGAGGTGGACCGGCTGGCGGTCGTGCTCGCCGAGGTCACCGCGGGCGCGGTGGAGGCCGAGCAGGTCGGTGAGCGGTGGGCCGACCGTCGCTGACGGTCCCGGCTCAGGTGACGTCGCCGTCGAGGTACAGCCACCGGCCGGCGCGCTGCGCGAAGCGGCTGCGCTCGTGCATCCGGCCCGGACCGGACGGAGTGTCGTACGAGGCCACGAACTCCACCTCGTCGTCGACGGCGTCCAGGATCTCCAGTCCGGTCCAGACCGTTGCGGGATCGGGGGAGACGTCCTCGGGGCGCGTACGCGGGTGCCAGGTGCGGAAGACGTACCCGGTGTCGCCGACGGCGTACGCGCTGTAGCGCGAGCGCATCAGCGCCTCCGGCG
The DNA here is from genome assembly GCF_051876515.1 of Nocardioides sp. Classification (GTDB taxonomy): domain Bacteria; phylum Actinomycetota; class Actinomycetes; order Propionibacteriales; family Nocardioidaceae; genus Nocardioides. The sequence continues at coordinate 14,385 of NZ_JBJEHY010000051.1, read as the reverse complement.
TGGGCGGCAGCGCCGATCCGCGGTGGAACGGTCCGCAGCAGGCGTCGTACGGCTGGCCGGAGCCGCACGGGCAGCCCGCGGGCGGGGGGATCGGTGCGCCGGGCATGGCTGGGATTCTCGCCTATGCTCCCGGCCATGGGGGAACCGACTGAGGGCATGAAGCAGATCGCCGAGGTCACCGGCCTGCGCGCGCAGCGCGACGGGCTGACGGCCAGACTGGGGGAGGCCCAGCGGGCCGAGGCCGAGCTGAGCGCGCGCAGCGACGAGGCGACGGCCAGCCTGACCAAGGAGCGCGCCGACGTGGCCGCGCTGGAGAGCCTGTCGATGACCCGGGTCCTGGCGGGGCTCAAGGGCACCCGCGCCTCGGACCTCGACCGGGAGCAGTCCGAGGCGGCCGCCGCCGAGTACGTCGCGGCGGAGGCGCTCGCCCGGCTGCAGGGCGCCTCGCGGGAGACCGCGTCGCTGCGCTCGGCGGTCCACGCCCTCGGCGACCTCGACGCCCGCTGGGAGAAGGCGCTGGCGCTGCGCGAGTCCGAGCTGACCTCCGGTGCCGGGGGCGGCCAGACGCGTCTCGGCGAGGTCCTGCCGGCCCTGGCCACGGCGCGGGCCCAGCTGGTCGAGGTGAACCAGGCCCTCGACGCCTCCGAGCACGCGATCCAGGCGCTCGAGCGGGCGCGGGAGAAGATCTCCAAGGCCGGGTCGTGGGCCACCTACGACACCTTCTTCGACGGCGGCCTGTTCGGCGACGCGATGAAGTACGAGCGCCTCGACGAGGCCGCGGCCCTGATGCGCGGGGCCGACGACGCCCTGCGGCACCTGAGCGTGGAGCTGGCCGACGTGGGCATCGGCAGCGTGGGGGAGCTGGGGATCACCTCGATGACCCGCACTTTCGACGTCTGGTTCGACAACATCTTCTCGGACATGTCGGTGCGCAACCGGATCGGTGAGGCGGGCCAGCGGATCGACCAGGTCGGGCGCGTGGTCAGCGACGTGGCGCGCGACCTCGCGGCCCGGCGTGCGGCGTTGGTGACGCAGATCGACGAGCTGGCCAGGGAGCGGGAGCAGCTGGTCGCCGGGTGAGTTCCCGGTGGACGTACATCACACCCAACCAAGCAGTTGTTTGGTTTAGTGTGGGTCCATGACTGCCACCCCTGCGATCGAGGGCTGGTTCACCACCGGTGACCAGCCGGCGCTGCTCGGCTCCCGCTGTACCTCCTGCTCCACGGTCTTCTTCCCGAAGACCGCGGGCTACTGCCGCAACCCGCGCTGCAACGGCACCGAGTTCGCCGAGGCCGAGCTCTCCCGCCGCGGCACTGTGTGGTCGTACACCGATGCCCAGTACCAGCCGCCGCCGCCGTACATCCCCGCCACCGAGGAGTACTCGCCCTTCGCGCTGGCCGCCGTCCAGCTGCCCGAGGGCCTGGTCGTGCTCGGCCAGGTGGCCGACGGCTTCGGCGTGAGTGACATCAAGGTCGGCACCGAGGTCGAGCTGGTCGTCGAGACGCTCTACACCGACGAGTCGGGCGAGCGCACCATCTGGCGCTGGAAGCCGGTCGCCGCAGACGAGGAGAAGTCCGCATGAGCAAGATCGCCATCGCCGGTGTCGGCATGCACCCCTGGGGCAAGTGGGGCAAGAACTTCGTCGAGTACGGCGTCGTCGCCGCCCGCGCGGCCCTCGAGGACGCCGGCATCGCCTGGACCGACGTGGACCTGGTCGTCGGCGGCGAGACCGTCCGCAACGGCTACGCCGGGTACGTCGCCGGTTCCACCTTCGCCTCCGCGCTGGGCTGGAACGGCGCCCGCATCGCCACCTCGTACGCCGCCTGCGCCACCGGTGCCCAGGCGCTCGACACGGCCCGTGCCCGCATCCTCGCCGGCCTCTCCGAGGTCGCCCTGGTCGTCGGTGCGGACACCACCCCCAAGGGCTTCCTGGCGCCCAACGCCGGCGAGCGCTGGGACGACCCGGACTGGCTGCGCTTCCGCCTGCTCGGCATGACCAACCCGGCCTACTTCGCGCTGTACGCCCGTCGCCGTATGGACGTCTTCGGCGCCACCAGCGAGGACTTCGCGGCCGTCAAGGTCAAGAACGCCCGCCACGGTCTGGCCAACCCGTACGCGCGCTTCCGCAAGGAGGTCAGCGTCGAGGACGTGCTCAGCTCCCCGATGGTGACCGACCCGCTGCGCCTGCTCGACATCTGCGCCACCTCCGACGGTGCCGCCGCGGTCGTGCTGTGCTCGGAGGAGTACGCCAAGAAGCACGGGATCGACTCGGTCACCCTGGCCGCCATCTCCACGGTCACCCCGCAGTTCCCCAACACGGTGATCGACATGCCGCTGCTGGCGACCGACGCGGGCGTGCCCGGTGAGCGGACCTTCAAGCAGTCGATCGGTGACGCGGCGTACGAGGAGGCGGGCATCAGCCCCTCCGACGTCGACGTGGCCGAGGTGTACGACCTCTCCACCGCGCTCGAGCTGGACTGGATCGAGGACCTCTCGCTGTGCGCCCCCGGCGAGGCCGAGGCGCTGCTGCGTGCCGGCGACACCACGATCGGTGGCCGCATCCCGGTCAACCCGTCGGGTGGTCTGGCCTGCTTCGGCGAGGCCGTCCCCGCCCAGGCGCTGGCCCAGGTCTGCGAGCTCGTCTGGCAGCTGCGCGGCCAGGCCGAGGGTCGTCAGGTCGAGAACGCCCGGGTCGGCATCACCGCCAACCAGGGTCTGTTCGGCCACGGCTCCGCGGTCGTCGTCACCCGCTGACGCTGCCCGCCGCATCGTCGTACGCAGACACCAACGTGCTGCGGTCAGGTCGCTGGAGCGACCAGACCGCAGCACGTTGCACGTGGCGTGCGTCGATCGGGCACAATGTGGCCTCATGAGCGATCCGATCCGCGTGTACCTCCTGGACGACCACGACGTGGTCCGTGAGGGACTGCGATTCCTGCTGGAGGCCCAGGGCGACATCGAGGTGGTGGGCGACTCCGCCTCCGCCGTCGAGGCCACCGCCCGCATCCCCGCGCTGAGGCCCGACGTGGCGATCCTCGACGGTCGCCTGCCGGACGGCTCCGGCATCGAGGTCTGCCGCTCCGTGCGCGGCGTGGACCCCGAGATCAAGGCGCTCATCCTGACGTCGTACGACGACGACGAGGCGCTCTTCGCCGCGATCATGGCGGGCGCCGCCGGGTACGTCCTCAAGGAGATCCGCAGCAACGACCTGGTCAAGGCCGTGCGCCAGGTGGCCGCGGGCAACTCGCTGATCGACCCCGCCCTGACCGTCAAGGTCCTCGAGCGGGTCCGCAACGGCAACGCCGTGGCGCCCGAGCTGGCCGACCTCACCGACCAGGAGCGCACCATCCTCGGTCACATCGCCGAGGGCATGACCAACCGGCAGATCGCCGAGCAGATGTTCCTGGCCGAGAAGACGGTCAAGAACTACGTCTCCTCGATCCTGTCCAAGCTGGGCCTCGAGCGGCGTACGCAGGCCGCCGTGCTGGCCTCCAAGCTGCTCGGTGACCACCACTGAGCCTCCGCACCACGTGACAGCGGGCCCCACGGATCATCCGTGGGGCCCGCTGTCGTCCGTGACTCGGAGAGCCTTCAGGGGACCATGCAGTCGGCCAGCGCCGCCCGCAGGGCATCGCGCGCCGCGGCGTACCGTCCCCGCGCCGTCGACGGGTTGAGACCGAGGACCTCCGCCGCCTCGACCAGCGTGAGACCGTCCCAGTGCACCAGCATCACGAGCTCGCGGTGCGCGTCGTCGAGCCGTCGTACGGCCTCGCGCACGACCACGGCCTCGGTGCTCGCCTCCGCGGCGTCGGGCGCGACGGGCTCGGCCAGGTGGGCGCGGACCTTGTCGGCCAGGGCACCTCGCCGGCGCAGCGTACGGCGGTGGTTGGCCAGCACGTGCGCTGCCGCGGTGAACAGCCACATGCGCCCGCGCTCCGGCTCGACGGGTACGTCGTCGACCCGGCGCCACGCCTGCAGCATCGTCTCGGCCAGCAGGTCGGCGGCGTCCTCCCGCACGTGCACCCGTCGCACGAAGTAGGCGAGCAGGTCCGGCGAGGTCACCTCCAGGGCCGCTCGCAGGGCAGCCGCGCGTGAGGCGTCGGTCGTCATCAGTCGCACCGCCACCCGCGCGAGACGTTGCCGAGTCCGGGTGGTGCCCGGTGGCGCGCAGGTGCTCGTCGAGCGCGTCGTACATGACCCTGTTGGTGGCAGTGAGGACGAGCTCGTCGCCGGTCTCGAGCGGCTGCGCCTCCCCGGGCGGAGCGGCGGCGACGATCTCGTCCTCGATCGCCCGGTAGTCCTCGATCGCCTCGTCGAGGTCGACGGCGTCCCAGTCGTAGGTCGCGATGAACTCGCGCGCTTCCTCCGCGGCCGCCTCGCGCTCCTCCCACGTCCCCACCGCGGGGTGCTGGGCGTCGAACTGCACCGAGTCGTCGGCGGGGGAGACGTAGTGCTCCTCACGGCAGGTGCTGCCGGCGGGGGTCTCCACCTGCCGCCACGGGTTGGGGACCAGGCCGGTGGCGGTGGCGGCGGTCCCGCCGACCAGGGCGGCGACGACCGCGCCGACGACGAGCGGGGCCCGGCGACGGGTACGGCGGGGCCGGGCCAGTGACTCGGCCTCGGAGGCCATCGCCTGAAGGTCGCGCAGGGCGGGGGGTGGGCTCGGTGACGTCGGGGGCGGCGTTGCTGAGCAGCGTGTCGAGGTCCACGGGAACTCCTTCGGGCGAGGTCAGTACACCCCGTACGTGTCCGGACCGCAGCGAAACGTCCGAGCGGGTCCGTCGGAACTCAGAACCCGACGGGAGTCAGGCCCCAGCGCACCCGGAGCGTCTCGCCGGTGCCGAGCCACGCCAGCCCCTCTCCCGAGCTGAGGGCGTCGGCAGGCGCCGTCATCGGTTCCACCGCCACGGCGAGGTCGCGGGCCGGGAGCCGGTCGGTGGTGAACAGCTGGACCCAGCCGAACGCCTCCTCGGCCCACAGGGTGACGCCGCGGCCGTCGGGAGCGGTGAGCGTGTGCCGCACCTGCCCGTCGACGACGGCCAGACGGGTGTAGCCGGCGTCGACGCGTCGGTCCCGGATGACGGGGCCGTCGCGCCAGTCGTGCTCGTCGTGCACCGGTTCGCTGCCGACAGGCAGCATCCGGTCGTCGACGAGCAGCACGGTGTCGGCCCCCACGCGGAGTGAGCAGTCGGCGACCGGCACGTCGCCCACGCGCAGGTACGGGTGCGCGCCCACCGCCACCGGGGCGCGGCCCGCACCGTGGTGGGTGATCTCGTGGGTGACCACGAGTCCCGTGCTGTCCAGCGCGTACGTGACGGCGTGGGAGAGGCGGAACGGGTACCCCGGCTGGGGGAAGACCTCGGCCTGCAGCGTCACCGATTCAGCAGCCTCGGCGGTGCAGGCGTACGCGGCGTGCCGCAGCAGGCCGTGGCTGGCGTTGCCGCGGGCGGGCTCGGTGAGCGCCAGCTGCTGGACGGTGCCGTCGAGGGTCCAGCGGCCGTCGCGCACCCGGTTGGGCCACGGCACCAGCAGCTGGCCGTTGCCGGCCGTGGGCGGCGCGTCGGCGGGGGAGGGCTCGGTCAGCCAGGTGCCGTCGACCGCGAAGCCGCGCAGGGCTGCGCCGGCCTGGGCGACGTACGCGGTCCCGGCGCCGTGGCGCAGCTCCCACTGCTGTCCCGTGGCCGAGGTCGGTCCGGGGGAGTCGTCAGTCGACATTCACGCCCCGGAGCGGCGTGCGGTCGTCCGCGCCGTCCGGGCGGGCCGGGGGTACGCGCCGGGTCGCGGACCGGGGCAGCACGTCGTCGAGGGGTACCACCCAGCGGAACACGGTCCCGCAGGTCTCGCCGGCCCGCAGCTCCAGCGACCCGCCCAGCCCGCGTGCGCGGCGCCGGGAGTTGTGCACACCGCTCTCGCGCCCCAGCGTGGGCGGCAGGCCGATGCCGTCGTCGCTCACCTGCACCACCACCTCCGTCGCGGTCACCTCGACCAGCACGGCGGCGCGCTCGGCCTGGGCGTGACGGGCGACGTTGGAGACGGCCTCACGCAGCACGGCGAGCACCTGGTCGGCCAGCTCGGGGGGCACCACGGTGTCGATCGGTCCGCTGGTCGTCACGGTGGGGGTGAAGCCCAGCGCGCCGACGTACTCGCGGACCACGGAGCGCAGCTCCTCGCGCAGGGAGACCGATCCGCGGTGCTGCAGCTCGAAGATGGTCCCGCGGATCGCCTTGATCGTCGCGTCGAGGTCCTCGGTGGCACGGTCGATCCGTTCGGCGATCCGGGCGTCGCCGGCCAGCGCGGCCACCCCCTGGAGCTGCAGCCCGGTGGCGAAGAGGCGCTGGATGACCACGTCGTGCAGGTCGCGGGCGATCCGTTCGCGGTCGGCGGTCAGCGCCCACTCCTCGCGGTCGGAGATGGCCTGGGCGCGGTCGATGGCCAAGATCGCCTGGTCGGCGAAGCTGGCCAGCATCTCGCGCTCGTTGATGTCGAGGGGGTGGTGTTCGCGGTCGGTGAGCACCACCAGGGCCTGCACCGGGACCAGCGGGGAGCGGAGCGGGACCACGACCGCGTGGAAGCGGCCGGTGGTCGTCGTGACGACCGGGCCGTGCGGCGCCATCTGCACCGATGAGCGCAGGACCTCCAGCGCCTCGTTGACGTCCTTGACGTCCCCGGGGTCCACGGCCAGCGTGTCGGCCTCGGTCGTGTCGGTGGCGAGCAGGGCCACCGCGCGACCACGGGACAGCCGTCGGGTCGTACGGACGAACCGGTCCATGGCGACGTCGTGCTCGACGGGCGGCTGGAGCGCGTCCTGGAGCTGCGCGGACGCCTCGAGCCACTGGCGGCGGCGCTCGCTGAGCTCGTAGTCGCGGGCGTTGCCGATGACGTACCCGGCGGCGCGGGCGAGCGCGGCCACCAGCTGCTCATCCTCCGCGGTGAACTGCTGACCGCCGGCCTTCTCGGTGAGGTACAGGTTGCCGAACACGGTGCCGCGGATGCGGACCGGCATGCCCAGGAAGGAGCGCATCGGCGGGTGGTTGGGCGGGAACCCGACAGACTTGGGGTGGGCGCTGAGGTCCACCAGACGCAGTCCCTCGGGCTGCTCGATGATGACGCCGAGGATGCCTCCACCCCGCGGGAGGTCGCCGATCAGGGCGCGCAGGTCGTCGTCGATGCCGGTGGTGATGAACTCGACCAGGTCGCCGTCAGACCCCAGGACGCCGAGTGCGCCGTACTGCGCGCCGGTGAGGGCGGTGGCCGCCTCGATGATGTGCGTGAGCACCGAGGTGAGGTCCAGGTCGCTGGCGATGGCGGAGATCGCGTCGAGCAGCGCGCGCCCCTTGAAGAGGGCGGATGCGGGGGGCGTCGACTCGCTCACGATGCACAGTGTCTCAGCAAGGCGTACGCGGGGCCACTGTCGTTCTCACACGGAGCGTCGCACGGACAGTTCGTCGTACGGATTCCAGCCCAGTCCAAGCCGACGACCGCTCAGCTCTGTCCACGGGATGCGCACGACGAGGTTGCGCTGGCCGGTGGCCCAGGGGCGAGGCGGCCAGGAGTTCTGGATCTGCGCCAGCTCCCGGGCGTCGTCGACGATCTCGGCCCGGCCGCGGGCCACGACGCTCCAGCCGCGCTGGTACTCGTGGTCGAACTTGTCGACCTCGAAGGCCACGACCGTGTCGCGGCCGTACGTGCCGATCAGGCTGTACGCGGTCGTGCGGATCAGGGTCGAGTGGTTCTGCACCGAGTAGTTGACCGGCATGATGTGCGGACCGGTCGGTGTGACCAGCGCGATCCGTCCGGCGACCCCTGCACCCAGCAGCTGCATGCACTCGTCTCGTGAGAGCTCGTGTGCTTCGTACATGCTGGTGGTCTCCCTGGTCGCGGTCCCTGCCCTCCATCGTGGCGCGGGCGTGCGGGTCGACCAAGGGCCGATGGTCCCCCGTGGCGGGGTCACACGACCGAAACCTGACGAGGCGTCCCGCGGGACAGAGGCTCCCCGGAGGGTCAGCGACGCTCGCTGCGGGTGGTCGGTTCCATGCCGGACCTGATCGAACTGTCCAGGGGGAGTCCGTCGTACTTCGCCGACATCTGCTCGCCGGAGGCGCGACCGGGACCGACCGCGGCCCTGGTCACCAGGCTCACGACCACGCAGGTCACGGCGACCACCACCGCCAGGGCCAGGATCAGGATCACCACTGCCATGCGCTTCCCCCTTGTCGTGCGGCACCGCCGAAGGCCGTCCCGACCATCGTCACACGGACGCGACGGGGATGACCAGAGGCTGGGCTCGTCCCGGGAAAGTGTCTGCACCGCGTACTAGCGTGGGTCACGTGACTGAGTCGACCTCCTCCCCGCGTCCCGCCGCGACCACGCTGGGCGAGCTGCGTGCCGCCGGGCACCGCCTCACGCCGCTGCGCACCGAGATCCGCGAGAACCTGCTGGCCCGGCTGCGCGATGGCGTCGACCCGTGGCCCGGGCTGCACGGCTTTGCCGACACGGTCGTGCCGCAGGTCGAGCGGGCCCTGCTCGCAGGGCACGACATCGTGCTGCTCGGCGAACGCGGGCAGGGCAAGACCCGGCTGCTGCGCTCGATCGTGGGCCTCCTGGACGAGTGGACGCCGGTCATCGAGGGCTCCGAGCTCGGCGAGCACCCGTACGACCCGATCACCCCCGCCTCGCGGCGCCGCGCCGAGGAGCTGGGCGACGACCTGCCGGTGGCCTGGGTGCACCGCGACGAGCGTTACGCCGAGAAGCTCGCCACCCCGGACACCTCGGTGGCCGACCTGATCGGCGACGTCGACCCGATGAAGGTCGCCGAGGGACGCACCCTGGGCGACCCGGAGACGATCCACTTCGGCCTCATCCCGCGCAGCCACCGCGGCATCGTCGCCATCAACGAGCTGCCCGACCTGGCCGAGCGGATCCAGGTCGCGATGCTCAACGTGATGGAGGAGCGCGACATCCAGATCCGCGGGTACGTCCTCCGCCTGCCGCTCGACGTGCTCGTCGTGGCGTCGGCCAACCCCGAGGACTACACCAACCGCGGGCGCATCATCACCCCGCTCAAGGACCGCTTCGGTGCCGAGGTGCGCACCCACTACCCGCGCGAGGTCGCCGACGAGGTGGCCGTCATCGTGCAGGAGGCCGAACTGGTCGCCGAGGTGCCCGACTACCTCGTCGAGGTCCTCGCCCGGTTCACCCGGGCTCTGCGCGGCTCGTCCTCCGTCGACCAGCGCTCGGGGGTCTCCGCCCGCTTCGCGATCGCCGGCGCCGAGACGGTCGCCGCCTCGGCGCTGCACCGGGCCACCACCCAGGGGGAGGCCGAGGCCGTCGCGCGCGTGGTCGACCTGGAGACTGCGGTCGAGGTGCTCGCGGGCAAGATCGAGTTCGAGACCGGCGAGGAGGGGCGCGAGTCCGAGGTGCTCACCCACCTGCTGCGCACCGCCGTCGCCGAGACGGTCCGCACGCACCTGGCCGGGCTCGACCTGCGGGGCCTGGTCGACGCCGTCGAGGAGGGCGCGACCGTCTCCACGGGCGCCCGGGTCGGTGCCAGCGCGTTCCTCGCGGGCCTGCCCGAGCTCGCCCCCACCGGTGCCGGCGAGTCCGACCTCTACGACCAGATCGCCGCCCGCCTCGGCGCGGCCAACGACGGCGAGAAGGCCGGCGCGATCGAGCTCGCCCTGGAGGGCCTCTACCTCGCCCGCCGCATCGGCAAGGAGTCCGGGGCCGGCGAGACGGTGTACGGCTGAGGCGGGTGGACGCATGAGCCGTTACCGCAGGTACGACGGGGGCGACCCGCTCGCGCCGCCGGTCGACCTCGCCGAGGCCTTGGAGACGATCGGCGAGGACGTCATGGCGGGCTGGTCGCCGCAGCGGGCCATGCGCGAGTTCCTGCGCCGTGGCGGCCGCGACCAGGCCGGGCTGGACGACCTCGCCCGTCGGGTCGCGGAGCGGCGCCGCGAGCTGCTCAGCCGGCACAGCCTCGACGGCACGCTCGACGAGGTGCGCGAGCTGCTCGATTCCGCGGTGCTGGCCGAGCGGGGCCAGCTGGCGCGCGACATCGCGATGGACGACACGGACCGGGCCTTCCGGGAGATCAGGCTCGACAACCTGCCCAGCTCCACGGCGGCAGCGGTCAGCGACCTGGCGTCGTACGACTGGGCCTCCTCCGAGGCCCGCGACACCTACGAGCAGATCAAGGACCTGCTGGGACGCGAGGTCCTCGACCAGCGCTTCGCCGGCATGAAGCAGGCCCTGCAGGGCGCCACCGAGGAGGACCGGCAGGCCGTCAACGAGATGCTCTCCGACCTCAACGACCTGCTGGAGGCCAAGGCGGCCTCCGACGGGTCACCCGAGGCGGAGGCGGCCCTGGAGGAGCAGTTCCGGGAGTTCATGGACGCCCACGGCGACTTCTTCCCCGAGAACCCCGGCAACCTCGACGAGCTGCTCGACGCACTCGCGGCGCGCAGCGCGGCGGCCCAACGGATGCTCAACTCCATGACGCCGGAGCAGCGCGAGGAGCTGGTGCAGCTCTCGGCCCAGGCGTTCGGCTCACCCGAGCTGATGGCGCAGCTGGCCCGGATGGACGCCAACCTGCAGGGCCTGCGCCCCGGCGAGGACTGGACGGGATCGGAGCAGTTCGGAGGGTCCGAGGGCCTCGGTCTGGGCGACGGCACGGGCGCGATCCAGGACCTGGCCGAGCTCGACCAGCTCCACGACCAGCTCTCCCAGGCGTACGCCGGGGCGCGGCTGGACGACCTCGACCTCGACGCCCTGGCCCGCCAGCTCGGGTCGGACTCCGCCGTCGACGCCCGCACCCTGCAGGACCTCGAGCGCGCGCTGCGCGACAGCGGCTACCTCAACAAGACCTCCGACGGGCAGCTGCGGCTCTCACCCAAGGCGATGCGTCAGCTCGGCAAGGCGCTGCTGCGCGACGTGGCCCAGCGGGTCTCGGGGCGCCAAGGGGCGCGCGAGTCACGGTCGACCGGGCTGGCGGGCGAACCCAGCGGTGCGACCCGGGGCTGGCAGTTCGGCGACACCGAGCCGTGGGACGTCACCCGCACGGTCAGCAACGCGGTGCTGCGGACCGCCTCCGAGGGCGGGTCAGCCCGGTCCGGCGTACGCCTGGTCGTCGACGACGTGGAGGTCGCCGAGACCGAGGCCAGGACCCAGGCGGCGGTGGTGCTGCTGGTCGACACGTCGTTCTCGATGGCGATGGACGGGCGCTGGGTGCCGATGAAGCGCACCGCCCTGGCCCTGCACCAGCTGATCCGCACCCGCTTCCGCGGGGACCACCTGCAGCTGGTCGCGTTCGGGCGGCAGGCCCGGACGATGGAGATCGAGGAGCTCACGGCGCTGGACGCGGTCCCGGAGAAGGGGACCAACCTGCACCACGGGCTGCTGCTGGCCAACCGGTTCTTCCGCAAGTACCCCAACGCCCAGCCGGTGCTGCTGATCGTCACCGACGGGGAGCCCACCTCGCACCTCACCGGTGACGGGGAGGTCTGGTTCAGCTACCCGCCGCACCCACTGACGATCGCCAACGCGGTGCGCGAGCTCGACAACGCGGGACGTCTCGGCGCCCAGGTGACCTTCTTCCGGCTCGGTGAGGACCCGGGGCTGGCCCGGTTCATCGACTCGATGGCACGCCGCGTCGACGGCACCATGGTCAGCCCCGAGCTCGACGACCTCGGTGCAGCGGTCGTGGGGTCGTACCTCGGCTCCCGCGCGCCGGGCAGCGGCCCGCAGGAGTTCGGCGGCGGCTGGTTCGGCAGCGGTCGCGGCTGGTGGGTCTGAAGGGGCCTCAGATGCCGCGCCGGTAGGCGACCTTGGCCATCTTGAAACTCTTGGCGTGCTGTGCCGCTGAGTCGAGGTGCATCGAGGTCACGATGACGAGGCGCTTCTTCTTGCGGAACACGTGGAAGTCCGCGGCGATGGTCATGCCCTCCGCCTGGGTGGACATGGTGAGGGCCGCCCGCTCCTGACCGAGCTTGGGTGTCTTGATCCGCTTGATCCGGAAGGAGACCTCGCCGTCGATCGAGGCCCTGCAGCGCGCCAGCGCGCGGAAGCCGCGCACGACCTTCTTGGCCTGCTTCACCCGCTTCATCTCGACCACCTGCGCCGCGACGCCCACCGACATGTCCTCCGCGGACACGGCTACGACACGGCCAGAGGCGCCCTTCAGGGAGGTCTCGGTGTCGCAGTCCGTCGGGAATGCCACCTCGGCACCCCCCTCCACGTGGCGCTCCTCGCCCCGCAGTTTGGGGTAGACCTTGGCGATCTGCTTGGCGGTGGGGAGGTCCTTGTTCGTCACCGCCGCCGCGTGCGCGGGGGCCGTGGGCGCGAGCAGGGCCAGCGCGAGCAGGGGAACGACAACGGTGGGGAGCAGGCGCCTCATGGTGGGAAGTCCTCGGGTGGTTGAGTCAGAACCCGAGAAACCTAGCGGCTCCGAGACGTCTCCGGACGCGAAACGAGCCGGGCCGTCCACCCAGGACGCCCCGGCCCGTCTGCCGGAAGTGCTCAGAGGCCGGTCTTGTAGACCTTCTTCGCCAGGGCCAGCGACTTGGCGCGCTGCGGGGTGGTGCCGAAGTAGATGACGCTCATCTCGACGAGACGGCCCTTCTGGCGGAACGTGTACAGGTCGAGCACGACCTTGGTGCCACCCTGCTCGACGGTGGCGGTCAGGGCGACGCGCTCCTGGCCCAGCTTGGGAGCCTTGAGCGGCTTCACCGTGGTGGTCACCCCGTCCTCGGTGATGGACTTGCACTTCGACAGGATGCGGTTGCCCTTGACGACGCGCTTGGCCAGCTTCACCGTCTTCATCTGGGCGACGTTGACGCCGATGATCGGGGCCGAGGTGTCGGTGGATCCGTACGCGGCGGACTTGCCCGCCTTGACCTTGAGGGTCGCCGACTTCTTGCAGGAGGTCGCGGCCTGGACGTTCGGGAGCGCGGTGATCTCACGCATGCCGTCCTTGAGGGCCGGGTAGCTCTTCGCGACCGTGGCGACGCTGACGAAGTCCTTGTCGGAGACCCCGGCGGCGTGGGCCGGCGTGGCCGACAGGGTCAGGCCGAGGGCGAGTACGGGGGTGATGGCTGCGGCGAGCAGACGCTTCACGGGGAGATCCTCTGGTTCGTGGCGGACGGTGCCCGGCCACCGTAGGTGAGGAGCGGCGTCGCGTCCCGCTGCGGCTCACCTTGCGGGCCAAGTCCGCGTTTTCGTTGGGCGGGGACCCGGGACGGGCCCGGTCCGCGGACCTCAGCCGGCGAAGCCGGGCAGGTGCTCGGTGAGGATCGCCCGGAACGGGGCCTCGGCGCCCAGCTGGCTCAGCAGGCCGATGCCGCCGAGCCAGGTGCGGTGGATGAGCACGTAGTCGGGCGGCAGGTTGAGCTTGGTGGCCAGGGTGAACGACGGGTTCTTGGGGTCGTTGATGCGTTCGAACTGCTCCCGCATCCACTCCCGGGTGAAACGGAACGTCTGGGTCCGCGCGGGCTCGACGAACGGGGCGAGGTAGTCGAGGACCTGCTCGGCGTCGACCCGCGTGCGCTCGGAGAGGAACCCCTCCTCCCGCAGACCGGCGACGAGCCCGTCGGAGTCGGAGTGCATCGCGACCCGGATGAGCCGACCCATCGCCTCGGGGAAGTTGCCCTCCGGCAGGCGCGCGACGGCACCGAAGTCGAGGACGGCCATCCGGCCCGGACCACCGTCGTCGACCGGCAGGATCCTGAAGTTCCCCGGATGGGGGTCGGCGTGCAGCATCCCGGTGAGTCCCGGACCGGAGAAGAGGAACCGGGCGAACAGTTGGCCGTAGTGGTCGCGCTCGGCCTGCGTCCCCTCCCGGATCACGTGCGCCAGCGAGTACGGCGACTCGACCCACTGCGAGACCAGCACCTCGCCGCCGACGGCGACCACCTCGGGCACCACGATCTCCGGGTCGTCGGCGAAGGCCACCGCGTACGCGCTCTGGGCCTCCGCCTCGAGGGTGTAGTCGAGCTCGTCGGCGGCACGTGCCTCGATCTCCCCGACGATCCCGGCGATGTCCAGGTGCGGGAAGACCGGTGCCACGCCGCGGGCGAGCCGGGAGAACTGGCGCAGGTCGCCCAGGTACGCCTGCCCGGCGCCGGGGTACTGCACCTTGACCGCGACGTCGACCTCGGTGCCGTCGTCGCGGCGCCACCGCCCCCGGTGCACCTGCCCGATGGAGGCGGCGGCCGTGGGGGCCCCGTCGAGCCAGACGAGCCGGTCGCGCCAGTCGTCGCCGAGGTGGCGGGCCAGCTGCTCCCGCACCGTCGACGTGGGCATGGGGGGAGCGGAGTCCTGCAGCGCGGTCAGCTGGTCGCGGTACGGGGCGGCCGCCGACTCTGGCAGCGCCGCCTCAAGGACGCTGAG
>NZ_JBJEHY010000050.1:0-16356 GCF_051876515.1 Nocardioides sp. | reverse complement strand
CCACTTCTTCTTCCTGACCCTCCACGGGCCGGTCCTGACGACCGGCGCTGTGGAGAAGGTCCCGGAGGCGGGCGCCGCGCCCTAGCGTCGCCCGCATGACCTCCGTCGTCCCACCGCCACGCCCGGGCCGAGCCTGGAGCCGTCGCGGGCGCCTGCTCCGGCGGCGCGTCCTGGCCCACCGCCGCCTGCTCGCGGCCGGGTGCGCCCTCGTCGCGGTCCTCTGTGGAGCCCGGGCCGTGACGCCTGCCCCTCCGCCGTCGGTGGCGGTCGCCGTGGCCGTACGCGACCTGGCCGCAGGCACGACCGTGGGGCCCGACGACCTGACCACGGTCCGCCTGCCGGCCGACGCGGTGCCCGACGGACTCGCGGCGTCGCCGACCGGGAGGGTCCTGGCCGCACCGATGCGGCGCGGGGAGCCCCTCACCGACGTACGGCTCGTCTCGGCCCAGCTGACCGTGGGGCAGCCGGGTGCCACCGCCCTCCCGGTCCGCCTGCCCGACGCCGGCATGGCTGACCTGCTCGCGCCGGGTGACGTCGTGGACCTGCTGGCCACCGATCCTCGTACGGGGGAGGCGCGTCCGGTGGCCCACGACGTACGGGTGCTGGCGATCCCCCGCGACGTCTCCGGGGCCTCCGCGGGAGGCTCCGGCGCGGGATCGGGGGTGGGGTCCGGAGCAATGGTGGTGCTCGAGGTCTCGGCCTCCGAGGCGGTGACACTGACCGGCGCGGCGCTCTCGGAGTACCTCACCGTCGCTTTGTGAGGTTAGGGTCTTTCACCGTCATTGAAAGAACCAACACCGGTGCTGCCGGTCCAACTCCAGGGAGCTGCTGTGGAGGGTTTCAAGAACTTCATCATGAAGGGCAATCTCATCGAGCTTGCCACCGCGTTCATCATGGGCACGGCATTCGCCGCGGTCGTGACGGCGACGGTCGACGTGATCATGGGCATCATCGGCAAGTTCGGCGGCCAGCCGGACTTCAACGCGTGGAAGCCTGAAGGGCTCCCGGTCGGTGCCTTCCTGACCGCTCTGGTGTCCTTCCTGATCATGGCCGCAGTTGTCTACTTCCTGATCGTGATGCCGTACCAGAGGGCCCGGGACCGCTGGTTCCCCGCCGCCGAGGAGGGCACCCCGGCTGACGTCGCCCTGCTCGAGGAGATCCGCGACCTGCTGAAGTCGCAGCGCGCCTGACGGCCGCCCCGTTCCGGCACCGGCCGGCACCTGGACCTCGTCCGGGTGCCGGCCGGTCTCGTTGGTGGGGCGTGGTCGGCGCCGGCGTCCTCCAGCGGGTGCCTGCGTCATCCCAACCCGCCGCCGGCCCCCCGTACGTCATCCGAACCCGCCGCCGACCCCGCGTGCGTCATCCGAACCCGCACCTATAGGTTCCGATCCGCATGACGCGCCCACCTTTCGAGGCGGCGCCGTATGACGCCCGGACCGTCACGACGCATTCGTATGACGCATGCCGCGCAGCGGCGCAGCAGCGCCCGCGCCGACCTCCGCCCGCGGAGAGAGCCTCAGAGGCCGGAGCGTCCGCCTCCGTGGTGGGGCGGGACCTGGGCGCGCAGCCACGCGTCGTTGGCCGACTCCGTACGCGGGGCGGCGTCGTCCCGCTCGTCACCGGTGGTCTCGGGCAGCACGTCACCGAAGATCTCCGCGAGCCGGCGCCGACGCTTCCACTCGGGCTCCTGCGGCTTCACGGGCACCTCGGGCACCTCCGCTCCCGGCACGACCTCTGCTCCCGGCACGTCCTCGGCCGCCCCCGCCCCGGCGGGCTCGGTCCCCTCCGGACGCTCGTCGCTCATGCGCACAACCCCACCGCGAGGCGTGCCTCGGCGGCCGCCTCCTCGTCCGGGGTCGGACCGGCAGTACCGCCAGTGCCACCGTCGCCGCCGGTTCCGGGCGTCGTGGTGGTGGACGGGTCGTCGCTGGGCTCGGGGTCCTGGGTCTTCTTCGCCCCGGGTGCCTTGGCGGCGCTGATCGAGCCGGTGGTCAGCGCCTTGGTCAGCGGCTTGTCGAGGCGGATCCGCTCCCAGACCTGGTCGGCCTCCTCGGTCCAGTACACGCGGCCCCAGTAGCCGGAGTCCCGGTCGAAGTAGGCGTTCGGGATGGTGATGAACTGGATCTTGTCCATGCCGATGTTCTGCAGCTGCATCGCCAGGCGGCCCATCTTGGCCGTCGAGCCGAGACCCTCGTCGGTGGTCAGCGACTTCGTGGCCGCGTCCAGGAACCCGATCACCCGGTCGAGGCGGGTCAGCGTTCCGGCCGACACCACCTTGTTGACCATCGAGGCGATGAACTCCTGCTGCCGCTTCGTACGACCGATGTCGGAGCCGTCGCCGATCTTGTAGCGCACCCGCACGTACGACAGGGCCTCGTCGCCGCGCAGCTCGCGCTCGCCGGCCTCGAGGTGGATCTGGTGCTCGGGGTCGTCGATCGGCTCGGGCAGGCAGACCGGGACGCCGTCGATGGCGTCGACCATCCCCTTGAACCCGTTGAAGTCGACCTCGATGAAGTGGTCGACGCGGATGTCGGTGTTGGCCTCGAACTGACGGATCGTGCACGCGGCGCCGCCGTACGCGAACGCGTCGTTCCACATGGCGTTCGTGCCACCGGGGATCTCGTCGTTCTCACCGCAGGCGGGGCGGTCGAGGATGGTGTCGCGAGGGATCGAGATGCCGTACGCCCGGGTGCGGTCGCCGGAGACGTGCAGCAGGATCGTGGTGTCCGAGACGCCACCCCCGGCCTCGCCGTCGATCTTGTTGCCCTCGCCGTCACGGGTGTCCGAGCCGAGCACCAGCACGTTGAGCGGCTCACCGTTGCCCGTGTACGTCTTCTCGGGCCGGTCCTTGCCGAGCGCGGCGGTGATGTCGCGGGTGTCGATGTTGGAGTTGAGGTGCCGGTAGAGGTACACCACCGACAACCCCGTCACCATGGCCAGCACCACGAGCGTGGAGGTGATGACACGCAGCACCGTGTGGTGGTGCTTCGGCTTCCCGCGACGCTTGGGCGCCGTCGCGCGACGGGAGTCATCAGGCACGGGGGGGTTGCCTCACTGTGGGAACTGCTGCTGACGGACGAAATGTAGTTGAACTGGGCAAACGGTACGAAGTACGGTCCGCCACCACCACACGCCGCCGACCGCGGGGCGGGGCCGGACTCGCCTCGTACCCTCCCGCCTGACAAGATGACCTCGGTCGGCGACGCCGACCACGCCCCAGTAGCTCAGTGGATAGAGCAGCCGCCTCCTAAGCGAAAGGTCGCAAGTTCGACTCTTGCCTGGGGCACCGGCAACCACCGACCATGAACCGGACTTTCCTGTCCGGACCGGGTGCGCGGGCCTAGGGTGCGGAGCGTGACGACCACGACCAGCACCCCCACCACGCCGCCTCCGCCCCAGCTGGTGGAGATGGACGCGGCCCAGATCGAGGCCGAGAAGGACCTGTACGTCCCGCTCACCGAAGCCGTCCGGGCGCTCGTGGACGCCAGTGTGCGCACCACGGTCGACGCGGCCACGATCACCGAGGTCACCGCCGTGCTGCGCGAGCAGGCCGACCGACTGACCGCGAGCCAGATCGACGGCCCGCTCGGGGTCCGCTGGACCACGCAGGGCAAGCGGCTGGCGTGGGGCAACGCGGTGGTCGGACGCCGCAACCCGATCGCCCCTCCGGTCGAACTGACCGCCGAGCCCGACGGCACCGTGTGGGGCGAGTTCACCCTCGGAGCGGCGTACGAGGGACCGAACCACCTCACCCACGGCGGCGTCTCCGCGCTGATCCTCGACCAGGTGCTGGGCGCTGCGGCCGAGGTGTCGGGCTCGCCGGGGATGACGGGCACCCTGACCCTGCGGTACGAGCGCGGCACCCCGCTGGGCCGACTGCGCGCCGAGGGCCGGGTGGTGCGCACCGAGGGCGTCAAGACGTACGCCGAGGGCACCATCTCCGACGAGCACGGCGTCTGCGTCCGCGCGGAGGGCGTCTTCATCCTCCCCGCCGCCGTACGTGCCCTGTACGAGGAGCACGCCGCGATCATCGGCTACGACCCCACCAGCTACCCGGAGACCTGAGCAACCCGGGACCTGAGCGGCCGGCCCCCGGCCGGCGCCGGAACCACACCCGCCGGGGTGGCGTCCCACCCCCATGAACGCGCCCCGGTCCTCCTCGCCCCGCCGCAACCCGGTACGTCTCGTCGCCCTCGGCGCCACCGCCACCCTGGCGCTGGCCGGCGCCTTCGGTACCGGCTGGGTGCTCGCCGAGCGGGGCGGCGACCGGCCCACCCCCACGGGCCCGACCACGGGCGCCGACCCGATCGCGCTGGCCGCGGGGCTGCGTACCGACCCGTCGTGCGACGACCTGCTGGCCAGCTTCGTCGAGCGGGGCCAGCGCCAGGTCGGCCCCTGGGGGTGGAGCGGCAACCCTGACGTCGTCTACGAGATGGGCGGTGCGGTCCCCCGGGACGCGATGTCCCGCGGCGCGATGCCCAGCACCTCCCGCGTCACCAGCAACGAGTCCGGCACCAACGTGCAGGAGGTCGGCGTCGACGAGGCCGACGTGGTCAAGACGCGCGATGACCTCCTGGTCCGCATGGACGGGCGCGACCTGGAGGTCTGGGACGTCGGCGGCGCCGAGCCCGTCGAGCGCAGCAGTGTCACCCTGGAGGAGCACTCCGCGGCCCGCATCGACGACGTCAACCAGCTGCTCCTGGTCGGCGACACCGCCGTCGTCGTCGGCGTGGAGCCCGACGAGCAGGTCAGCGGCTGGGTGACCACCCTCGACCTCTCCTCCCCCGACGAACCCACCGTCGTCGGCACGGTCGAGGTCCAGGGCAGCATCGACGAGATCCGGCTCCACGGCGACGTCGTACGCCTGGTCGTCAACGCTGGCCTGCCCGAGCTCGACTTCGTGGAGCCCGGCCTGCTGCGCGGCGAGCGCGGCGCCGAACGACGCAACCGCGAGATCGTCGCGGACAGCACGATCGAGGACTGGCTGCCCACCGTCGACGGAGAGCTCATCGGCGACTGCGGGGACGTCGCGATCCCCGAGGACGACACCTTCCTGGGCTCCACCGTGGTTGCCGCCTTCGACCCGACCGACGCCGGGGTGGCCGAGGAGTTCGCGGACGGCTCGGCGGACGGCTGGAGCGTCGCCGGGGTCGCGACCACCGCCGCGAGCACGTACATGTCCACCGACCGGCTCTACCTGGCCTCGGGCTACCGGGCGGTCGGCGACCAGACCTTCCGGGAGTGCTTCGGCTGCGAGCCCGCCGGCAGCGGACGTACCCGCATCGACGCCTTCGCCCTGGACGGCACCAGCACCACCTGGGTGGCCGGGGCCAGCCTGGACGGCGCCGTGGCCGACCGCTGGTCGATGGACGCCGTCGGCGGGTCGCTCCGCGTCGCGCTCGGTGCCACGTCGGAGACCGGTGACTTCAACTCGGTCGTGGTCCTCGACGAGCGCGCCGGCGCCCTGGAGGAACGCTCCCGGGTCGACCACCTCGGCCCCGGCGAGGAGATCAAGTCGGTGCGCTGGTTCGACGACCTCGCCATCGTGGTCACGTTCCGCCAGATCGACCCGTTGTACGCCGTCGACCTCAGCGACCCCGACTCCCCCCGCCTGCTCGGCGAGCTGAAGATCCCCGGGTTCTCGGAGTACCTGCACCCGCTGGGCTCGATGCGGATGGTCGGGCTCGGCCAGGACGGCAGCCGGATGGGCCGCGGCCAGGCGGCGGTCTTCGACGTCACCGACCTCACGGACGTACGCCGGCTCGACGTCCACACGTACGCCCCGGCCACCCAGATGGGGGCGGCCGGAGACCCCCGCCAGTTCACCTGGATGCCGGAGCACCGCACCGTGCTGACCGTGGTCATCAAGGGCTGGGACCGGCCGACGGCGTACGTCTCGGTGCTCCATCTGGTCGACGGCGAGCTGCACAACCGGATGATCGAGGTCGAGCACGGCAGCGACGTGTCACGCGTTCGGACCGTGCCGCTGGCCGACGGTCGCGTGGCCCTGAACACCTCCTCGGGCGTGGAGTTCCTCGACCTGTGAGGCGGCCACGCCCGGCGTAGGCTCGAACCATGTGCCGCAACATCCGACCGCTCAACAACTTCGAGCCGCCGGCCACCTCCGACGAGGTCGTCGCCGCCGCCCTGCAGTACGTGCGCAAGGTGGGCGGCGCGACCAAGCCGTCGGCGGCCAACCAGGCCGCGTACGACCGCGCCGTCGCCGAGATCGCGCACGCCACCCAGCACCTCCTGGACAGCCTGGTCACCACCGCGCCACCCAAGGACCGCGACGTGGAGGCCGAGAAGGCCAGGGCCCGCGCCCGGCTCCGCTACGGCTCCTGACGACACCCTCTCGAGAGGGTGTGACGGTGACCACAAGGCTGGAATGATCGGACGTTGACCGCCCGATCCCTGGAGGCAAGCAGTGTTCGTTCCGTTCAGCGTCAGTGACTTCATCGACCGCGCCGTCGCCGTGTACGGCCAGCGGGTCGGCGTCGTCGACGAGCCCGACCAGCCCGCACCCAGCCAGGGCGAGCTGACGTACGCCCAGGTCGGCGAGCTCGCCAAGCGGCAGGCGGCCCGGCTCGACGAGCTCGGCATCGCTCCGGGCGAGCGGGTCGCGATCGTGAGCCACAACTCCGCGCGCTTCCTGACCTCGTTCTTCGGCGTCTCCGGGTACGGCCGCGTGCTGGTCCCGATCAACTTCCGGCTGCGCCCCTCCGAGGTGCAGTACATCGTCCAGCAGTCCGGCGCCCGGATGCTGCTGGTCGACCCGGAGATCGACGCCGAGCTGGCCGACGTGGAGGCCGAGTTCCGGTACGTCCTCGGCGACGACGACGCCATCTACGCGGCCCCGGGCAGCGAGCCGGTCCCGTGGACGCCCGACGAGAACGCGACCGCGACGATCAACTACACCTCCGGCACCACGGCGATGCCCAAGGGCGTCCAGCTGACGCACCGCAACATCTGGACCAACGCGGCGACCTTCGGGCTCCACCTGGGCGTCAGCGACCGCGACGTCTACCTGCACACGCTGCCGACCTTCCACGCCAACGGCTGGGGCATGCCGTTCACCCTGACCGGGGTCGGTGGCAAGCACGTCGTGCTCCGCAAGGTCGACGGCGCCGAGATCCTGCGCCGCGTCGAGGAGCACGGCGTCACCGTCATGTGCGCCGCGCCGGCCGTCTGCTCGGCGGTGCTGTCGGCGGCAGCCGAGTGGGACGGCGAGATCCCGGGTCGCGACCGGGTCCGGATCATCGTGGCCGGTGCCCCGCCGCCGACCGCGACGGTCGCCGCCATCGAGGAGAAGCTGGGCTGGGAGTTCATCCAGATCTACGGCCTCACCGAGACCTCTCCCCTGCTGACGGTGAACCGCCGTCGCAGCGAGTGGGACGACCTGACTCCCGAGGAGCGTGCCGGCAAGCTGGTCCGCGCCGGTGCTCCCGCGCTGGGCGTGACGCTGGACATCAACCCCACCGACGGGGAGGTGCTGGCCCGGTCCAACGTGGTGCTTGAGGGCTACTGGAACAAGCCGGAGGAGACCTCGGCGGCCCTGCGTGACGGGTGGTTCCACACCGGCGACGGCGGCAGCATCGACGACGAGGGCTACCTGACGATCTCCGACCGCAAGAAGGACGTCATCATCACCGGCGGCGAGAACGTCTCCTCGATCGAGGTGGAGGACGTGCTCTTCTCCCACCCGGCCGTCTCCGAGGTCGCCGTGATCGGCGTCCCGAGCGAGAAGTGGGGCGAGACGATCAAGGCCCTGGTGGTGCTCACGCCCGGCACCGAGGCGACCGAGGCCGACCTGATCTCCTGGTGCAAGGAGCGGGCCGCCGGCTACAAGGCGCCCACCTCGGTGGAGTTCCGCGACGAGCTGGCCCGCACGGCCACCGGCAAGCTGCAGAAGTTCAAGCTGCGTGAGCCGTACTGGAAGGGCATGTCCAAGAACGTCGGCTGACGGTACGCGACGAGGCCCGGCTCCCCTCGGGGAACCGGGCCTCGGTGCGTCTGGCGTCGCGGCCTCGCGTCGTACGTCTGGCGCAGGCTCAGGCGGGCGTGCCGAAGACGTGCTCGGCCGCCTCGTAGACGACCTCGGCGGTCTCACCGCCGGAGCCGATCAGCACGCCCTGGTCGGTGGCGGCCACGGTGACCGTACGGCCGGGCAGCGCTCCGACGCGGCGCAGCGCGCTCATCAGGGCCTCGTCCTTCTGCAGCTCCTCGGAGATGCGGCGCACGTGCACGCGCAGGTCCTCGGCGCCGGCGATGTCGGCGAGCGACTCGACCCCGTCCATGAACTCCTCCTCGGCCGGGGTCTGGCCGAGCTCGTCGAGTCCGGGGATCGGGTTGCCGTACGGCGACTCGGTGGGGTGGTCGAGCAGCTCGATCAGGCGGCGCTCGACGGTCTCCGACATCACGTGCTCCCAGCGGCACGCCTCGGCGTGCACGAGCTCCCACTCGAGCCCGATCACGTCGGTGAGCAGGCGCTCGGCCAGGCGGTGCTTGCGCATCACGCGGGTGGCGAGGCGCTGGCCCTCCTCGGTGAGCTGGAGGTGGCGGTCGCCCTCGACGGTGAGCAGGCCGTCGCGCTCCATGCGGGCCACGGTCTGGGAGACGGTGGGTCCGCTCTGGTGCAGGCGCTCGGCGATCCTGGCTCGCAGCGGGACGATGCCCTCCTCCACGAGCTCGTAGATCGTGCGCAGGTACATCTCGGTGGTGTCGATGAGGTCGCTCACCCGGCCCATTGTGCCCTGTCGGGGGGACAAAAGGCCCACGGTCGCGGTCCCCCGGACCGAAACCGGGCACACCGGTCCGTCGCGTGCCACCGCGTGGCCGTTGGTGGCACGATGAACAGGGTGAGCGAACTCATCGTCCCGGCCCGCTTCAACGGACCTCCGACCTCGGGCAACGGCGGCTGGACGGCCGGCGCCCTCGCCTCCCAGGACTCCTTCGACTGCCCCGACCGGCGCAACGACGCGTGGCCCTCCCTCGAGGTGTCGCTGCGCCAGCCGCCGCCGTTGGACACGCCGATGCGGGTGAGCGAGGAGGACGGTGTCGTCACCGCCTCCTTCGGGGGCGCCGTGGTCGCCACGGCCAGGCGCAGCGACCACGAGCCGGTGGAGGTCGACGGCACCGACCCGGTCTCGGCGGCCCGCGCCTCCGAGCACTACCCGGGACTCGTCGACCACCCGTTCGCGACCTGCTTCTCCTGCGGTCCTGCCCGGGGGGAGGGTGACGGGCTGCGGATCTTCCCCGGCCCGTTGGCCGACGGGACCGGCCGGCTGGCCGCGACCTGGACCCCGCACCCCAGCCTGGCCGAGGACTGGCACACCTACGTCGACGAGCACGCCCGCGCCGGGGTGGCGGCCACCTGGGCGGCCCTGGACTGCATCGGCGGCTGGGCGGGCGGCCTGACCGACGAGGTCAAGGTGCTGGGTCGGATGACGGCCCGGCTCGACGCCCTGCCGGTGGTCGGCGAGGAGCACGTGGTGGTGGGCGAGCCCCGCGGGCGCGAGGGGCGCAAGACGTTCACCGCCGCCACCCTCTACGACTCCGACGGACGCGTCGTGGCCACGGCGGAGCACGTCTGGATCACGGTCGACCCGGCCATGTTCGCCGCACCTGCCGACGGGGCGGGCTCGTGATCTCGGCGCCCTGGTGGCGGCACGCGGTGGTCCACCAGGTGTACGTGCGCAGCTTCGCCGACTCCGACGGCGACGGTCTGGGCGACCTGCCCGGCATCACGGCACGGCTCGACCACCTCGCCGACCTCGGCGTGGACGCGGTCTGGCTGACCCCCTTCTACACCTCGCCGCAGCACGACCACGGCTACGACGTCGCCGACTACACCGGGGTCGACCCGCGGTTCGGCACGATGGCCGATCTGGACGCGCTGGTGGCGCGTGCCCACGCGCTGCGACTGCGGGTCGTGGTCGACCTGGTCCCCAACCACACCTCCTCCGAGCACCCCTGGTTCCCGGCGGCGCTGGCGGCTGCGCCGGGCTCGCCCGAGCGCGACCGGTACCTCTTCCGGACTGGCCGCAACGGCGGCGACGAGCCGCCCAACAACTGGGGATCCATGTTCGGCGGCCCAGCCTGGACCCGCGTCGAGGGCAGCGACCAGTGGTACCTCCACCTCTTCGACACCACCCAGCCCGACCTCAACTGGCGCAACCCCGAGGTGGGCGAGATGTTCGCCGACGTCCTGCGCTTCTGGCTGGACCGCGGCGTTGACGGTTTCCGGATCGACGTCGCCCACGGCCTGTACAAGGAGGAGTCCCTGCGCGACAAGGTCGACACGGCGCCGGTCGCCGAGGCGACCTCGATGGTCGACCGGCCGCTGCAGGACGAGCCGATGTTCGACCAGCCCGAGGTGCACGAGGTGTACCGCTCCTGGCGGCGCATCCTCGACTCGTACCCGGGCGAGAGGATGGCCGTCGCCGAGGCGTGGACCCAGACGCCCGAGGCGATGGCCCGCTACATCCGGCCCGACGAGCTGCACCAGTCCTTCAACTTCGCCTGGCTCTCGGCGCCGTGGTCGGCCGAGGCGTTCCGTACGGTCGTGACGGACACGCTGGCGGCGGTGGCCCCGGTCGGGGCGAGCGCCACGTGGGTGCTGAGCAACCACGACGTGGTGCGCCACCCGACGCGGTACGGCGGCGGCCCTGTGGGGCTGGCCCGCGCACGCGCCGCGACGCTGACGATGCTGGGGCTGCCCGGCTCCAGCTACCTGTACCAGGGCGAGGAGCTCGGCCTGGAGGAGGTCAACGTCCCCGAGGAGGCCCGCCAGGACCCGGCGTGGTTCCGGATGGGGCTGGGCCGCGACGGCTGCCGGGTGCCGATCCCGTGGAGCGGCGACGCTCCCCCGTACGGCTTCGGGCCCGGCGAGGGCCAACCGTGGCTGCCGCAACCCGAGGGCTGGAGCACGCTCAGCGTGGAGGCCGAGCAGGCCTCGGCCGATTCCACACTGACCTTCTACCGCCGTACGCTGGCGGCCCGTCGGCGGCACCTGGTGGACGCGCCGGAGGAGATCGCCTGGCTCGACCTGGGCGACGACGTGCTGGCGTTCGTACGGGGCGGTGTGACGGTCGTCCTCAACTGCGGCACCGAGGCGGTCCCGCTGCCCGAGGGCGTGGCCCTGGCCGCCTCGGGACCGGTCACCGACGGGCTCCCTCCCGACACCGCTGTCTGGCTGCGCTGAGCGCTGGACGACCCAGCCCCGCAGCGGCTCCGTGAAGGCCGTGGCGGGGCTGGGTCGGTGTCAGGTCAGCAGCTCGACGCCGGGACCGCCGGCGGCAGGTCGGCCAGGGTCTGCTCGAGGAGGGCGTTGTAGCGGCTGAAGGCGTCGACGAACGCCTCCAGGTCCCCCTCGCTCCACGACCCCAGCACCTTCTCGAGGACTCCGATGCGCACCTCGGCGACCTCGCGCACGCGGGCCCGCGCGACCTCGCTGACGTGCAGGATCACCGCACGCCGGTCGTCGGGGTCGGCCTCCTTGGTGATGAGCCCGAGGTCGACCAGGCTGTGCACCGAGCGGCTGACCGCGCCCTTGTCCAGGTGGAAGACGTCGACGAGCACGGAGGCGCGCAGCGGCCCCATCGTGGTGAGGTAGGTGAGCACCAGGTACGCCGCGGGCGTGAGGTCCTCATGCACCATGGCTGCGCGCTCCGCCACCACCCGGCGCGAGCGGCGCATCAGCACGCCGACCTCGCGCTCGAGGGACTGCAGCATCTCGATCCGGTCCATGACGTCGTCGCCTCAGTGCGCGCCGGCGTCGACGGCCGCGGGCGACTCCGCCGCGACCCGCTCCGCCTTGAGCTCGTCGTCGCGCATCACGGTGGTCCGCAGCGGGACCTCCTTGATCAGCAGGACGCAGACCAGGGCGAGGACGGCGAACGGCACGCCGACCATGAACACGTCACCGATGGCACCGCCGAACGCCTGCTCGTAGATGTCACGGATGACCGGAGGGAGGCTGGCCAGGTCGGGGATCGAGTGGCTCTCGTGCGAGCTGTCCCCGATCTGGGCCTGCACCTCGGCGGGGAGCTTCTGGAAGCCCGCCAGGACCGAGTCGGCGACCTTGTGGCTCAGCAGCGCGCCGAGGGCCGCGACACCGGCGGAACCACCGATGGAGCGGAAGAACGCGACCAGCGAGGAGGCGGCACCCATGTCCGCGTTGGCGGTGTTGTTCTGCACGGCGAGCACGAGGTTCTGCATCGTCATGCCCAGACCGAGGCCGAGCAGGGTCATCGAGAGGCCGACGCGCAGCAGGTGCGTGTCCGCGTCGATGGTGCCGAGCAGCGCGAGGCCGGCGATGACCAGGACCATGCCGCCGACCAGGAACCGCTTCCAGCGGCCGGTCCGGGTGACGAGTCGACCGGAGACGACGCTGGTGACGAAGAGGCCACCGACCATGAAGATCGACATCAGGCCGGCCTTGGTGGGGCTCATCCCGCGGGCCATCTGGAAGTACTGGCTGAGGTAGACCGTCGAGCCGAACATCGCGACACCGATGAGCACGGAGGCCAGGGTGGCGAGCACCGTCGTACGGTCGCGGAACAGGCGCAGCGGGATGACGGGCTCCTTGGCGCCGAACGCCTCCCAGGCGACGGCGAGGGCGATGACGACGACGGCCGCACCGAGCAGGGCGAAGCTGGTGCCGGAGACCCAGTCGAACTGGTTGCCGCCCAGGGAGACCCAGATCAACAGCGCGGAGACGCCGCCCATGATCAGCAGCGAGCCGACGTAGTCGATGCTTGCCTCGCGGCGCTGGAACTGGATGTTCAGCTTCATCTGCAGCACGACGAACGCGATGACGGAGATCGGCACGCCGATGTAGAAGCACCAACGCCAGCCGACGGTGTCGACCAGCAGACCGCCGATGAGCGGACCCGACACGGTCGCCATCGCGAAGACGGCACCGATGTAGCCCGAGTACCGACCGCGCTCGCGCGGCGACACCATCTTGGCGATCACGACCTGCACGAGGGCGGTCAGACCGCCGATGCCGAGGCCCTGCACGACGCGGGCCCCGATGAGCATCTCCATGCTCTGCGAGAAGCCCGCCACCAGCGAACCCACGGCGAAGATCGCCAGCGAGATCTGGACGAGGACCTTGTTGTTGAACAGGTCGGCCAGCTTGCCCCAGACGGGGGTGGTGACCGTCATGGCCAGCATCGTCGAGACCACGACCCACGTGTAGCCGGTCTGGCTGCCGTTGAGGTCGGAGACGATGCGGGGCAGGGCGTTGGACACGATGGTGCTGGACACCATCGCCACGAACATGGCGAGGAGGAGGCCGCTGAGGGCCTCGAGGACCTCGCGGTGGGTCATCTGACCCGATTCCTGGGCCGTCACGGGCGGCGCAGAGGGGTTGGACACAGGTTCTCGATTCACAGTAGGTCACTGGCTGCCGTCGGGGCGCTGGTGCGCGCACGGGACGGGCGACGACGTCGCGGCGAAGGCAGTCCGGAGGATCACTCCATTGGTTGCCGATGACAACCATAGGCCGAACAAGTTGCCAACGGCAACCATTCCCGTACGGATGTCGCACACGTCATGCGGACGCGTACGCATGACGCGGGCTTGGACGCGTACGCATGACGCAACCCTGCGGCTCGGGCGTTCCGTCCGGTGGGCGGACCGGCGCCCCTCCAGGCGCGGGAGGTCGAGAAATGGAGCGACCCGCAGGCTGTCCCCTCCTGGGGACCTCGGCCGGTGGATGACTCCGGAGCCTGCGGGTCGGGTGACTGCTGTGGATTCGCTCCAGCACCGGGCAGCCAGCCGGGCTGGTGGGTGCTGTCAGCGGACAGCCACCTCACTCATCCGAAAAGACTTCATGTTTCGGACCACCTCCTTTCCGTGTCCCTCCACGGTAGGCCGCGCGCCGCGCGTCGCCAACCCATTTATCCGCACGGATAGGGCGGGTGACGGTTTGGGCCCGGCCGACGTCGGGCATCCTGTACGGCAGAGGCTGCGGCAGCCCGGCCGGAGCCACTGCACTCAAGGGGGAAACCACCATGTCCAACCGTCTGCGAGCAGCCGTCGCCGCCACGGCCGGCCTCACACTGCTCAGCCCGCTGCTCCTGGGTGCGCCGGCCCACGCGGCCCCGCGCAAGGTGGCCAGCACGGTCACCATCTCCGGCTACGAGCTCGTCAACGACAGCGTCGTCTTCAAGGGCACGGTGAAGTCGAAGAAGGCGTTCTGCAAGAAGCGTCGCGTGGTCACCCTTCGTCAGGTCGACGACGGCGTGAACGCCGGCACGGCCCGGACCACCACGCGGGGCGCGTGGAAGGTCCGGTTCGCCCAGGACCGGGTCAACCCAGGGACCTTCCGTGCGACGGTCAAGGCCAAGAAGGTCCGCGTCAAGGGCCGCACCTACCTGTGCAAGGCCGACACCGTCACGTACGAGGCCTGACCCTTCCAGCCCCGGCTCAGTGCCGGCTCACTCCTCGGCCACGGCCGCAGCGAACTGGGCCGCACTGAGCCGGGCGTACGCCCCGCCTGCGGCGAGCAGGTCGGCGTGACTGCCCTGCTCCACGATCGCCCCGTCCTCCATGACCACGATCAGGTCCGCGTCGCGGATCGTGCTCAACCGGTGCGCGATCACGAAGGACGTCCGATCGGCGCGCAGCGCCGACATCGCCTGCTGCAGCAGCAGCTCCGTACGCGTGTCGACCGAGCTGGTGGCCTCGTCCAGGATCAGCAGCGCCGGGTCGCACAGGAACGCCCGCGCGATCGTGACCAGTTGACGCTCGCCCGCGGAGAGGTTCGAGCCCTCCTCGTCGATGACGGTCTCGTAGCCCTCGGGCAGCGAGTGCACGAAGCGGTCGACGAAGGTGGCCCGGGCCGCCTCCAGCACCTGCTCGTGCGTGGCGTCGGGACGGCCGTACGCGATGTTCTCCGCGATCGTGCCCTTGAACAGCCAGGTGTCCTGGAGCACCATCCCGATCCGGCTGCGCAGCTCGCCGCGGGGCACGGAGGCGATGTCCACCCCGTCGAGGGTGATCCGCCCGCCGGTGACCTCGTAGAAGCGCATCACCAGGTTGACCAGCGTCGTCTTGCCGGCACCGGTGGGCCCGACGATGGCGACGGTCTGCCCCGGCTCCGCGACCAGGTCGAGGTGGCTGATCAGCGGGCGCTCGGGGTCGTACGAGAAGGAGACGTCCTCGAAGCGCACCTGGCCCCTGGCCGGCGACGGCAGCGTCCCGGTCGCCGAGTCGTCCTCGCGCGGGGCGTCGACGAGCTGGAAGATCCGCTCGGCCGAGGCGACCCCGGACTGGAGCAGGTTGGCCATCGAGGCGATCTGGCTCAGCGGCTGGTTGAACTGCCGCGCGTACTGGATGAACGCCTGCACGTCGCCCAGGCTGAGCGACCCCGTGGTGACCCGCAGCCCGCCCACGACGGCGATGGCCACGTAGTTGAGGTTCCCGACGAACATCATGATCGGCATGATCAGACCGCTGATGAACTGCGCCGACCACGACGCCTGGTACAGCGCGTCGTTCTCCTGGGCGAACGTCTCCTCCGCGGCGCCCTGACGGCCGAACACCTTGACCAGCGCGTGGCCGGAAAAGGTCTCCTCGATGTGGGCGTTGAGCTGACCCGTACGGCGCCACTGCGCGATGAACAGGTTCTGGGAGCGCTTCATGATCTGGCCGGTGACGACCATCGAGACCGGCACCGAGACGAGCGCGATCAGGGCGAGCAGCGGGGAGATCCACAGCATCATCGCGAGCACCGCGAAGACCGTGAGGACGGCCGTGAGCAGCTGGCTGAGCGTCTGCTGCAGCGACTGCGCCAGGTTGTCGATGTCGTTGGTGGCGCGGCTCAGCAGCTCGCCGCGGGGCTGACGGTCGAAGTAGCCGAGCGGCAACCGGTGCACGGTCTCCTCGACCTCGCCGCGCAGGCGGCGGATCACCGACTGCACGACGTCGTTGAGCAGGAAGCCGGCCAGCCAGGCGAGCAGCGCACCGAGGACGTACACGGCCAGCACGGCGAGCAGCACCCGGCCGACGGCGTCGAAGTCGACGCCCTGCCCCGGGTGGACGTCCATCGCGGCGACCATGTCGGCGAACCGCCCCTGCCCGTCGGCCCGCAGCGCGGCCACGGCCTCGGCCTTGCTCATCCCGGCCGGCAGGCGGCCACCGATGAGGCCGGCGAAGACCAGGTCGGTGGCGCGGCCCAGGATGCGCGGCCCGACCGCGGTGAGCAGCACGCTGACGACGGTCAGCCCCAGGATGGTCAGCACCTTGGGCCGCTCGGGTCGCATCATCGCGACCACGCGGCGCGCCGAGGGCCAGAACG
Source organism: Nocardioides sp. (assembly GCF_051876515.1). GTDB lineage: Bacteria > Actinomycetota > Actinomycetes > Propionibacteriales > Nocardioidaceae > Nocardioides. The sequence goes on along the minus strand of NZ_JBJEHY010000050.1, from coordinate 47 downwards.
TGTCGGCCTTCTGACCGACCATGCCCCCGCCGGGGCCGTGCCCCGGT
>NZ_JBJEHY010000049.1:0-16472 GCF_051876515.1 Nocardioides sp. | reverse complement strand
AGAAGTAGAAGTGGGCGCGCACGCCGCTGGTCAGGGCACCGAGGAACTCGGGGGCGAAGGACTTGCCGTCCACCGGACGAGCAGGGTCGGAGATGCCCAGGTCGACAGCGGTCTGCGACCCGGGCGCGAGGACGCCGGACCAGTTCGGCGTCGCCGACAGAGTGCCCTCAGTGGAGGTCCCACCGGCGAACTCCGCGACCGTCACCCTCGTCGGGGTGGTGCTGGCCGCGGGGCTGGGTCCGGCAGCGATGTTCGAGGCCGAGACGGTCGCCTCGATGGAGCCGTTGCCCGACGCGTCGGAGGTGACGACCGGGTCGGAGATGGTGACCTGGTACTGCTCGACACCGCCGACGACGAACGCCCCACGGACGGTACCCGTGTACTCGGCAACGGTCGTACCGCCCGCCTCCGTCACCGTCGCGGCCGGGAAGGTGAAGACGTCATCGGCGCCCGTGGCCGCGTCGCCGGCCACGTGGCCGGCGCCGTTGCTCACGGCGCCGGTGGGGGTCGTCGGGAGGACCGGCCCCATCTTGGAGAAGTAGAGGTGCTCGACGAACTGCTGGGAGACACCCCAGCGCAGCTCGCCCTCAGCCGCGGCGGCCTGGGCCGGAGCAGAGGTGAGCAGGGTGGCCGCACCAGCGACCAGGACGCCGGCCAGGCCCGCGGCGATGCCGCGGCCGGTGGCGCTCTTGAGGGACTTCATGGGTGTTCCTTTCAAGGGGTGATGCGACCGAGAGTCAGGATCGGGGTGACACCGCAGGGCGTCGAGGGCTGAACGGGGCGAGCAGGAGGGCCGCGGCGGCGAGCAGGAGCGCTCCCCCGGAGACCCACGCCGTGGTCGTGGAGGCGCCGGCTGAGGCGAGGGCGACCCGGTCCTCCACGGGGCGGGCGGCGCTGACCTGGACGGGCGCGCTCCAGGCGGCGTCGGAGTCCGCCTGCACCCCGGCGTCCGCAGGGACCTGCAGGTCGAGGGGCGGCTGCCCCGGGTCGCCGCCGCTCACGGGATCCGGCGCGTTGGTCACCGGGTTCTTCGGGGTCGGCGTCGGCCGCGTCGTGGGCGGCGTGTCCCCGTCGTCCGGAACCGTCCCGTGCCAACCGACGGAGATCGGCGAGGGGAGTTTGGTCCAGTCCGACTGCAGCCCCGTGGAGTACCAGAACTGGTCCGTCCCCATGGGCCCCAGGAAGGAGACGAACGACTGAGGGAAGGCACCCCAGTCGTCACCGGTGCGCAGCTGCGGCTCGCTGCCGGTCACGGTCACGCCGCGGTACTCGGGCGTCACGACGGTGCCGTCCGCGGTGACGTCGGCGTCGCGCAGCTCGGCGACGGTGACCTCTTGGGAGGGCAGCTTCTTCCACGTGGAGGAGTCGCGGCCGGTGGCCCAGCCACCCATCAGCGCGGTGAGCTGGCCGTCGCCGTCCTCGAGGCGCAGGACGGGGTCGGTGAGCGTGAAGACGGTGTTCCCGGAGTACCAGACGACGGTGAACGTTCCCTTCCACCGCACCTCGGCGTCGTCGGAGGCCGGGGAGACCCGACCGGTCCCCTCGCTGATCGCCACCCGGTGCCCGCTGAAGGGCCCGTACAGCTGGATCGGGTCCCCGTTGGCGTCCGTCTCCAGGCCGGCCCAGGTCGCGGTACCCCAGGACCCCTTGGCGTTGAGCTTCTGGATCACGACGTTGCCCTGACGGGCACGCCACTGGTGCTTCTCGAGGGTGGACCCCGCACGGCCAGGGTTCGACACCCCGGCTCCCATGAAGTTGACCGCGATCGGGTTGTGCGAACGCGCGTTGGTCTGCGGGCTGACCGACCACGTGAACAGGGCCTCGTCCACCTCGAGCTCCTCGGGCTCCTCGGTGGGCGGGCCGGTCGGCGTCGGCGTCTCGGTGGGCTCCGTGGGCGTCGGGTCCGTGGGCGTCGGGTCCGACGTCGGATCCGTCGGCGTCGGGTCCGTCGTGGGGTCCGTGGGCGTCGGGTCCGTCGGCTCGGCCTGGACGGTCGCCGACGACTCCTCCGCTCCGCCCTCGGCCGAGGAGGCGCCCACCGGCAGCACCATCAGCCCCGCCCCGGCGAGCAGCGCCGCGGCGACGACGCGTACGCCCTCACGCCTGCGCACGACGCCCCCGCAGCAGCCGGACCAGCGTCAGCACGAGCGCGCCCAGGAAGACCGCGGCCGCGACGCCGGCGAAGACGAGCGCCGCGGTGGCGGGACGGTCCGTGTCCACCGAGGTGGCCCCCACCGCGTCGTCGACGGCGGCGGCGCTCACGCCGAACTTCACCGACGCCGACTTGCCGGCGCCGAAGGTCCGCAGCTCGTGCGTCCCGGCGGGCAGGTCCGCGGGCAGCTGGAGCACCCCGGCCACGACACCGTCCTGACCCACCAGGTGCGGCCCGGTGGCGACGATGCCGTCGTCGAGGACGGCAGTCACCTGGGAGCCCGGGGTGAGCCCCTGGGCGACGAACGACAGGGCACGGCCGGGTACGGCGGCGGCGCGGTCCACCTCGAGGCTGGCCCTCTTGGCGACCTTGACGCCGCCCTTGTCCTGGCCGCCGGTGGCACCCTGCTGCGGCACCTCGGTCGTCGTGGTCGAACCCTTGTCGGTCGAGGCGTTGGAGGACTGCAGGTCGGCCACCCGGACGGGCGTGAACGTCTCGTTGTTCGCGTTCTTCACGCCGTGGGCGCCGATGGTGATCACGCCGCAGGTCTGCTTGCGGCAGTCGACGGTGACGACCGACCCGTTGCGGCCCACCGCCTGGAAGGTCGGGCCCGGAACGAGGAGGTTGACGCGCCACGAGCCGTCGGCGGTCATGGTGCCGCCGTTGGCCGAGGCCGCCGTGTCGGAGCCGGGGAACGCGACGTAGCGCTGGAACCCCTTGTTGCCCTTCGACTCCTTGTCGGGGACGTAGCGGTAGTTGACGCCGGAGACGCCGCCCTTGCTGGGGCGCCAGTTGCCGGACACGGTGCCGAACCAGACGTACACGCCACCGTGGCCGCCCTTGATCGACTGGAAACCGCGGCCCGAGATCGACAGGGTCGAGGAGTACGTGGAGTCGATGACGGCACCCTGGCCGCCGTTGTCGACCGACACCCCGCCGGCCGCGTGCGCCGGTGCGGCACCGAGAGGCACCACACCCACCACGGTGGTCAGGACGACGGCCGCCAGGGCCGCGCACGAGGTCAGGACTGAGCGGACCACGAGGCCTCCTCGGGTACGGCGGGCGTCGCGGCGCCGCGGACCGGCACCACCAGCAAGTTGCCCTCGTGCGAGATCACGTGGACGGGGTGCTCGTACACCTCGGTGAGCAGCTCGGAGGTGATCACCTCGGCGGGCGTGCCGACGGCGCGCAGCCGACCGGCGGACAGGACGCAGACCCGGTGGGCCCAGGCAGCGGCGAGGCTCAGGTCGTGCAGCACGACCACGACGGCCGCGCCCGCGTCGGCGCTGGCGCGCGCCTGGGCGAGGACCGCCTCCTGGTGCTTGATGTCGAGGGCCGCGGTGGGCTCGTCGAGGAACTGGACCTCGGTCTCCTGGGCCAGCAGCCGGGCGAAGCTCACCCGTGCCTGCTCACCGCCCGACAACGTGGGGACCACACGGTCGGACAGGTGAGTCACGTCGGCGACCGCCATCGAGCGGTCGACCACGACGTCGTCGGCGTCGGCCCGCTCCGTACGGCGCCACATCGCGCGCCCCATCTCGACGACCTCACGGGCCCGGAACCCGAACGCCAGGCTCTGCCGCTGCTGCAGCACGCCGCGGTGCTGGGCGAGCACGCCCGCCGGCATCGCGTGCACCGACTGGCCGGCGATCTCGACGCTGCCCGTCTCGGGGGCCAGGTCGCCCGCCATCACCGCCAGCAGGGTCGACTTGCCGGCGCCGTTGGGGCCGACCAGGGCCAGCACCTCGCCGGGGACCACGTCGAGGTCGACGCCGCGCAGGATCGGTTGCCCGCCGAGCGTCACGTCCACGCCGCGGACCGTGAGGGAGGCGTGCCAGGGCTGTTCGGGGTTCGTCATGCCCACCCTCCCGCGGTACGGCGGGCACGGCGCAGCAGCCAGAAGAAGATGGGGCCGCCGACCAGGGAGGTCAGCATGCCGATCGGCAGGTCGGCGTACGCGACGGCCGAGCGGGCGAAGAGGTCCGCGAGCACCAGCAGCAGCGCGCCGCCCAACGCGCTCGCGGGGACGAGCAGCCGGTGGCCGGGGCCGACCACCATGCGCAGCAGGTGCGGGATGATGAGGCCGACGAACGAGATGATGCCGGCGAACGCAACGGCCGCGGCGGTCAGCACGGCGACCACCACGATGCAGATCAGACGCACCCGCTCGACGTCGACGCCGACGTGCCGGGCGCCGCGGTCACCCAGGGCGAGCAGGTCGAGCGTCCGGCTCATCGCCAGCGCGCCGGCCAGGCCCAGGGTGGCGACCACGACGGTGACCAGGACGTTCTCGCCGCGGGAGCCGTTGAGGCTGCCCAGCTGCCAGAAGACGATCTCCTCACGCGCCTGGGTGTCGCCCATGAACATCAGGAACGCCAGCGCTCCGCCGGCGACCGCGTTGATCGCGATGCCGGTGAGGACGAGGGTGACGACCTCCGTACGACCGTCGCTGCGCGAGAGCAGGTAGACGGCCATCGTGGTGACGAGGCCACCGAGGAAGGCTGCGGCGGCGACGGTCCAGGAGCCCAGGAAGGCGAGGTCGAAGACGATCACCGCGGCCGCGAGCACGGCCGCGCCGGAGGAGACCCCGACGACGCCGGGCTCGGCCAGCGGGTTGCCGAAGACGCCCTGCATCACCGCGCCCGCCGCCCCGAGGGAGGCACCGACCAGCACCGCCATCGCCACGCGCGGGAACCGGACGTGCCACAGGGTGGCGTCGACCAGCTGGGTGAGCTCGGGGAGGTTGAGGTGGAGCCCGAAGAGGTCGAGGAACCACCGCACCGGCTTGAGCAGCGCCACGAGGACGTCGCGGACCGGGATGTCCAGCTGTCCCGACACCGTCGCCCACAGGCACGCGGCGACGACGGCGGCCGACAACGCCCCCAGGACGACGAGGTGGTTGCCGGGGGTGGGTCGCAGCGGGAGGGAGACGCTCACGTGAGCGACTCCGGGGCGAGAACGGCGACCGACAGGCCGTTGAGGACCTCGGCGGTGGCGGGGCCGTACCCGAGGATCAGGGAGTCCTCGATGGTCACGAAGCGCTGGTTCTGGCCGGCCGGCGTCTGCGCCAGCGCGGGCACCTTCTCCAGCAGCCCGTCGACGCCACCGGTGGACTCCAGGCCCTTGGTCATCATCACGACCAGCTCGGGCGAGGCGTCGATGAGGCCCTCGGCGGTGACGGGGCGCATGCCCTTCCAGCCGATCTCGCTGGCCACGTCGTACGCGCCGACGGCGGAGATCAGGTCGTCAGCACCCGAGCCCTCGCCGAACATGTAGTAGACGTTGGCGGCGCCACGGACGTACAGGAAGACGGTGCGCAGGCGCTCGTTCTCGCCGGGGGCGGCGGCCTCGATCTTGGCGCGGACGTCGGCGATCTCGCCCTCCGTACGCTCCCCCAGCGCCGTGCCGGCTGCGGGCACACCGAGGGAGTCGGCGACCATCTGGGTGATCTCGGCGACGTTGTCGAGGTTGCGGCCGGAGTCGACGACGACGACGGGCACGCCCGCGTCGCGCATCTGCAGGATGACGTCCCAGGGGCCGAGCGAGGTGTCGGTGATGATCAGGGTCGGCTCGAGGGCGAGCAGCGACTCGGCGTTCAGGTCGTGACCGCCGGCGCTGGTGACCAGCGGCAGGTCGGTGGCCTCGTCGAACTGGGTGGACAGGTCGCGGCCCACCAGGGTGTCGCCCATGCCGAGCTCGAAGACGGTGCGCGAGAGCGTGCCGTACAGGTCGAGCGCCAGCACCCGCGAGGTGTCGGTGACGGTGACCTCGGTGCCCTGCGCGTCGGTCAGCGTCACCGGCAGCGCCTGCTCACCGGCCTCGACGGGGTCGATCGGGTCGTCGACGTCGACGTTGACGACCCCGGAGAAGGCGCGCGGGTCGGAGGAGACCTCTACCTCGTCGATGCGCGGCGCCGCGACGGCGTCGGTCCCGCTGCCGCCGTCCCCCTCGGAGCCGCCGCAGGCAGCGAGCACGGAGAGGAGGAGGGTCGCGGCGAGGACGCCGAGGCTGCGCTGGCGCGCACGCATGAGGTTCACGGGAAGGCTCCAAGCTGGATGCTGACGACATCGACCCGGCACCCGGGCACGGTCGACCAAGGCACCGAGATGAAGTTAGCGTAACCTAACTAAGCCAACCCTTCCTCATCGAGGTCCCGCTCCCGCGCCCCGGATCCGCCGCGACGACCGGGCGACGAGGACCGGCCCACCACGTGCCCGGGGTGGGTCTAGAGTGCGCCCGTGCCCAAGATCTCCGCCGACAACCTCGACGAGCACCGCTCGCAGGTGCAGCAACGCATCTTCGAGGCGTTGGCCGACCTGATGACCGAGCACAGCTTCGAGGCGATCTCCATGGCCCAGATCGCCGCCAGGGCCGGCCTGGGGCGTACGGCGATCTACCACCACTTCTCGGACCGCGAGGCGGTCGTGGTCGCCTTCGCCTCGCACGAGACCACGAAGTACGTCGAACGGCTCCGCGCCGCGCTCGACCAGGCCGACGGCCCCGTCGAGGAGATGCGCACCTACGTGCGGCACAACCTCACCACCGGCGAGCAGTTCCACGTCGGCCTCGGACCGATGCTGTCGGGGAGACTGTCCCAGGAGTCACGCCTGGCCATCCGCGACCATGTGATCGCCGTCGAGGACGTGCTGCGCGACATCCTGCGGGCCGGCGTGGCCGCGGGCGACTTCGTCGTCGAGGACGAGGGCGCGACGATGGCCCTCCTGCACGCGTGCCTGGGGCCGCGGCACCTGCCGCCCGCGTCCATCGAGGGCTTCGTCCTGCGCGGCCTGGGCGTCGCCGACGCCCGCTGACGCCCCGCCCGGGCAGGGACCAGCACGCGGGCAACCGCTGGACCGGCAAGAAGTGTTAGGCAAACCTAACGTTGGACTTGCGCGATGTGTTGACGACTTGTCAGAATGATTCTGACAAGCTGTCAATCGACGTTTGTCGCACATCGTCAGCATCTCGGCCCAGCACAGGAGTTCCCATGACTGCACTCGACCAGGACGTCGAGACCGCCGCCACCCCGCTGTCGGTCGCGATGCGCGAGGGCTCACGCGCCCAGCACGACGCGGCGGAGGCCGCCACCTTCATCGCCGACCTCATGGGCGGCAAGGTCAACGAGTACGGCTACGTCAACTACCTGCGCGCCCTGCGTGACGTGTACGCCGCCCTGGAGGAGACCAGCCGCGAGCTGGCCGACCACCCCGTGGTCGCGCTCATCCACGACACCCAGCTCGAGCGCCTCGGCGCGATCGAGGCCGACATCGCCGCCTGGAGCACCGGCGCCCCGGAGGAGACCGTCTTCGAGGGCCGCAGCGTGCAGGGGTACGTCGACTCGATCCGCGCGGCCAAGGACAACCCGGTCCGCCTGGTCGCCCACCTCTACACCCGCTACATGGGCGACCTGTCCGGCGGTCTGGCGATCGGCCGCATCCTCGACCGCGAGTTCTCCCGCGAGGGCAACGGCCTGTCGTTCTACGCCTTCGAGCACATCGCCAAGCCCAAGGAGTACAAGGACGGCTACCGCGCCGCCCTCGACTCCCTCCCCCTCGACGAGGCCGAGCGGGCCGAGGTCGTCGAGGAGGTCCAGGTCGCCTTCGCGCACAACCAGGCGATCTTCGCCGAGCTGGGCGAGCACCTGGAGCACTTCCACCGCTGAGGCGAGGCACCCACGTCACGGAGCGGCCGGTCCCGGGCAGGGGCCGGCCGCTCTGTCGTCCGTCGGCGGCGGGCGCTAGCGTCTGGTCATGACCGTCGACACCGAGAACCTGCTCGCCCTCGCCCAGGCCTGGATCGCCGAGGACCCCGACCCCGCCACGCGCGCCGAGCTCACCGCGGTCGTCGACGCCGTACGCGCCGGCGGGTCGAGCGACGACCTCGCGGACCGGTTCGCCGGCACCCTGGAGTTCGGGACGGCTGGACTGCGCGGGGCGCTGGGCGCCGGCCCCAACCGGATGAACCGCATCGTGGTCCTGCGCGCGGCCGCCGGCCTCGCGGCGTACCTCAACGACACCGGCCAGGCCGGGCGGCCGGTCGTGATCGGCTACGACGCCCGGTACAACTCCGACGTCTTCGCCCGCGACACCGCCGAGGTGATGAGCGGTGCCGGGTTCCGCCCGTACGTGATGCCGCGGACGCTGCCCACGCCCGTCCTGGCGTACGCGATCCGGGCGCTGGACTGCGCCGCGGGCGTGATGGTCACCGCCAGCCACAACCCCCCGCAGGACAACGGCTACAAGGTCTACCTGGGCGACGGCAGCCAGATCGTGCCGCCCGCCGACGCCGAGATCGCGGCCCGCATCGCCGCCGTCGGCGCCCTGGCCGACGTGCCGCGCGGTGACGCCGGTCAGCCCGTGCCCGAGGAGGTCGTCGACTCCTACCTGACGACCACCGCCGGGCTGGTCGGCGACGGACCGCGCGACCTGTCGATCGTCTACACGCCGCTGCACGGGGTGGGTGGCACGGCCGTGGTCGACGTGCTGGCCCGGGCGGGCTTCTCCGCGCCCGCCGTGGTCGAGGCGCAGGCCGAGCCCGACCCCGACTTCCCCACCGTTTCCTTCCCCAACCCCGAGGAGCCCGGGGCGATGGACCTCGCGATGGCGCTGGCTGCCGAGCGCGACGCCGACCTCGTGGTGGCCAACGACCCCGACGCGGACCGCTGCGCCGTCGCGGTGCCCGGACCGCAGGGGTGGCGGATGCTGCGCGGCGACGAGGTCGGCGCGCTGCTGGCCCACCACCTGGTCTCCCGCGGACGCACCGGCGTGTACGCCAACTCGATCGTCTCCTCCACGCTGCTGGCGCGCATCGCCGAGGCCGCCGGCCAGCCGTACGCCGCGACCCTGACCGGGTTCAAGTGGATCGGGCGGCTGCCCGGACTGGCCTTCGGGTACGAGGAGGCGCTGGGCTACTGCGTGGACCCCGAGCACGTGAAGGACAAGGACGGCGTCTCGGCGCTGCTGCTGGTCTGCGAGCTCGCCGCGCAGGTCAAGGCGGAGGGTCGCACCCTGGTCGACGTGCTCGACGACGTCGCGCGTGCCCACGGCCTGCACGCGACCGACCAGGTGTCGGTCCGCTTCTCCGACCTGTCGCAGATCCCGGCCACGATGGACCGGCTGCGCGCCGCCCCCGTCGCCACCCTGGGCGGTCTCGACGTGCTCGAGCTGGTCGACCTGGCCCGGGGCAGCGACGACCTGCCGCCCACCGACGGCCTGCTGTACCGCCTCGCGGACGGCGCCCGGATGATCGTGCGTCCCAGCGGGACCGAGCCCAAGGTGAAGTGCTACCTCGAGGTCGTGGTCCCGGTCGCCGACGACGACAGCGTCGACGCGGCCCGGATCGTGGCGGCCGGCCGGCTCGACGCGATCGCCGCGGACTTCAAGGTGGCCGCCGGGCTCTGACCCGGCCGGGTGCGGGTCAGCCGAGCAGGAGCGCGAGCACGAGCCCGGAGCAGGCGGCGCCGAGCAGCCCCAGGGGCAGGGCGTCCCAGCGCCTCACGGCCCTCGCGGAGGCCTCGTCGTGCTCCTCGGAGAACGGGTCGAAGCCGCCGCGGCGGTGCGCGGCGGCGACGAGCTCGCGCAGTCGGGTCTCGACGAAGAGGCCGTACTCCACCCGGCCGTGCTGCTCGGCGGACTCCGCGCTGGCGTCCTTGAGGCTGGCGGGCCGGGTGATGGTGCGTCGGCTGCGGCCCACGGCAGCGGAGACGAAACGGCGTCGGCCGGCCCGTACGGCCAGGACCTGACGGACGTTGACCTCGTCGATACCGGCGAGCGGCACGTGGGCGGTGTCGAGCATCCCCCGCAGCACCAGGGTCTCCTCGTCGACGACCCACAACGCCGGGCGCAGCATCGCGGCCCACGCGAGCACCATGGCGAGCACGATCGCCGCCAGCGCCCACGGCGCGAACCGGTAGTCGGGGTCGACCGTGCCGATCACGAGCAGGACCACGCCCACGAACAGGGTCAGCACTCCCGTCACGCGCCCCGCCGTCGTGGGGAAGCGCTCCACGTGCTGCGACTCTGCCTCGTTCACCCGAACTGTCCTCCGCTGTTTCCGAACCGATCCCGCTCAACCCTATGCTGGGGCAGTGACGACCTCATCTGCCTCAACGGCGAGCGCAGCCCCGGCGGCGCACGGAGCGCTGGCCGACCACACCCGGTCCAACGCCTCGCTCCGCCAGTTCCTCCACGGGCTCCCAGGAGTCGACCAGGTCGGCGCGGAGGCCCGCGCCGCCGGACTCGGCACCCGCTCCATCAAGACCTCCTCCAAGGAGTACGCCCTCGACCTCGCGATCCGGATGGTCGACCTGACCACCCTGGAGGGCGCGGACACCCACGGGAAGGTGCGTGCCCTGGCCAACAAGGCGCTGCGCCCGGACCCGGCCGACCCGACGTGCCCGTCGGTCGCGGCCGTGTGCGTCTACCCCGACATGGTGGCCACCGCCCGCGAGACGCTGGGCGACGCTCCCATCAACGTGGCCGCCGTCGCGACCGCGTTCCCCAGCGGCCGCGCCGCGATGGACATCAAGCTGGCCGACACCGTGGACGCGGTCGAGGCCGGGGCCGGGGAGATCGACATGGTCATCGACCGTGGCGCCTTCCTGTCCGGCAACTACCTGCAGGTCTTCGACGAGATCGTCGCGGTCCGCGAGGCCTGCCGCCGCCCCGACGGCTCCGAGGCCCACCTCAAGGTGATCTTCGAGACCGGCGAGCTGCAGACCTACGACAACGTCCGCCGCGCCTCCTGGCTGGCGATGATGGCCGGCGCGCACTTCATCAAGACCTCCACCGGCAAGGTGCAGCCTGCGGCCACCCTCCCGGTGACGATGGTGATGCTCGAGGCGGTGCGCGACTACCGCGCGCTGACCGGGCAGATGATCGGCGTCAAGCCGGCCGGCGGCATCCGTACGGCCAAGGACGCCATCAAGTACCTGGTGATGGTCAACGAGGTGGCCGGGCCCGACTGGCTCGACCCGGACTGGTTCCGCTTCGGCGCCTCCTCGCTGCTCAACGAGCTGCTGATGCAGCGCACGAAGATGCGGTACACATCCGAGGGCGCCGCCCGCTACCCCGGCCCCGACTACTTCACCCTGGACTGAGGGACGCTGAGATGGTTTCGACAAGCTCAACCAACGTGTTCGAGTACGCACCCGCGCCCGAGTCGCGCGCCGTCGTCGACCTCAAGTCGTCGTACGGACTGTTCATCAACGGCGAGTTCGTGGACGGCCACGGCACCGGCTTCAAGACCGTCAACCCGGCCACCGAGGAGGTGCTGGCGGAGGTCTCCGAGGCCGACGACGCCGACGTCGACGCCGCGGTCAAGGCCGCCCGCCGCGCCCACTCCAAGGTGTGGGGGCCGATGTCGGGCGCCGAGCGCGCCAAGTACCTCTACCGGATCGCCCGCATCCTGGCCGAGCGCAGCCGCGAGTTCGCCGTGCTGGAGTCGCTCGACAACGGCAAGCCGATCAAGGAGTCGCGCGACGTCGACATCCCGCTCGTGTCGCAGTGGTTCTTCTACTACGCCGGATGGGCCGACAAGCTCGCGTACGCGGGGCTGGGCTCCCAGCCGCGTCCCCTCGGGGTCGCCGCCCAGGTGATCCCCTGGAACTTCCCGCTGCTGATGCTGTCGTGGAAGATCGCGCCCGCGCTGGCCGCCGGCAACACGGTCGTCCTCAAGCCGGCCGAGACGACCCCGCTGACGGCGCTGCTCTTCGCCGAGGTCTGCCAGCAGGCCGACCTGCCCCCGGGCGTGGTCAACATCGTCACCGGCGCCGGCGACACCGGCCGCGCCGTGGTCTCCCACCCCGACGTCGACAAGGTCGCCTTCACCGGCTCCACCGAGGTCGGCCGAGCGATCGCCAAGGCCGTCGCGGGCACCGACAAGAAGGTCACCCTCGAGCTGGGCGGCAAGGCCGCCAACATCGTCTTCGACGACGCCCCGATGGACCAGGCGATCGAGGGCATCGTGGGCGGCATCTTCTTCAACCAGGGCCACGTGTGCTGCGCCGGCTCGCGCCTGCTGGTGCAGGAGTCGGTGGCCGACGAGGTGCTCGAGCGGCTCAAGCGCCGCATGGCCACCCTGCGTCTGGGCGACCCGCTCGACAAGAACACCGACATCGGTGCCATCAACTCCGCCGAGCAGCTCGCCAAGATCCGCGAGCTGTCGCAGATCGGTGAGGCCGAGGGCGCCGAGCGCTGGTCCACCCCGTGCGCCATCCCCGAGAAGGGCTTCTGGTTCGCCCCGACGGTCTTCACCGGCGTCACCCAGGCCCACCGGATCGCCCGCGAGGAGATCTTCGGGCCGGTCCTGTCGGTGCTGACCTTCCGCACGCCGGCCGAGGCCGTCGAGAAGGCCAACAACACCCCGTTCGGCCTCTCGGCCGGCATCTGGACCGACAAGGGTTCGCGGATCCTCTCGATGGCCGACAAGCTGCGCGCCGGCGTCGTGTGGGCCAACACGTTCAACAAGTTCGACCCGACCTCCCCGTTCGGCGGCTACAAGGAGTCCGGCTACGGGCGCGAGGGCGGCCGCCACGGGCTCGAGGCGTACCTGAAGGGAGCGTCCCTCTGATGGCATCCGCACGCATCGAGGTGAAGAAGACCTACAAGCTGTACATCGGCGGGGCCTTCCCCCGCTCGGAGTCGGGACGGACGTACGTGGTCAACGACGCCAAGGGCAACCACATCGCCAACGCGTCCAAGGCGAGCCGCAAGGACGCCCGCGACGCCGTCGTGGCCGCCCGCAAGGCGTTCGGCGGCTGGTCCGGCCGTACGGCCTACAACCGCGCCCAGGTCGTGTACCGGATCGCGGAGGTCCTGGAGGGCCGCCGCGACCAGTTCATCGCCGAGCTCAAGGGCACCGAGGGCATCACGACCGCCAAGGCCACCACGTACGTGGACGCCGCCGTGGACCGCCTCGTCTGGTACGCCGGGTGGGCCGACAAGATCGCCCAGGTCGTCGGCAACGCCAACCCGGTGGCGGGCCCGTACTTCAACCTGTCCTCCCCCGAGCCGACCGGCGTGGTCGCCGTGGTGGCGCCCAAGGGTCCGCTGCTCGGCCTGGTCAGCGTCGTCGCGCCCCTCATCGTCACCGGCAACACCGCGGTGGTGATCGCCAGCCAGGAGCACCCGCTGACGGCGATCACGCTCGCCGAGGTGATGGCGACCAGCGACGTCCCCGGCGGCGTCGTCAACATGCTGACCGGCCCCGTCGAGGAGATGGCCCCCTGGCTGGCCTCGCACATGGACGTCAACGCCATCGACCTGACCGGGGTCACCGACGCCGAGCTCGCCACCTCCCTCGAGGTCGCGGCGGCCGACAACCTCAAGCGGGTCCGCCGCCCGGCGCCGGGCACCGACTGGCTTGCCGAGCCCGGCCTGGACCGCATGACGCAGTTCCTGGAGACCAAGACCGTCTGGCACCCGATCGGGGTGTGAGACGAGACCCGCCGCCGACGCGCTCTACGGCGGGCGCCCGGACATGACGAAGGGGCGGTGGCCAGCTGGCCACCGCCCCTTCGTCGTACGTCCTGCGTCAGCGCGACATGACCGCCTGGGCCAGCACGACGAGGATGTTCATCGGGTTCTCGGCGAGGTACGCCTGCGAGTCCGTCGCCTCGGCGATGCGCTGCAGCGACTTCATGTCGGCGTCCGGCCCGATGCCGACAGGGATGATGCGCACCGGCTTGTTGACGGGGTCGCGGATGCCCTCGATGCTCTCGATCAGCTCAGCCTCGCTCATCGAGCCCGGGTCGTCGTTGGCGCCGTCGGTGAGGATGACCACGGAGTTGAACCAGGCGCTGTCGAAGTCCTTCATCGCCTGCTTGTAGGCGGCGAACGTGGTGTCGTACAGACCGGTGCCGCCGCGGGTGGACCGCTCGATGATCGGGATCTGTCTGCGCAGGTACTCCTTGTGGCTCGTGTCGCCGGTCTTGGAGTTCAGCGCCTTGAGCGGCGAGAGGACCTTGTAGTCGACGCCCTTGCCGCCCTGGTCGATGGAGAACATCCACAGACCGATGCGGGCCTGCTCGGGCAGGCGGTCCAGGGCCACCTCGGCCGCCTCGGCGGTCAGCGAGATGCGGCTGCGTCCGCCGACCTCGGACTGCATCGAGCCGGAGACGTCGACGACGACGAGCATGCTGGAGGGGTACGCGCTGGTCTCCCAGCTGCGCAGGGCCTCGTCGGCCACGGCGGGGTCGACCGCCTTGAGGCTGCGCGCGTTGCCCAGACCGACGTCGCTGCCGATGGAGTCGGCGCCGGGGACCCGGAAGTCGCCCTCGGCAACGGCCTCGCGACCCGGCGCGGAGGCGAACCAGTGGGCCAGCGCGCGGCCGGTACGGGCGCCCTTGCCCTCGCCCGACTTGCTCAGCGGGTCGAGGTTGGCCTTGGCCACCGACACGAGCGGCAGCCGCAGCACCGGGACGCCGGTGTCGGGCGCGACCATGGTGAGCTGGTCGTTGGCGCGGCGCGCCATCACGAAGTCCCGCTCGGTCATCGGGATGAGCTGGCTGCTGGTCGCGGTGACCTTGGCCGGGTCCACGCCGCCGTCGTCGTTCTGCATGCGCTCGCCGTACGCCTGGGCGACCGGGACGAACGCCTCGAGGATCGAGGTCTTCGACTCACCGGTCTTCTTGGCCTCCGCGAACGGCGCGAGCAGGGCCAGGGCCGAGGCGCCGTCTGTGTTGGGGTTGGAGGTGGTGAGCTTGCCGGACTGGAGCGTGTCGTACCACGAAGCGGGGCTGCTCACCGACGGGCCGGAGACGAGGCCGACGGGGCTCTCGGCGAGTGAGGTGGAGATCTCGGTGCCCTTGTAGCCCGCCTTCTGCAGGGGCGAGGACCAGGTGGGGCTGTCCGGGATCCACAGGTCGGGGATCTTGGCGTTGGAGTCCTTGAACAGGGCGATGACGTCGTTGACCGATCCGTCCGTCACCTCGATGTCCAGGCAGGGGTCCTCGTCCTCGATGGCCTCGACACCCTTGTCGACCATGGGTCGCAGCGAGGCGGCGGTGGTCAGACGGATCGTGTCGACGAAACAGTCGGAACCCTCCGCGTCACTCTTGCCGTCACGACCGAGGAGGAAGTACGCGGCCACACCGACCACGAGCAGGAGGACGACGGCGATGATGGCCGGCATCCCTCCCGGGATGTTCGCGACGGCACTGGACGAGCCCGTCGCGCGGTGGCCGCCGGAGGACTCAGACTCAGGCGTGGGGGTGTCAGTGCTCATGGTTCGTGGATCTCCAACCGTGTGTCGCGCCGTCTCTGACCGACGCGGCGCGAGGGTTTCGCCCTCAGACAGTAAACTCAGGGGCAGATTTTGAGCGCTTATCGCGTGAAATGTGTCCGAAGGGTGACCACTTCTGGCCTTGCGCTGCAAGTAGAACCCGCCCGATGTGACTACCGTCACATGACCCCGAGGTGTGACGTCCCGCGTGAGCGCCCCTGACCCAGCCAGCCCCCTCACCGACCACCCCGTCACCGGGCGCCGGGTCATCGTGGTCGCCGGTCCCAGCGGCGCCGGCAAGTCACGTCTCTCCGAGCGCCTCGGCCTGCCCGTGCTCCGTCTCGACGACTTCTACCGCGAGATCGACGCACCCGGGCTCCCCCGCATCCACGAGGGCGCCAACGCCGGCATGGTCGACTGGGACCACCCCGACTCCTGGGACCACGACCTCGCCGTCGAGGCGCTCCTCACCCTGTGCCGCACCGGCGCCACCGAGGTCCCGGTGTACGACATCTCGCTCAGCGCCCGGACCGGCAGCCGCGTCGTCGACCTCGGCGACGCGCGCCACTTCGTGGCCGAGGGCATCTTCGCCGCACGGGTGGTGGAGGACTGCCGCGACCTGGGGATCCTGCTGGACGCCTACTGCGTGACCCAGCACCCCGCGGTGACGTTCTGGCGCCGCCTCACCCGCGACCTGCGTGAGCGGCGCAAGCCGCCGCTGGTCCTCGTACGCCGGGGCTGGGCGCTGATGCGGGCCCAGCCCGCCGTCGTCGAGGCCGCTGTCCGCCTCGGCTGCCGCCCGGCCACGGGCGACCAGGCGTACGCCGAGCTCGTCGAGGAGCTGGCACACACGTGAGCGCCGCGCTGCGACAGCCGTCCCGCGTCACCTGCGGGGCAGCCGTCGCCGTGCGCTCGGAGATGCTGGTCTCCTCCGCGCGCCTGGGGCACCCCGCGGCAGGGTGGGACCCGGACCTCTTCGCCAGGACGGTGCTGGCGCGGCACCTCCAGCTGACCTCGCGACGCACCGACGAGGGGCGCTGGCAGTGGCCCTGGCCGTACTGGCTCGGCACTCCCCCGTGGGCGCTGGCGGCCCACCAGG
>NZ_JBJEHY010000048.1:0-16473 GCF_051876515.1 Nocardioides sp. | reverse complement strand
CGGCCGCGAGTTCGAGGTGCCGACCGAGGTCCTTGCGATGGTGCAGACGACCCGGGGGGTCGTGTACAGCGACGCCGCCGGGGACGTCTGGGCCGCCACCGGCGACAGCGCCGCCACCAAGGTCGGCACCACCGCCCGCCGCGCCCCTCGGCTCGTCGCCGACGGCCCGCACGCCGCCTGGAGCTCGCCGGTGGTCGACGGCCGGGGTGCGTGGAACGTGCTGGACCACGGCACCGGGGAACTCGTCTCCCTCGACGGTGACGCCGACAGCGGCGAGTTCACCAACGACGTCCAGGCCATCGACGGCACGACCCTGTACCTGCGCGACGCCCGCGGCCTGGTGGCCTGGGACTTCGCAGCGGACACCTCCACCGTCCTGGGGCCCTGGCGCGACAACCTGGAGGTGGTCGACGTCGAGGACGGGCAGATCGCCCACCTGTACGCGGCCACACGCAGCGCGCGCACCCTGACGTTCCGCGTCGGACCGGCGTTGGGGCAGGGCGAGGAGGTCGTGCTCTGGAACGGGCTCGACCTGTCGCCGGACGGTCGACGTGTGCTCGGCGAGTCCGAACCTGACTCCTTCGCCGTCTTCGACGTGGCCTCGGGACTGGCTCAGCCGATCAAGCCCGAGGGGTACTCCTTCTTCATCGGCTACCGCTGGCTCGACGCCGACACCTACCTGGGCCTCGGGCTGAACCAGCCGTGGGAGAGCACGCCGGTCGACCTGCTGCGCTGCGACGTCGGTGGCGGGTGCTCCGCTGCCGCCGTCGGCATCGGGACGGTGGACGCCGGTTTCGTGCTGCCCATCGGGGAGCCGATGGACGGCTGAACCACACGCTGGCACGCACGAGGGGGACCGGTCGAGACCGGTCCCCCTCGTCGTAGGTGCACTCAGGGTGCGACGCCGGGCTCCCGCTCGAGGGTGCCGCCGAGCTCCCCCTGGCCCAGGCGCGAGTGGCGACGACCGTAGGCGAAGTAGACGACGATCCCGATCAGCATCCAGATGCCGAAGCGGAGCCACGTCTCGCCGACCAGGTTCAGCATCAGGTAGAAGCACAGCAGCACCGACAGCGTGGCCACCAGACCCACCGCAGGGGTGCGGAAGGCGCGCGGGAGGTCGGGCCGGGTGCGGCGCAGCACGAGGACGCCGACCGAGACCAGCAGGAAGGCGAACAGGGTGCCGATGCTGACCAAGTGCCCGAGGGTCTCGAAGTCGAGGAAGCCCGACAGCACGGCGACGCCGACTCCCGTGATGGCGGTGATGACGTACGGGGTGCCGTACGTGGGGTGCACCTTGGCCAAGCCCTGGGGCAGCAGACCGTCGCGGGCCATCGCGAACGCCACGCGGGTCTGGCCGAGGATGAGGATCAGCACCACCACGGTCAGGCCGATGGTGGCTCCGACGGCGATCACGTTGCCCACCCACTCCTGCCCGACCGCGTCGAAGGCGGTCGCCAGGGGCGCGGAGTCGGTCGGGTCGATCTCGGTGTAGTTCTGCATGCCGGTGATCACCAGACTGACCGCGACGTACAGCCCGGTCACGATCGCCAGCGAGCTGAGAATGCCGATCGGCACGTTGCGCTGCGGATCCTTGGTCTCCTCCGCGACGGTCGCGACCACGTCGAAGCCGATGAAGGCGAAGAAGACGACCGCGGCACCCGCCATGACGCCGGCGACACCGAAGACGGCCGGCTCCATGCCGAACAGCGACGTGATCAACGGCTGGTCCCAGAACGACCCCTCACCAGCCGGAGACGGCTGTCGCTCGGGGATGAACGGGCTGTAGTTCGAGGTCTTGACGTAGGTGACGCCCAGACCGATGACCAGGGCGACGACCGCGAGCTTGATGGCGACGACGACCTGGTTCACGCGGCTGGACAGCTTGACGCCGAGGATGAGGACGGCGGTGACCAGCAGCGAGATGAGCACGGCCGGGAGGTTGATCCAGCCGTCCGTGGCCGAGCCGATCGCCGTGGGGATCTCCAACGGTGTGCCCGCGAGCAGGTTCTGCAGGTAGCCGGAGAACCCGACCGCGAGCGCCGAGGCGCCCACGGTGAACTCGAGCACGAGGTCCCAGCCGATGATCCACGCGACGAGTTCGCCGAAGGTCGCGTACGAGAACGTGTACGCGCTGCCCGCGACCGGCACCGTGGAGGCGAACTCGGCGTAGCACAGCGCCGCGAGCGCGCACGCGAGACCGGCCACGATGAAGGAGATGGCGATGGCCGGGCCGGAGTTGCTGGCGGCCACCGTGCCCGTGTAGACGAAGATGCCGGCCCCGATGATGACACCGACGCCGAAGACGGTCAGGTCGAGCGCGCTGAGCTCGCGCTTGAGGCGGTGGCCGGGCTCGTCGGTCTCGGCGATGGACTGCTCAACACTCTTCGTACGGAACAGGCTCATTCCAGCACGTTAGGGGCCCCGGCACCGTGGGCGCCAGAGGCACGGCGCGCCGTCAGCGCCTCACAGCGGCGGGAACGACGGCTTCGGGTCCTCGCCGAGCTCGAAGATCTTGCTCGCCTTGCCGACGATCTTCTTGTCCGGCTTCCCGACGACCTCGTGGTCCTTCTCGGGGTAGTCGAACAGCGCCAGCACGTGCCGCATCGCCTCGAGCCGGGCCCGCTTCTTGTCGTTGGACTTGATCACCGTCCACGGCGAGTGGCGGGTGTCGGTGTAGAAGAACATCGCCTCCTTCGCCTGGGTGTAGGCGTCCCACTTGTCGATGCTGGCGCGGTCGGTGGGCGACAGCTTCCACTGCTTGACCGGGTCCAGGGAGCGGGCCTGGAACCGGGCCTGCTGCTCCCCCTGGCTCACCGAGAACCACAGCTTGACCAGCGTGATCCCCGAGTCGACGAGCATGCGCTCGAACTCCGGCGTGGACCGCAGGAACTCGCGGTACTGGTCGGGCGTGCAGAATCCCATGACCCGCTCGACGCCGGCCCGGTTGTACCAGGAGCGGTCGAAGAGCACGATCTCCCCGGCGCTGGGCAGGTGGGCGACGTAGCGCTGGAAGTACCACTGGCTCTTCTCGGCCTCGGTCGGCACCGCCAGGGCCACGACGCGGGCGCCGCGCGGGTTGAGGTGCTCGGTGAAGCGCTTGATCGCGCCGCCCTTGCCGGCCGCGTCACGGCCCTCGAAGAGGATCGCGATCTTCTGGTCGGTCGCCTTGACCCACGCCTGGAGCTTGAGCAGCTCGATCTGCAGGGCCCGCTTGGTGCGCTCGTACTCCGAGCGCGTCATCTTGGCGTCGTACGGGTAGCCCTCGCGCCACGCCTGCGACTTCTCCGAGAGGGCGTCGACGAGTTCTTCCCCGGCGAGGTCCTCCACGTCGGGCTGGTCGGCGGTGGTGGTCTTCACGAGCTCGCTCACGACCCCAGACTAGGGGCGCGCGCGGAGGCTGCACAGGGGCGCAGGCCCGTACGTGAGGGGTCGCAGGACCCGGCGGCTGGACTCAGCGACCGTCCGCGTCCGCGAAGTGCTGGACCCCGTCGAGGGCGGCGATGCCCTCGAGCGCAGTGCGCGCCAGCGTCTGCGCGTCCAGACCGATGCGCGACAGGATCACGCCACGCTTGGCGTGGTCGAGGAACTCCTGCGGGATGGCGTGGAGCTGGAACGGCGTACGCACCCCGGCGTCGTTGAGGGTCTGCAGGAGCGTCGCCCCCACGCCGCCGACGCGACCGTTGTCCTCGACGCTGACCACGAGACGGTGCTCGCGGGCCAGCTCGACGATCGCGGGGTCGACGGGCTTGACCCAGCGGGGGTCGACGACGGTGACCCCGACGCCCTCCGAGCGCAGACGCGCGGCCACGTCGACGGCCACCTCGGCCATCGACCCGACCGCCACGACCAGCACGTCCTTGTCGCCCTCGCGCACCAGGACGTCGGCACCGCCGGCCTTGCCGACGGCGGGGATGTCCTCGGGCGGCGGGCCCTTGGGGAAGCGCACCACGGTGGGTGCGTCGGTGACCTCGACGGCCTCGTCGAGCAGCTCACGCAGGCGGGTGACGTCGCGCGGGGCCGCGAGGCGCAGACCGGGCACGACCTGCAGGATCGACATGTCCCACATGCCGTTGTGGCTCGCACCGTCGTCGCCGGTGACACCGGAGCGGTCGAGGACGAAGGTCACGCCGCACTTGTGCAGCGCCACGTCCATCAGCACCTGGTCGAAGGCCCGGTTGAGGAAGGTCGCGTACACGGCGAAGACGGGGTGCAGGCCCCCCATCGCCAGGCCGGCGGCCGACGTGGTGGCGTGCTGCTCGGCGATGCCGACGTCGATGGTCCGCTCGGGCCAGCGCTGCTGGAAGGCGTCGAGGCCGACGGGGTGCATCATCGCCGCGGTCATCGCGACCACGTCGGGGCGTCGCTCCCCGACCTTCACGATCGCCTCGGAGAAGTGGTCGGTCCAGATCTTGCCCTTGGGCTTCTCCTGGCCGGTCTGCACGTCGAAGGGGCCGGGCGCGTGGAACTGGTCGGCCTCGTGGCGCAGGGCCGGGTCGTACCCGTGGCCCTTCTGCGTGATCGCGTGGACGATGACGGGGCCGCCGAAGCCCTTCGCGGCCGCCAGTGCCTCCTCCATCTTGACGCGGTCGTGTCCGTCGACGGGACCGACGTACTTCAGACCCAGGTCCTCGAAGAGGCCCTGCGGGGCCAGCGCGTCCTTCATGCCCTTCTTCATGGCGTGCAGCGCGTCGTACGCGGCACCGCCCACCCCGGGCACGGCGTTGAGGCGCTTCTTGACCACGTCGAGGATCTGCTCGTAGCGGGGGTTGGTGCGCAGGCGGGTCAGCGCGGTGGCCAGACCGCCGATGGTCGGCGTGTACGAGCGCTCGTTGTCGTTGACGACGATGACGAGCTTGGAGTCCTTGGCGATGGCGATGTTGTTCAGCGCCTCCCAGGCCATGCCGCCGGTGAGCGCCCCGTCGCCGATGACGGCGACCGTGTGCCGGTCCTCGCCACGGATCGCGTACGCCTTGGCCAGCCCGTCGGCGTACGACAGGGCGGTGGAGGCGTGGGAGTTCTCGACGATGTCGTGCTCGGACTCGGCCTGGCTCGGGTAGCCGGACAGGCCACCCTCCTTGCGCAGGGAGTCGAACTGGGCGGCGCGCCCGGTGACGAGCTTGTGGACGTACGACTGGTGGCCGGTGTCGAAGACGACACGGTCACGCGGGGAGTCGAAGACGCGGTGGATGGCCAGCGTCAGCTCGACGACGCCCAGGTTGGGGCCGAGGTGGCCGGAGTTGGTGGCCACCGTACGGATCATCAGGTCCCGGATCTCCTCGGCGAGACCGTCCATCTGCTCCGGCGAGAGAGGCCGGAGGTCGCGCGGGGTCGTGATCGAGTCGAGAAGCGCCATGCCGGCGAGTCTATTTCATCGGTGGTCGAACACCGGAACTCACCGGTAGCCCAGCGGGCCTGTCCCGGGTCGTTCAGGTGGACGCCGCGGTGCGGTAGCGCCAGAAGACCGGCACCGCCACGACGACCACGACGGTCAGCACCATCACCAGCACGCCGCCCCCGGACGCCGCCACCGCGGTCCCGACGCTCGCGGCCGCCGCGCCGTGGGTGACGTCGGCGATCCGGGGACCGCCGGCCACCACGACGATGAAGATCCCCTGGAGCCGCCCGCGGACCTCGTCGGAGGCGGCGCTCTGCAGCATCGTCGTACGGAACGCCGCGGAGGCCATGTCCGCGGCCCCACCGACCACCAGCATCGCGAGCGCCAGGACGAGCCAGAACCTGTGCGCGTCGGGAACCGCGTCCGCGCCGGCCACGGCCAGACCGAAGCCGGTCATCGCGGCCCCCCAGGCGAGGATCGCGAGCACGACCGCGCGGCCCTGCCGCGTCACCCGGGAGACCCACCCGCTGAACACGCCGCCCAGCACCGCACCGGCCGGAATGCCCGCGAACAGCAGCGCGAACACGATGCCGCCCTCGGCCGGCCCGGAGAAGGTCTCGTGCGCGATCTGCGGGAACAGGGCGCGCGGCATCCCGAACAGCATCGCGATGATGTCGACGACGAACGACATCATCAGCACCGGGTGGTGGCGCAGGTACGCGAACCCCTCGACGACCGAGCGCAGCCCCGGCGTCCCTCCGGTCACGCCCATGACCGGGAGACGGGGCAGCTTGACGACCGCCCACAGGGTCGCGAACAGGGTGACGGTGTCGACGAGGTACAGCCAGGCGTACCCGAGGACAGGGATCAGCATCCCGCCCACCAGGGGCCCGGCGATGGCGCCGGCCATCATCACGGTCATGTTGAGCGAGTTCGCCGCAGGGAGGAGCTCGTCGTCGATGATGCGCGGCAGCAGGGCGCTGCGGGTGGGTTGGTTGACGGCGAAGAACGCCTGCTGCACGGCGAAGACGGTGAGCAGGAGCCACACGTCCTCGTTGCCTGCCGCCGCCTGCCAGAACAGCACGGCGCTCGTGCCGATCAGGCCGACGGTGGTGACCATGAGCAGCGTGCGCCGGTCGAAGTGGTCGGCGAGCGCCCCGCCCCACAGGCCGAAGACCACGAGCGGCACGAGGCCGAAGACGCCGGTCAGGCCGACGTACGCCGAGGATCCGGTGATCGAGTAGATCTGGGCCGGGACGACGACCACGGTGAGCTGGGCCCCGATGACGGTGACGATGTTGGCCAGCCACAGGCGGCGGAAGTGGTCGTTGGCCAGTGGCCGCGTGTCGGCCGTCCACCTGCGTCGTTCAGCCGTGCTCACCGACGCAGCGTACGCGCGGGGACGGGCGGGTACGACAACGCCCCGGGACGCCGGCCCCGGGGCGTTCGTACGGTCGGCTCAGCGACCCTTGAGGTCGGCGACCGCGGCCGCACCTGCGGCGACGGCGGTGACGACGCCGACGGCGGGCCAGGCGCCGATCTTCTTGGCCAACGGGTGCGAGCCGCCGAAGGCGCCCAGGTAGAGCGCGGTGAGGGCGGTCGCGCCACCGGCGCCGACCGACCCGGACCAGCCCTTGGCGGCAGCGGCGCCGGCGGCGGCGAGAACGAGGCCGCCCAGCTCACGCTTCTTGGTGTAGCGGGCGGTGGCGTAGCCGCCGACGAGGCCGACGGCGACGAGGGGTGCGGTGGGGATGCTCATGGCGCCGAGCCTACGGAGCGGTCCCAGCGCCGCCCTCGGCCCGGTCGAGGAAGGCGGGGACGATCTGCGCGGCCGCGCTGGTCAGCGCGAGCAGGCGGGCCCGGCCCCGGTCGACGAAGACGATCTGGCGTCCCTCGCGGCAGTCGATGTCGTCGTCGGTGAGGTCGACCTCGGCGACGAAGACCTGCATGGGGTCCCAGGTGCCGTGGGCGGCACGGTGGTCCACGACGAACTCCCGCCACAGGCGCAGGGCTCCGTCGGGGAGTCGTACGCCGGTCTCCTCCTCCAGCTCGCGGACCGCGGCGTCGGCGTAGGTCTCGCCGGGGTCGACGTGCCCACCGGGAAGGCCCCAGCGTTCGGGGTCGATGGCGGGGTGCTCGTCGCGCTCCTGGAGCAGCAGCCGTTCGGCGGGGTCGGTGAGCAGGACACCGGCGAAGCGTCGCGTGCCGAGGGCGGGCGGGTGGGCGTCGATCCAGCCGCGCAGGAGGTCGGCGACCTGGTCCACCGCGGGGGTGGTGTCGAGCGCGGGCCAGGCGTCGGGCTCGATGAAGACCATCTGGCGGCCCTCGTGGCAGGCCACGTCGTCGTCCGAGACGTCGGAGCGTACGGCGAACAGCTCCCACCGCTCGTGCCGGCCGGGTCCGAGCGGGACGTCCCGCTCCCCCAGGCTGACCAGGTCGTCGGGCGCGACCTCCAACCCGGTCTCCTCGCGCAGCTCGCGCACCGCGCAGTCGAGGCCGTTCTCCCCCGCCTCGACGTTGCCGCCGGGCAGTCCCCACCGGTCCGGCCAGACGCGTGCGTGCTCGTCGCGCTCCTGCATGAGCACGCGTCCGCGCGGGTCCACGACGGCGACGCAGGCGAAGGCAACCATGGGGTGAAGGTAACGGGACGGCTCACAGCCTCGCCACGTACCTGCGCCCTCGCAGCGCGTCCTCGACCAGTCCGACCGCACGCCGCAGGCTCCCCAGCCGGGCGTCCTCGATCAGGAACGTCTGGACCGCCGCCTCCACGACGGCCTGGCTGGCGACGTCCTTGAGGTCCCCGCGCGCCTCGCTCAGCCCGCGTCGCACGGCTGCCTGGTCGGCCTCGACGTGCAGCACCGCGAACCGGGCCAGCACCACCACGTGCCGGCGCAGGCCGGAGTACCGCCGGTACTCGGGCGGGCAGATGTCGAGCAGCCAGTTGGCTGCGGTGACCTCCCAGTCGGGCGCGTCGGGAGGACGGACCTGACCGGGCCAGCCGGGTGGGACGTACGCTGACACCGACCCAGTATATTCGAACATCTGTTCGATGTTCGCGGAGTCCCACGAGCCTCAGGAGTCCCCGCTCAGGCGGGGACTTCGTCACGTTGTGGCCGTTGCAACCCCTACAACATGACGGACTTCCCTACATCGACCCCGCGCACCACACCCGAGTCAGCCCACGGCGCCGGCGCCACCCTCCAACTCGGCCAGCAGCGGGTCGCGCAGGCCGACGAGGTCGAGGCGCCACCACGCGTCGGGGTAGACCAGGCGTCCCGTCATCCAGCTCTCGTACGCCCCCAGCAGCACCAGCTGGCACGCAGGCTCAGGGATCCGGGCCGAGGGCCGTTCGATGCCGTGCCCGGCGCTGGCCTCCCAGCCCAGCCGGGAGTAGTAGCGGGGGTCGCCCTCGAGGAAGACCAACGGCGCGCCGAGCGTCTCCCCCGCTCGGCAGGCAGCGGCGAGCAGCTCCGCACCGATCCCCTGCCGCTGACGGTCCGGGAGCACCGCGAGTGGCGAGAGCACGAGCACGTCGACGAGTCGTTCGCGTGCGTCGAGCCACGCACGCGACAGTGCGACGTACCCGACGACTGACCCCTCGTCCTCGGCGACCAGCTCGGCCCGCACGTCCTCACGGGCACGCAGGTGGTCCAGAACGGTCACGATCGGGCGCCCCTCCTCCCCGAACGCGTCGAGCACCACCCGCTCGACGCCGTCGCGGTCGCTGGGTGAGACCAGCCGTACGTCCATGCGCTCAGCCCCTCAGGAAGGAGAGTCGGATCTCGCGGTCCGGGTTGTCGAGGTTGAGGTCGACCAGGCAGATGCTCTGCCACGTACCGAGCGCGAGCCTCCCGTCGAGGACCGGCACCGACGCGTACGGCGGCACGATCGCCGGCATGACGTGCGAGCGCCCGTGGCCGCGCGAGCCGTGGGCGTGGCGCCACCGGTCGTCGGCCGGCAGCAGGTCCCCGAGCGCGGCCAGCAGGTCGTCGTCGGATCCCGCGCCGGTCTCGATGATCGCGATCCCGGCGGTGGCGTGGGGCACGAACACGTGCACGAGCCCGTCCCCGCGACCCTCCACCCACGTCGCGACGCGGGCGGTGAGGTCGAGGACGCGCTCCGTGGATCCGGTGCGGACGTGGATCAGTTCACTGTCCATGGCCCCATGCTGGCACGGGTGCGCGGCGAGCACCCCTCACGCATGACGGGCGATGCCCCTGAGCACAGGAGACGTCAGCCGAGCGCGTCCTCGATCCGCTGCACCTTGGCGCTCAG
The DNA here is from genome assembly GCF_051876515.1 of Nocardioides sp. Classification (GTDB taxonomy): domain Bacteria; phylum Actinomycetota; class Actinomycetes; order Propionibacteriales; family Nocardioidaceae; genus Nocardioides. The sequence goes on along the minus strand of NZ_JBJEHY010000048.1, from coordinate 6,863 downwards.
CTGGCCGGTGTACCCGGGCCGGATGTCGGCCTTGAGCACGAGACCGACCCGCGGGGAGACGGCGGCGACGGCGTCGACGGCCGCCTTCACGACGGCCATCACCTCGTCCCACTCCCCCTCGATGTTCGTGAACATCGCGTTGGTCTCGTTGGGCAGGCCGGACTCGCGGACCACGCGTACGGCCTCCGCGACGGCGGCGGTGACGGAGCCGTCGGGCTCGCTGGACAGGGGTGAGATCGAGAAGGCGACGATCATGAGCCCAACCTAGTCCAGCGAGCCACCGGCGCCGATCAGGCCCGGGCGGCGCGGACCGCGTCGGCCAGCGGGGTGGCCGGGTGCCCGATCAGACCCGCCAGGTCGTTCCCGGCGACCAGCAGGTCACCACGGGCCAGGCCCAGGTCGGAGTCGACCAGCATGTCGACCACCGGCGCGGGCAGGCCGGCGCCGGTCAGCGCCCCGCCGTACGCCTCCGCGCTCAGGGCCTGGTGCGCCACCGGGGTGCCGGTCACGTCGGTGACGGTGGCGGCGTACTCGTCGATCGTGAAGGGTGCACCGCCGAGCTCGTACGCCTCGGCCGGGTCGTCGGACAGCAGGACCGCGGCGGCCGCCTCGGCGAAGTCGGCCCGGGTGGCCGCGCTGACCTGACCGTCCCCGGCGGCGCTCAGCACGGCGCCGTGGGTGAGCTGGGTGTCGAGCTGGTCGGTGTAGTTCTCGATGTACCAGCCGTTGCGCAGGTAGGTGTGCGGGATGCCCGACGCGGCGACGGCCTGCTCGGTGGCGAGGTGCTCGGCAGCGAGCCCCATCCCACTCTTCTCGACGTTGGCGATGCTCGTGTAGGCGATGAACGCGACCCCGGCCTCACGGGCGGCGGCGACGACGTTGCGGTGCCCCTCGACACGCTGCCCGACCTCGTTGCCGGAGATGAGCAGCAGACGGTCGACGCCCTCGAAGGCGGTGCGCAGCGCGGCCGGGTCGCCGTAGTCGGCCACCCGGGTCCGCACGCCGGTGGCGCTCGCGAGCTCGGCCAGCTTCTTCGGGTTGCGCCCCACCGCGACGAGGTCGGACGGGACCGCACCCCGGGAGATCAGCGCGGAGACGACCAGGCGTCCCAGCTGTCCGGTGGCTCCGGTGATGGCAATGGTCATGAGAGAGATCCTTTCGGGTGGGTGTCACCCAGTTGAACCCCACTTCCGGGAAGTACGTTCCCGATCGACCGTACGCACTTTGAAGTAAGGTCGACGTATGAGTACCACCGGCGCCCAGGAAGACCTCGCGATCCTCTACCCCGGCGGCGTCTTCCCCGCGGCGTGCGCCAGCCGCACCCTGCTGGACCACGTGGTCAGCAAGTGGGGCGTGCTCGTCCTGGTCTCCCTGGCGGAACGGCCGCACCGGTGGAGCGAGCTGCGCCGCCGGGCCGAGGGCATCAGCGAGAAGATGCTCGCCCAGACCCTCAAGACCCTCGAGGCCGACGGGCTGGTCCACCGCGACCAGCAGCCGGTCATGCCGCCTCGCGTCGACTACAGCCTGACCGCCGCCGGTCAGGAGGTGGCGGCCCTGCTGACGCCGCTGCTGGCGTGGGTGGCGGTACGGACCGGGGACGTGGCCCCGAACGCCTGACGTCCGGGCCCCAGCTTCAGGCAGGAGCCCAGCGCCCCAGGAGGGAGAGGAACCCCTCGTTGGCCCGGGTACGCACCTCGCTCGGCGCAGCATCGATCTCGTCCTCCACCGCCCCGAGCACCTCGGCCACCCAAGCCGCGAGGTGCGGCGGGACCGACGCCGTCCCCAGCTCGCGAGTCACGGCCTTCAGCGCCCGCAGCTCGTCGATCTCGGCACGTACGTCCTGGGTCAGCTCCACCTGGTCGAGCAGCGAGTCCACGTCCATCGGAGGGACACCTGTGTGAGCGTCGAGCCACGTGAGGGTCAGGGCCGGCCGTACGGCGTAGAACACCTTCTTGAGGCGCACCCCGTCCCCGTCACCTGCCAGGGACCACTGGTCCCGGCCGACGTGCAGGTAGTGCCGGCGCAGCCGGGCACGGTCGGCGACGTCGCCGACCAGTTCCAGCAACGCGTCGCGGAACTCCTGCTCCCCCCGGTATATCCAGGGCGAGCGCAACCACTCCGCGACCGTGGCGTTGCCTGCCACGGCGAGGCGCACGGCCTTCGCGAGGTCCCACCCGTTGACGTCCAACAGCCCCTCCAGGGGCGTCTCGATGACGTCGCGACCGGGCCACAGGTCCAGGTACGCCTCGCGCGGGCGGACGTACAGGAACCGGCAGTCGTAGTCGCTGTCCGGCGAGGCGAAGCCCCACGCCCTGCTCCCGGACTCGATGGCCCACAGCACCCGGACACCGTGGTCCACCTCGATCTGCGCCAGCCGGGCGTCGATCAGGGAGACGACATGGGGGTCGAAGGTGTCAGGGACGGCACGCATGCGCACACCCTACGGACGCCGCCCCGGGGTCCGACCCTGAGACGACCTCAGGGTCACACCGGGGGTGAGGGCGGGTCGCACCCGATGTCGCCGCGCCGCCAGCGCGACGAGGGTTGTACCCATGATCGAAGTCCAGAACCTGAGCAAGCGGTACGGCGCCTTCACCGCCGTCGACGACGTCTCGTTCCGTGCCCTTCCGGGACGGGTCACCGGATTCCTCGGCCCCAACGGCGCCGGGAAGTCCACGACCATGCGGATCATGGTCGGCCTCACCCACCCCGACCGCGGCTCCGCCACGATCGACGGCCGGCACTACGCCGACCTGCCCAACCCGGGCCGCGAGATCGGCGTCCTGCTGGACGCCTCCGCCCAGCACGCCGGCCGTACCGGCCGCGAGGTGCTCACCCTGGCCGCCCGCACGATGGGGATGCCGCGCGGCTCCGTGGACGACATGCTCGCCCGGGTCAGCCTCACCCCCACCGAGGCAGGGCGCCGGGTCCGCAACTACTCGCTCGGCATGCGCCAGCGTCTCGGGATCGCCACCGCCCTGATCGGTGACCCGCACGTGCTGGTCCTCGACGAGCCCGCCAACGGCCTCGACCCGGCCGGCATCCGGTGGATGCGCGACCTGCTGCGCGACTACGCCAACCGCGGCGGCACGGTGCTGCTGAGCTCGCACCTGCTGCACGAGATCGAGGTCATCGCCGACGACCTGGTGGTCATCGGCAACGGCCGGATCGTCGCCCAGGGCACCAAGCAGGAGCTCCTGGAGACCGCAGGCACCCTGGTCCGTACGGCCGACGTCGCCAGCCTCGGCGCGGCCCTGGCCGGGGCCGGCATCACCGTGCACGCCTCGGGACCCGACGCCCTGCGCGCCGAGGCCCAGCCCGACGCGGTCGGCCAGATCGCCCTCGGTGCGGGAGTCGCCCTCACCGAGCTCCGCGCCGCCGAGGGCGCGGGCCTGGAGGAGATGTTCCTCCAGCTCACCGCAGACACGCAGCGAGAAGGAGCAGCAGCATGAGCACCGTCACCACGGCACCCGCGCCCGGGGCCACCCACGTCCGGGCCGCCGACGGCGCCCGCCGTACGCACCGCCCGATCCCGTTCACGCGGATCGTCGCCGTCGAGCTCCGCAAGATGTTCGACACCCGTTCCGGCTTCTGGCTGATGGCCGGTGTGGTGCTGCTCAGCGTCATCGCGAGCGGCGCCGTCCTCCTCTTCGGCGGCAAGGACGACGTCACGTACGCCAACATGTCGTCGGCGATCGGCATCCCGATGGCGATCCTGCTGCCCGTGATCGCCATCCTGTCGGTGACCAGCGAGTGGTCACAGCGCACAGGCCTGACCACGTTCACCCTGGTGCCGCACCGCGGCCGGATCCTGCTGGCCAAGGGCGTCAACACCGTCCTCGTCGGCGTGGTGTCCATGGTGGTCGCCATGGGGATCGGGGCCCTGACCAACCTGCTCGGGGCGCTGGCGTACGGCATCGACTCCATCTGGGAGACCAACGTCGCCGACCTGTCGAAGATCGTGCTCGCCAACGTGCTGGGCATGCTGATCGGCCTGATGCTGGGTCTGGTGATCCGCAACTCCCCCGGCGCCATCGTGTCGTACTTCGTCTACTGGTTCGTCCTGGGCAACCTGTTCTTCCTGCTGGCGCAGAACCAGCAGTGGTTCGCCGACGTCGAGCGCTGGATCAACTTCCAGTACAACCAGACCTACCTGTTCGACCAGGACCTGGTCGCCAAGGACTGGGCGTACCTCGGGGTCAGCGGCCTGATCTGGCTGGTCGTCCCGATCGCCCTGGGTACCTGGCGGGCTCTGCGCGCCGAGGTGAAGTGAGCCGGTCAGGGACCCCCGCTCACGGCACCAGCCTCGAGGCCTCCACCGTCACGGTGGGGGCCTCGTCGTCGTCCGCGAGCAGCCGCCGCAGCCGGGCCAGACCCGCGTGGGTCTGGGACTTCACCGCGCCGACGCTGCACCCCAACGTCAGGGCCACCTCCCGCTCCGAGCGGTCCTCCACGTGGCGCAGCACGACGCAGGCCCGTTGCCGCGGAGCCAGTTGGGCCAGCGCGCGCAGCAGGCGGTCCCGTTCCGCGGCGTCGGGGTCGAGGGCGCCCTGGTCCGGCACTGTCTCGGTCGGGTGCTCGGCGATCCGACGCGTACGCCGCCACCGCGAGATGTTCTGCCGCACCATCACGGTACGGACGTACGCCTCCGGGTCCCCGGCGATCCGCGACCAGGCCGGAACGCACCGGGCCAGGCTCTCCTGGACCAGGTCCTCCGCCTCGTGCTCGGAGCGGACGAGCAGGCGGGCCGTGCGCAGCAGCGCCGGGTAGCGGGCGGCCACGAAAAGGGTGAACTCCTCATGGTCAGACACGGCGCAGCCTCCACAGGACGTACGCGCCCAGCACGAGAGCCCCGGCGACGCCGCCCGCGACCAGGCGGGGGTCGAGCGGCGACGGCGGCTCGATGCCCGGACGGGTGGGCGCCGTCTCGAGCAGGTCGCGTGCGAACGCCCAGTTCGGCAGGCTGTTCCCGTCGGCCTCCTCGCCGTCGACGGACTCAGGAGAAGCGACGAGGTCGGAACTCGCTCCCGTCAGGGGGTCGACGACCCGCAGCCGGCCCTGCGTGGCGAGGGTCGACCGCGTTGCCACGACGATCCTCCCCTCGCGCCAGGCGAGCACTCCCCACGTCTGACCAGTCTTCGGCACCGGCGTCCAGCCGAAGCTGCCTCGCCTCGCGGTCGGGTCGAGCTCCCCGGAGACCATCACCCTCGCCCTGTTCGAAGATCGGCCGTTGACGTCATCCACCTGGGCGACCCAGCCGTCGGGGCCGATCAGGGTCGGGGAGTGGAAGCCAGTCCGACCGGCGTCGTTACTGGTGACGTCGACCCGTCGCACCGTCCAGGTCGCGAGGTCCACCAGGGTCCCACCCCGGTTCCGCAGGTTGACGTAGGAGTCCCCCAGACCGCCGAGAAGCCGTCAGGAGCCTCCACGCCGGGCAGCAGCCATCGATCCCAGGTCTCCGCACCCACCGTCCACAGCAAAGGGTCATGGCGCTTGCCGGTTCCCTGATCCTTCACCGGCCCCGAAGCGCCCGCAATCCACTGGCTGTTCAATGCGACGAGGCGCCCGTTCCCCACCCAGGTCAGGTCGCCGCCCCACACCCCGTGGTCGGACTCGATCGGCAGCTCGACGACGCGGCCTGTCTCCAGCTCGCGCACCTCGACGCCTCCGATGGTGGCCCGTCGAGTCTCCGCGGCTCCTTCCTGGTCTCCCCAGGTACCCAGTACGCCAACCGCCTCCCGTCGGGCGAGAGCGCGTACCCCGTCGAGTGCTCCGGCACGTCGATGAAGCCGTACGCACCGGTGGTGGCTGAGATCGCGGCAACCCCGGGCCGTGAACCAAAGATGCCCTGGCGCTCGATGCCGGCGTTGACCGCCACCACCCGACCGGGCGGCAGCTCGTCGAGCCAGCCCGACATCCGGTGGATCTGCTGGGGCAGGAAGACCTCAGCCTGGTCGTCGGCGGGCAGCACCTCGGCCGGCCGGGAACGGTCCCAGCTCCACACGCCCAGGCCCGCGACCATCGCGAGCACGCAGAGCACGGTGGCCGCCGACCCGAGCCGTCGGCGACGCGACCAGCGGCGTCCGCGCTGCCACAGCTCCTCACCGGGCGGCACAGCGACCGCGGGGCCTGGTGTTCCCAACGTGCGCAGCCGATCCTCGAGCGTGTCCATGGCTCCCCTCCGGGTCGATCTCACCACCCAGTACGCCGGCCGGACGGCAAAGGTTCGGGCCTCGGGACAACTTTCTCGAGAAATGCCGACGAGCGGCCGCCGGGAGTCCCGGCAGCCGCTCGCGCGGAGTGTGTGCGTCAGCCCTTGAGCAGGTTGCGCAGCACGTACTGCATGATGCCGCCGTTGCGGTAGTAGTTCGCCTCACCGGGGGTGTCGATGCGGACGACGCCGTCGAACTCGACGACCGAGCCGTCGGCCTTGGTCGCGGTGACCTTGACCGTCTTGGGCGTGCGGCCCTCGTTGAGCTCGGTGATGCCGGAGATCGCGAAGGTCTCCTCGCCGGTCAGGCCCAGGCTGTCGGCGTTCTCGCCGGCCGGGAACTGCAGCGGGATGACGCCCATGCCGATGAGGTTCGAGCGGTGGATGCGCTCGTACGACTCGGCGATGACGACCTTGACGCCCAGGAGCGAGGTGCCCTTGGCGGCCCAGTCGCGCGAGGAGCCGGAACCGTACTCCTTGCCCGCCAGGACGACCAGCGGGGTGCCGGCGGCCTGGTAGTTGACCGAGGCGTCGTACACGAAGGTCACCGGGCCGTCGGCCTGGGTGAAGTCGCGGGTGAAGCCGCCCTCGGTGCCGGGCGCGATCTGGTTGCGCAGGCGGATGTTGGCGAAGGTGCCGCGGATCATGACCT
>NZ_JBJEHY010000047.1:0-3682 GCF_051876515.1 Nocardioides sp. | reverse complement strand
CGTCGCGCTGCTACGTGGGTGGTCTGGTCACCTACGCCACCGAGCTGAAGCAGACACTGGTCGGTGTGCCCGAGGCCCTGGTCGCCGAGTTCGGTGTCGTCTCCGCCGAGTGCGCCCGTGCGATGGCCGAGGGAGCACGGCGGGTAACCGGGGCGACGTACGCGGTGAGCACCACGGGCGTGGCCGGACCGGACAGCCAGGAGGGTCACCCGGTCGGCACCGTCTTCGTCGGCGTCGCCGGTCCGGACGGGGCGTCGGTCCGTGCGCTGCACCTCGACGGCGACCGGCACCGAGTCCAGCACCAAGCAGTTGAGCGGGCTCTGGGTTTCGTTGCGGACGTCCTGCGGCGGGAAGAACCGGGCCTCGGGTAGCGTTGACCCCACGATGTTGGCACCTCGAGGAGGACGCATGCTGCTGTTCCGTCGCACGCTGGGCGAGGTGCTGCGCGCTGCGCGGATCGAGCGCGGGCTGACCTTGCGCGAGGTCTCGGCCGAGGCCCGGGTGAGTCTGGGCTACATCTCCGAGATCGAGCGCGGCCAGAAGGAGGCCTCCTCCGAGCTGCTCGCCTCCCTGTGTGCCGCGCTGGACCTGCCGCTGTCGCAGGTGCTGCGGGACGTCTCCGACGCGGCCGCCGTCGAGGAGTCGCTGCTGGCAGCCCCGAGCGCCACGCCGATCGGCGTGAAGCGTACGGGCGACGTGGTCGCCTCCGCCGCCTGACCCGCGCCTCGCCTCAGCTGCGCAGGGGCTGGCAGTTGTCGCACCAGTAGATCGCCCGCTCACGCCCGCCCGGGCCGGCCATGGCCACCCGGACCGGGGCGCCGCAGCGTCGGCACTCCTGCCTGTCCCGCCGGTACACCCACAGCTCCCTCCCGGCGCGGGAGTCCCCGGTGGAGGTGCTGCGTCGACCGTCCTTGTTGGCGAGCAGCAGCCGGCGCCCGAGCTGGACGAGGGCGTCGAGGTCCCCGGCGTGACGGACCTGTGTCAGGGGGTGGACGCCGCGCAGGAAGCAGAGCTCGGCCACCCACATGTTGCCCAGCCCCGCCATGGTGCGCTGGTCCATCAGCGCGGCGTGGACGGTACGGTCCGGGTCCGCGGCCAGGCGTCGCACCGCCTCGGCCAGGTCGGGCTCGGGCGCCATGAGGTCGGGGCCGAGGTGGGCGAACGCTGCCTCCTCCTGGATGGCAGGCAGGAGCTCGACCTTGGCCAGCGCCACGCCCAGCGCCTGCGCCCGCGCCGTGGCGAGCACCACCCGTACGAGGTGGGCCGGGGCCGACCACCGCGCACCCGGCGCGAGGGTCCGCCACGACCCGTCCATGCCGAGGTGGGTGTGCAGCGTCCACTCCTGCTCACCAGCGATGCGGGTCAGAATGTGCTTGCCGAGCGGTCTGGTCGAGACGACCGTGCACCCGGTGAGGTCCGTGGTGGCCAGCGCCGGCACCCGGAAGTCGCACCGCTCGAGCGCGTGTCCTGACAGCGCCCGGTCGAGCCGCCGCGCGGTGCGGTGGACCGCGTCACCCTCGGGCACGGATCCTCAGCCCCTTGGGTGTGGTGACGAAACCGGACTCCGCCAGGGCGGCACGCAGGGGAGTCGGGCCGGAGCCCAGCAACGGCTCGCCGTCGACCCGCTCCACGGTGAGGTCACCGAGCGCACCGTCGCGGGCCGCGGCCGCGACGCTCCGGGCGGCGGCGGTCAGCAGACGCTCGTCGTCGTAGAACGTCAGCACGGTGCGACCGCCGCGTTCGACGTAGAGGACCAGGGCGCCGTCGACGAGGACGACCAGCGCGCCGGCCTTGCGTCCGGGACGGTGTCCCGCTGACGCCTCTGCCTCCTGGGGCCACGCGAGCGCGGCGCCGTACGGGTTGGCGGGGTCGGTGGCCGCCAACGTCACGGCCACCGGTTCGGCACCCGGCTCGGGGTCGGTGAACGTACGGAGCCGGTCGACCGCCCCCGGGGTGGAGAACTGGGCCGCTCCGAGTCCGTCGACGTAGTAGCCGCGGCGGGTGCGCCCGGCGTCCTCGAACGCGCTCAGCACCCGGTAGACCCCGGCGAAGCCTCCCGGCACCCGCTCGGCGACCACGGCTCCCCGTGTCACCACGCCGTGCCGGTCGAGCAGCAGCTCCGCGCGCGTGTGGGCGCGTCGGGTCGGGTCGAGGTCCAGGTCGCCCAGGACCGACCAGCGCCCGACCGTCTCCGGCGGACCGCCGCGCGCCGGCATCCGTCCGGTGCGAGGTGCGGCGCGTCTCGTGCGGTGGCTCCCGCTGCCGCCGCGGAGCAGGGCGCGGACGGGGGCGAGGGTGTCGTTGGTGACGTGGCTGGACCAGACGAGCTCCCACAGGGCCGCCGCCACCGCCGGGTCGTCCGTGGCCCGCAGCTGGTCGCTGAGCGCACGGAAGAACCATGCCCCGCCCGGGGCGAGGGCCTCGAGCAGGCGGGCAGTGAGGCTGTCGGGGGCGAGGGTGCTGGGATCCCGTTCGGGGAGCGTGAGATGTGCCTGGTCGGCCAGGTGGAGCGAGATCCAACCGTCGGTGCCGGGCAGTGCCCCGTGGCCCGCCCACACCACCTCACCGCTCGCGGTCAGCTCGTCGAGCATGCTGGGGGAGTAGTCACGCACGCGGCAGGGCAGGACCAACGACTCGAGGGCGCTGGCCGGCACGACCGCACCTGCCAGCTGCTCGACGGCCTCCAGAACGCCGTCGATGCCGCGCCGCTTGCCACCGACCCGCTGCCACACCGGCAGGAACCGGCCCAGCGTCGCCGGGGAGACGGGCTCGATCTCGTGGCGCAACCGGGCCAGCGAACGCCGGCGCAGCATCCGCAGGACCTCGGCGCCGCACCACTCCTCGCCGCTGCCCGTGGGTCGGAACTCGCCGTCCAGCACGCGACCGCGGGCCGCCAGCCGAGCCAGCGTGTGGCGCACGACGGCGGGGCCCACGCCCAGACGGGTGGCCACGTCGTCGACCGTGAAGGGGCCGTGGGTGCGCGCGTACCGGCCGACGAGGTCACCCAGCGGGTCCTCGACCGGTTCGGTGAACTCGGTGGGGGTGCCCACGGGGACGGGGACGCCGAGACCGTCGCGGAGCCGACCGACGTCCTCCACCACGGCCCACCGGGACTCACCCGCCATCCGCACCTCGACGACGCGGCGCGCTGCTGCCAGCTCGGTCAGCGCTGCTGCGGGATCGTCGAGGGTCGTCCGTGCCCGGACCTCATCGGAGGTCAACGGACCGACCAGGCGCAGCAGGTCGACCACGCCCTCGGCGTCGCGGGCGCGGCGGTCGGGGGCGAGCCGTTGCAGCTCTGCCTCGACCTCGGCCAGCACCTCGGGGTCGAGGAGCTCGCGCAGCTCGGCGCGGCCGAGCAGCTCGGCCAGCAGGCCCTGGTCGAGGCTCAGTGCGGCAGCGCGGCGCTCCGCGATGGGGGAGTCGCCCTCGTACATGAACTGGGCGACGTACCCGAAGAGCAGGTTGGCGGCGAAGGGTGAGGGCCGCTGGGTCTCCACGTCGACGAGGGAGACCTCGCGCCGGTCCACCCGCCGCATCAGGTCGACCAGACCGGGCAGGTCGTACACGTCCTGGAGGCACTCGCGCACGGCTTCCAGGACGATGGGGAACGACGGGTAGCGGGAGGCGACCTCGAGGAGCTGCGCGCTGCGCTGACGCTGCTGCCACAGCGGGCTGCGTC
>NZ_JBJEHY010000046.1:0-3693 GCF_051876515.1 Nocardioides sp. | reverse complement strand
AGCACGGTGCCACCGGCGCCCTTGACGTCTGCGGCGGCGCTGTCGAAGATCTGCGTCCCGGCCTGCAGGGTCTTGCGGAACGCGTCCTCCTCGGCGTACGCGACGCGCGAGATGCGCTCCCAGTCGGCGTGCAGGTCGGTGTACGTCTCCCCCATGCGGTCGCGCGAGACGGGCATCAGCTCGGGCAGCGCCCGCTTCTCGTACCCCAGCAGGCGCATCGAGCGCACTGCGCGGCGCAGGAGGCGGCGCAGCACGTAGCCGCGTCCCTCGTTGCCGGGCGTGACGCCGTCGGCGATCAGCATCATCGAGGAGCGGACGTGGTCGGCGACCACGCGGAAGCGGACGTCGTCCTCGGCGTTCTCACCGTACGTGCGCCCGGTCAGCGCCATCGCCTTCTCGATGACGGGGAACATCACGTCGATCTCGTAGATGTTCTCCTTGCCCTGGAGCAGGAAGGCGACGCGCTCGAGACCCATGCCGGTGTCGATGTTCTTCTTGGGCAGGGAGCCGGCGATGTCGAAGTCGCTCTTGGAGCGCACCTCGCTCAGCTCGTCCTGCATGAAGACCAGGTTCCAGATCTCCAGCAGCCGGTCCTCCAGCTCGACCGGCATGTCCGGGCCCAGGGTCGCGGAGTCGAAGTCGGGACCGTACGCGGGACCGCGGTCGTACAGGATCTCCGAGCAGGGACCGCCCGGCCCGGGGATCCCCATCGACCAGTAGTTCTCCTTCGGCCCGAGCTTGATGATCCGCTCCGACGGCAGCCCGGTGACCCGGCACCACAGCTCGACGGCCTCGTCGTCACCGGCCAGCACGGACGGGTAGAGGCGGTCCACCTCGAGCCCGAAGCCACCGTCCTCGACGGACTTGGTGATCAGCTCCCAGGCCAGGCGGATCGCGCCCTCCTTGAAGTAGTCACCGAAGGAGAAGTTGCCGCACATCTCGAAGAAGGTGCCGTGACGCGTCGTCTTGCCCACGTCCTCGATGTCCGGGGTGCGCACGCACTTCTGGACGCTGGTGGCACGGACGTAGGGAGGGGTCTCCTGGCCGAGGAAGTACGGCTTGAACGGGACCATGCCGGCGTTGACGAACAGCAGGTTGGGGTCGTCGAGCAGGAGCGAGGCCGACGGGACGACGGTGTGCTCTCCGACGGTGACGTCGTGGGCGAAGTGAGCCTGGAATCGACGGCGGATCTCCGCGGTGTCCATCAGAGGTCGTTCTCCTGCTGCTGTGTGGGGTGGATCGCCGGGGTGGCGACGGGGGGAAGTGTGGCACCTGGTGCGACCGAGGTTCGTGGTCGGGGCGCGCCCAGGGCGGCGTGCTGGGGTTGGAGGGGCAGGCCGAACCGCTCGCGCAGCTCGACCTCCTTCTCGGCCTGGCCGGCGCTGACCTCCTCGGCGAAGAGGCGTGCCCCGACGGCGACGGCGCTCGCCCGGTCCCGCAGACCGTCGACGGTGAACGTCTCGGCGAGCTGGCGGGCCTTGGTCACCGCGTAGACGCCGACACCGGCCCCCGCCAGGAACCACAGTGGCCGGGGAATCATGCAGCGTCTCCCTCGTCGAAGGTCACCTGACCACGCTGGCGGGCCTGGTACTCGCGCCAGGCCACCTTCATCTCACTGCGCCGGTTGCGCTTGGACCGCTTGACCTCGCGACGCATCTCGAACCGGATCCGGTTGCGTGTCTCCGGAGCCAGCGCGCGGCGTACGCCGTGAACCAGGCCGGCGGACTTCACCAGCGTCTCGCGGGCCACCAGGTCGGCGAAGAGGCGTCCGTCGATCCGGCCGGGAGCCTCCGCGGCGGGCTCCCCGGTCGGGGCCACGTCACCGAGCTGGGTGATCACGAACGTCTGCTCCGGTGCCGCGGGGGTGGCGCCGGCGCGGGCGCTGGTCACGGGGGCGTCGCGGAGACGGTCCGCCTCCCACGAGGCCAGACGCTCGGCCAGCTCGTCGGCCCTGATCGACTGGGCGCGCAGCTCCCGCGACACGACGCGGGCCCGGTGCAGGGCCAGGACGGCGACGAGAAGGCACAGGGCCACCAGGCACCCCACGACCACCCACTGCTGCTCCTGACTCACGCGCCGACCCTACCGTCCCCGCACGATCCGACGGATTCGCTCCCAGCGTTCCTTGACCGCCGACTCGGCCCCCAGCGCGGTCGGTCGGTAGTAGCGGGCGTCGGCCACCACGTCGGGGGCGTACTGCTGCTCGGCGATGCCGAACGGCTCGTCGTGGCTGTACGTGTAGGTGCTGCCGTGGCCGAGGTCCTTGGCCCCCGCGTAGTGGGCGTCGCGCAGGTGCGGGGGCACCGAGCCGATCTTGCCCGCCCGCACGTCACCCTGCGCGGCGTCGATCGCCATGATCACCGCGTTCGACTTGGGGGCCACGGCAAGTGCGATGACGGCCTGGGCCAGGTTGAGCCGTGCCTCGGGCATGCCGATCAGCTGGACCGCCTGGGCCGCCGCCACCGCAGTCGTGAGCGCGGTGGGGTCGGCCAACCCGATGTCCTCGGAGGCGAGGATGACCAGGCGCCGCGCGATGAACCGCGGGTCCTCCCCCGCCTCGACCATGCGTGCCAGGTAGTGCAGCGCCGCGTCCGCGTCGGAGCCGCGGATGGACTTGATGAAGGCACTCGTCACGTCGTAGTGCTGGTCGCCCTGGCGGTCGTACCGCACCGCCGCCTGGTCCACGGCGGTCTCCGTGGTGGCCAGGTCGATGGTGTCCAGCCCCTTGCTCGAGGCCGCACCCGCCGACGCCTCCAGGTAGGTGAGAGCACGCCGTGCGTCCCCACCGGCCAGGCGTACGAGGTGGTCGCGGGCGTCGTCGTCGAGGGCGACCGCGCCGGCCAACCCGCGCTCGTCGACGAGTGCCTGCTCTATCACGTCCGCCACGTCGTCGTCGGTGAGGGACTCCAGGCGCAGGAGCAGGCTGCGCGAGAGCAACGGTGAGATCACCGAGAAGAAGGGGTTCTCCGTCGTCGCCGCCACCAGGGTCACCCAGCGGTTCTCCACGCCGGGCAGCAGCGCGTCCTGCTGCGCCTTGGAGAAGCGGTGGACCTCGTCGACGAAGAGGACGGTCTCCTCCCCAGTGCGTACGAGGTCGGAGCGCGCGGCGTCGATGGCTGCGCGCACCTCCTTGACGCCCGCGGAGACGGCGGAGACCTCGACGAACCGGCGCGAGGTCTGCTGGGACACGATCGAGGCGATCGTGGTCTTGCCCGTCCCGGGCGGACCCCACAGCAGCAGCGACATCGACTGGTCGCCCTCGATGAGGCGTCGCAGGGGTGAGCCCTCGGCCCGCAGCTGTCCCTGCCCGACCAGCTCGTCGAGGGTGCGCGGCCGCATACGAACCGCCAACGGCGCGGCACCGTGACGGGCGTGGCTCAGTGAGCCTCCGCCGTCCGGTGCCGCGCCGGGCGCGTCGAACAGGGCGTCGTCAGGCACGACCCATCGTCTTGCTGTCCAGGTCGAACCAGGTGTCGGAGTAGCCCGGCTCGTCGAGCGGCACGTTGCCCGAGGCGGCGCCCGGGTCGTGGTTGCCCTGGTCGTCCACGCCGAGCATGCGCGTGGTCACCGGCTGGGCGGGCGCGCTGCCCAGACGTCCCGGGAAGTGGCAGGCGACCTTGTGGCGCGAGCCGATCTGCAGCAGCGGCGGCTCCTGCTTCGCGCAGATCTCCTGGGCGATCGGGCACCGCGTGC
>NZ_JBJEHY010000045.1:0-16595 GCF_051876515.1 Nocardioides sp. | reverse complement strand
GCACGACCTCGTCGGATGCTGGACGCTCGCCACCGCCGTCTTCGCGATCGCCGCCACCCCGCTGGGCGGTCCCCGGACGCTCGAGCCCGCCGAGCCGTGGGAGGCCGCGTTCAAGTGCGCGCTCTACACGGTCGCCGGCGCCTTCTACGTGCTGCCCCTGGTCTTCGGTCCAGAGCGCGAGGGACGGATCCGCACCGTCCTGGCGCACCCCCTCCCGCACTACCTCGGGGAGATCTCGTACGGGATCTTCTGCATCCACATGATGGTGCTGGTGGTGGGCATGGAGCTGCTGGGCTTCGAGGTGTTCGGCGGCCGATTCTGGCTCGTCCTGGTCCTCGTGCTCGCCGTGACGCTCCCCCTCAGCGCCCTCGCCCACCGTTTCGTGGAGAAGCCGCTGCTGGCGCTGAAGAACGTCGGCCCGTTCTCACGGGAGCGCACCAGCACTCCTCCGCGCACGCCCAGCCAGGTCTGACCCCGGCCGCGGCAACGGCCGGTCCCGGACGAGCAGACCCTCGCGTCCGCCCCGTCCGGGACGCCCCGGTCAGCGCTTCGCCCCCGGACGGCGACCCGGCCAGAGCGCGGGACCGTTGGCCACCAGGGTGCCGACCAGGAGGGCCACCGCCACCAGGGCGCACGCCTGACCCGCGCTCTGCGACCAGTCGTGCACGCGCCACTCCTGGACCACCTGGGGCAGGGCGCCCAGCAGCATCGCCGCTGCGACTCCGCCGAACACCTCCACGGCCGGGCGACGCTTCAGCAGCACGATCGCGATGACCCCGACGCCGAAGCCCACCCAGCCCCAGACGAGGCCCAGCCCGGCCAGGAGCACCAGCGCGTCGACGCGTCGGACCGGAGCGGCGACCAGCGGCTCGAACCGGTCCGGCTCGTGGGCCTCCCGACGACGTGCGACCAGCGCGACGACGAGGACGAGCAGCGCCCCGAGTGCGCCGATGGCCAGACCGGCGCGGTACGTGACAGCGGGTTCGAAGGTGAACGACACCTCGCCCGTGGTGCCGGCGGGCACCCGCCACGCCTGCTGCCAGCCGTTGACCCGGGTCGGCTCCAGCTCCTGGCCGTCGACCGAGGCGGTCCACCCGCGGTTGAAGTTCTGCCCGAGGACGAGCAGGCGGTCCGAGAGCCCGGTGTCGTGGATGTACGTGGCCCGGGGGCTCTCCACGCCCTCCGTGCGGAGCTCGAGGCCCGTGACCTGCTCACGGTTCTCCGTGGCGAGGGTCTGGCTGGTCAGTGCCATCCGGTCGACGCGCAACAGATCGGTGGGATCAACGACCAGTCTGTTCTCTCCGACCTTGAGCTCGACCTCGCCCGCCGACAGGTCGCCGGGGCGCACGGAGCACGGCTCCAGCTCGACAGGGAGTCCCCGCAGCAGCGACGCGACGTCCGAGGTCGCCCGCGTCTCGACCGTACGGTCCCCCACCTCCAGTGTCGGCCCCTGGCCGCACGGGACGTCGACCTCGGTCGCGAAGCCCTGCCCGTTGACGGTGACCTCGGAGATCCCGGTCCCGACGTACAGGAACTGGCCTCCCGTCTCGTGCGCGGTCGGCTCCGTGTCGAGCACCTCGATCCGCAGCTGGTCGGTGCGCCACCCCGGCAACGACACCTGGCCGCTGCTGTCGAGCGTACGGATGGCCGACTCGCCACCGGAGCGCACCCGGACCTTCGTCGGACGCGCGGCGACGGCCCGGGGGTCGAGCTCGAACTCGAGGGTGTCGATCCGCTGCTCCTCAGGGAGCGTCAGGTCGAACCACGCGTTCTCGGCCCCTCCGAGCCACGTCGTCCCCGGGTCGCCGTCGAACATCACGAGCGGGGACTGGGCGACGTCCTGGACGAACGTGGGGCCGTCGACCCTGATCCCGATGGACTCCGCCAGCGCCTGCACGGTTCTCGGCGAGCGACGCAGGGAGCCCCACAGCTCGGCATCGAGACTCAACGGGGCTTCCAGGTGGACCAGGCGGTTGATCGCGTCGCCGTCCTCACCGTTGAGCCGCATCCCCGTCTCGCACCACAGGGTCCCCTCGAGGTCCACGCACGAGGCCCGACCCGAGTCGCGGCGCAGCTCGACGCTGCGCACCTGGGAGCCCTCCGGCGCCTGGGGAACCGACAGCATCCGCCGGGGCGTCACGCCCTCGATCTCGACCTCTGCGACCGCCAGCACCCCGCCGAGGCGGACCGAGACACCACGAGCCGTGATCCTCAGGGAAGAGACGTCGTCGACGTCGAGGCTGTACGTGCGCGACTCCCCGGGCACGGGCGCGTCCACGGTCTGCGACTCGCCACCCGCGCTGAACTGGAACTCGTCGACCGGCAACGAGTCCTCCGCCAGCGTCACCCGGACGTCGGTGACGTCGGTGGGTGAGTCCATGACCACCTGCCACCAGCTGCCGTCCGCGTCGACGCTGCGCTGGGTGCGCCACGAGGTGTCCGGGTCGCCGTCGAGGACGGCCCCGGGGTGGCTCGACCGGTCCAGCGGCGGGGAGGAGCGGACGTCGGCCTGCGAGCTGCTCGCCGAGACGCTGGCCACCCCTTCCCACACCTCGGTGGTCTGCCACTTCTCCTCATCGTCCGCGATGCGGTGGAACGCCTCCGGGCCGGTCGAGTGGAACTCCGACTCGGACGAGACCGTGGCCGCCGCGTTCCAGCGGACCGCCTGGAACGCCTCCTCGCGGCGGCGCAGGGTGTCGGTCAGGACGACGTCGCGCATCTCCTCCTCAGACGCGTCCGAGGGGAACATCCGCACCCGGTCGGCGGACCCTGCCACGGAGTTCGGGCTCCCCAGCACCGTGGCGACGCCGGTGGCGGGCACCAGAGTGGCCCTGCTCATCGGGTCCGCGACCCGGTAGACCTCCACGGCGTCGTACGTTGCGGCGGGACCGCCCTGCACCAGGATCCGGTTGTCGTCACCGTCGCGCCGCTCCGAGCCACCACTCTCGGGGCCGAACCCCTCGTCGAACTCGATGCCCGGCGAGTTGCGGAGCACCGACCGTACGTAGACGGGGTCGGGGGCACCGAGACGGAACCGGTCGAGGTCGTTGCGCAGCACGACCTGGTCGACCCCTGCCGAGCGCAGGAGCGGCGCCAGGTCCTCCGACGGCACGCCGCTCTCCAGGATGCTGGTGACCCCGTCGAGCAGGACCACGTTGCCGGGCTCGGCCAGCGGGATGACGTTGCGGGCGGCCCACGGCGAGCGGGCCAGCGGTTGCATGATGTCGTCGCGGGTGCTGCCCCACACGTAGTTGCCGAAGCTGGCGGCGGGGAGCAGCAGCGACGTGCCGCCGGTGCTGTTCTCCTCCAGGTGGACCGCCACGTCCTCCCAGTAGCCGGGGACCTCCTCGACCGAGGCGGTGGCCACCAGCAGGTTGGTCCACGGGGTCAGCAGGCCCAGGAAGACGACCACGATGATGACCCGCGCGGTCACGACCGCGACCTGGCCCACCGTCTCGGCGAACCGGCGCGGGACCTCGGTCATGATCCGGGCCAGCCCGAGCACCAGCACGAGGCGCAGCACGCCGTCGTACTTGTGGCTGTTGCGCAGCGGGGACAGGGCCTCGTCGAGCAGCGACTGACGGTCCTGGGCCGCCCAGCCGCTCATGTCGCCGGTGTAGCCGAAGCCGACCAGGACCATGCCCGCGAGCAGGCCGTACAGCAGGAAGCGGCGGTGCTCGGAACCACGCATGGCGATGCCGGCGAGCCCGAGTCCGACCAGCAGGGCGGTGTTGAGCATCAGGTACGGGGTCACCAGGAAGCGGTTGCCCGCCGTGTAGGTGTCCGCGTCGAGGTACGCCACCCAGTTGGAGACGCCGAGCAGCGTACGCATCGCGTCCGTGGGTGCCGTCGTGACCGCAGCGGTCTCGATGTAGTCGAGGAAGGGGGCGGAGTACCCGCCGAGCAGGAGCAGGGGCACCAGCCACCACAGGGTGCCGACCACGGTGAACAGGCCCCACCAGAACAGCAACCGCCAGCGCCGCGGGCCCGGCGCGCGGGTGAGGATCCAGATGACACCCAGGGGCAGCACCGCGGAGACCGCGGTCGCGTTGACGCCACCCGCGCAGATCACGAGGAGTGCGGCGACCGCACCCGCCCGCACCACCGACCCCTGGTGGGTCGCGCGGACCAGCACCAGGAGCACCCACGGGATCAGCGCCGTGGGCCAGAGCTCGACGGAGCTGGCCCCCAGGAGGGTCGCGACGCGGGGGGTGAGCACGAACGCGTAGCCGGCAGCCACCTGGGCCCACCCCGAGCCGATGCCCATCGCCTGGGCCAGCCGCACCACTCCGAAGAACGCGAGCCCGAGCAGGAGCGTCCACCACAGACGCTGGACGATCCACGGTGGCATGCCGAGCAGGTCCCCGAGGCCGAAGAACGGCCCCATGGGCCAGAGGTAGCCGTACGCCTGGTTCTGGAGCTGCCCGAACGCTCCCAGACCGTCCCAGAGGTGGGTCGCACGGCCCAGGAAGGCCCACGGCGAGAGAGCGAGGTCGATCTTGGTGTCGGCGACGATGCGGCCGGGAGCCTGCATGAACGCGAGCAGCGCGAGCGAGGCGAGGTAGCCCCACATCCTCAGCGGGGCCGTGGCCCGCACGGTCGCGGGAGGGGTCACCTCTTGCGAAGGACGATCACGAGGTTCCACGTGATCACCTCCCGCAGGATCGGCACGCGCAGGATCCAGTGGCTCCACCACGGGTTGTAGCGCGGCAGCACGGCCACGACCTCACCGGCGGTCTGCTCACGGGCCCAGCGCAGGCCCTCGCCCACGGTGCAGGCGAAGAGCGACTCACCGAACTTGTTCTTGGGCTCGTGACCGTGCTTGGCGGTGTAGCGACGGCGCGCGTAGCGGCCGCCCAGGAAGTGCCACGGTGCCGTCTCGTGGCCTCCCCAGGGGCCGTACCAGACGGTCCAGGACAGGAAGACGGTGCCGCCCGGCCTGGTCACGCGCAGCATCTCGTCAGCCATGGTCCACGGCTCGTTGACGTGCTCGAGCACGTTGGAGGAGTAGCAGACGTCCAGGCACTCGTCGGCGAACGGGAGCTGCATGCCGCTGCCCACCACGGTGCCGTCGGCGATCTCGCCGGCACCCGCGAGCTCGCCCACGTCCGAGTCGAGGGCGAAGTACTCCGCGCCGGCCTTGCGGAACGCGTCCCGGAAGTAGCCGGGGCCCCCGCCGACGTCCAGCATCACCTTCCCACCGAGGTCGACGTACTCCGAGACGTGCTCGGCGGAGTCGGTGGCGAGTGCCGAGTAGAACCGGGCCGGATCTGATTGCTCGTGACGAAACTCACCGAACAGGTGGATCGAACGACGCAGGGTCGCACGGCGGCGGGATGCAGCGGCTAGGGGCACGACCGGCACCCTATCCCGGCCCCCGAGCCCGTCTCGCGATTCGTTACTGATCGGTTAACCTCCCACGGGTGAGCCCCCACCACGAGCACCCGCTGAGCGGCCGAGAGGTCGTCTTCCTGTCCTGGCGCGACACCGAGAACCCCGAGGCCGGGGGCGCCGAGCGCTACCTGCAGAAGATGGCCGAGGGGCTGCGCGACCGGGGGGCACGGGTCACCGTCTTCTCGGCCTCGTCCGGGGCTCCGCGCGAGGAGACCAAGGACGGCATCCGCTACCGCCGGGGCGGCGGCAAGCTGGGCGTCTACCCCCGCGGCATGGCCGAGCTGCTCAGCGGCCGGTTGGGTCGCCCCGACGTCGTGGTCGACGTGCAGAACGGACTGCCGTTCTTCAGCCGCGTGGTGACCCGGCGCCCGGTCGTCGTGCTGGTCCACCACGTGCACCGCGAGCAGTGGCCCGTGGTCTATCCCGGCGTGACCGGACGCATCGGCTGGTGGGTCGAGCACCGGCTGGCCCCTCGCCTGTACCGCCGCGACCAGTACGTCGCCGTGTCCCGGGCGACGAGGACCGAGCTCGCGGGGCTGGGCGTCTCCCCCGACCGGGTCGCGGTGGTCCACAACGGGACCGATCCCGCCCCGCCGAGCGGGGTGCAGAAGACCGCCCACCCCAGCGTCTGCGTCGTCGGCCGCCTCGTCCCGCACAAGCAGGTCGAGCACGCCATCGACGCCGTGGTGGAGCTCCGCAGGGAGTTCCCCACGCTCACCCTCGACGTCGTCGGGGGCGGGTGGTGGTCGGAGCACCTGGCCGAGCACGTGGCCCAGCGTGGGGCGGGTGACTTCGTACGACTCCTCGGGCACGTCTCGGAGGAGGACAAGCAGGCTGCGTACGCCCGCAGCTGGCTGATGCTGCTGCCGAGCCTCAAGGAGGGCTGGGGTCTCGTCGTCGGTGAGGCGGCCATGCACTCCACACCCACGATCGCCTACCGCTCCGCGGGCGGGACCACCGAGTCCATCAAGGACGGCCGCTCGGGCCTCCTCGTGGACACCTACGAGGAGTTCCGCGACACGACCGCGGCGCTGCTGCGCGACGACGTGCGGCGCAAGGAGCTCGGGGCGGGCGCCCTGGAGGTCAGCCACGAGTACACGTGGCAGCACGGGCAGGAGTCCTTCGCCGCCGTCATCGAGTCCGCCCTCGAGGGTCGGACCGTCTCGGCCGAGGACCCTGACGAACCGCACCAGGACTGACCAGCGCACGGCAAAGGGCGCGCACCCCGCGGGGTGCGCGCCCTTCGTCGTGTCTGTCCTGACCAGGGGGTCAGGTGACGGTCACTCAGATCCGTACTGAACCTCGACGTTCGTCGAGTCGACGGGCGAGCGGTCGTCCGACCCCGTCTGCGAGGTCACGACCGTCACGAGCGTGACGGAAGCGACGGCGCCGCCGATGATCAAGGACGCGATCGTGCCAACAAGCGTGTTCACAGTGGTGTACCTCCCTCTCCAGTCCGGAAATGTAGCAGGCGTTTGCACATCTGGGTACGTCCACGACGATTACCGGTGCCGAGTCGTGACCAGCCGGCCGCACCGGCCACCAGGAGCGCGCCGTACGCGGCCCACGCCGCGCCCGTCACGCCCCGCCGCCACCCGTGGGGCACGGCCCACGGGGTCACCTCGCCGCGCAGTGCGACCAGCTGCAGGGTTCCGGAGTCGACCAGCACCTCGCCAGGGACGTCAGCGGCCTTGGCCCCCTCGATCCGGTCCACGTCCGGGCCGCTGGTCCGGACCACGTGCGAGATCCCCAGGTCCCGCAGCGCGGCGGCACGTTCCTTGCCGGTGGGGAGGCCGAGCGCGGACAGGACCGCCCGGGCCCGCGGGTCCTCCCCCGGCACCTCGGCGCCGGACACGACCAGCGCGTCGTTGGTGACGAAGTCGCTGGTCAGGTACCGGCCCGCCGGGTCGATGACCTTGCGGCCGCCGTTCCACCCCGGCGCCCGGTAGCTGCTGAAGGGCATCAGGAGCAGGTCGCCGTCGGCGCCGGCCGCCCGGTCCGCCGCCAGCGCCTTTGCAGCCTCGGAGAACTCACCGGGGTACTCGACCGCCTCGAGCCGGCCACCCGCACCCCAGGCGAGGTCGGGCAGGGCGGCGACGGGGGCCAGCACCAGCGCCACCCCCAGGCCGGCGCGCGCCGCAGTGCCGGGAGCCGTCCTCGCCACCCGGTCCGCCCCCGCTGCCACGGCCAGGACGACGAGGGGAGCCGCCAGCGCCAGGAAGCGGGACCCGTCCCGCAGCAGCCCCCCACCTGGGACGTGCTGGGCCAAGGCGCCGACCGTCTCCGGGAGCAGGCCGCTCAGCAGCGCCAGCCCCCAGCCGACGCAGGCGGAGCCGACCAGGGCGGTCCGAGCGGCCGGGGTGGTCCAGGCCGCGAAGGTCCGGCGACCGAGCAGGCCCAGCACGACCACGCCCAGGACCGAGAGCGTGGCGGCCAGCCCCCGCCGCGGGTCCAGGACGGCGTCCGCGTTCCAGATGCCGCCGAGGTCGATGACCTGCAGCCAGACCGGCAGCTGACCCCACGCCCGTGTCGCGAAGACCTCCCCTCCGAGCGCCGACGACTCCGCGCCGCTGCCGTGGGCCAGGCCGGCGACCAGCCACGGGGCGTTGGCCGCCGCGACGACGACCAGGAGCGCCGCCCGCTGACGCACCGTCGAGGAGCGCCACCCCGCCAGCAGCGCGACGACCGCGCTCACCACCCCGGCCCCCGCGCTCAAGGAACCGATCGGAAGGGCCACGGCGTACCGGGCCAGGCGTGCCTTCGCCGGGAGCCGGGTCCAGACCACCAGCCACGGCAGGACCGCCGCGCCCACCAGAACCGGCCAGTGACCCATCAGGAGACGTTCGGCCACGAAAGGGTTCCAGACCCAGCAGGTCACCGCCACCAACCGACCGACCACGCTCGCGCGAGGGACGAGGGCACGCACCCCCAGCGCGCCCACGACCAACGTGCCCAGCAGGACCAGCTTCTGCAGCCACTGGCCGGGGACGAGGTTGTCCAGGAGCCCCACCACGGCGTCCGAGGGCACCGCGCGTGGGAGGGCCGACCCCAGACCCCAGGTCTGCGGACCCACCGCGAGGTCGGGCACCCAGACCATGTCGGCGCGGAGCACGAAGCCAGGCAGCAGCGCGGGCCCGAGGACCAGCACCGGGAGGAGCACGGCCCACCCGGCGCTGAGCCAGTCACCCGGCGTACGTCCGTCGCCTGCTCCGCCAGTGCCGGGCCCCTCCGCGGACGACATGGTCAGATCGGCAGCCGGCGGAACAGCGGACGCGGCACGTGGCGCAGCGCCGACATGACGGCCCGCATCGGGGCGGGGACCCACACCAGGTCGTCACCCTTCGCCACCGCCTTGACGATCGCGGCGGCGACCTCGGTGGCGTCGACGGCGAGCGGGGCGTCCTCGCGACCGGCGGTCATCTTGGTACGCACGTGTCCGGGCCGCACCACGGTGACGCGGACGCCGGTCCCGGCCAGCGCCTCGCCGAGCCCGAGGTAGAAGCCGTCCATCCCGGCCTTGGAAGAGCCGTACACGAAGTTGCTGCGCCGCACGCGCTCACCGGCCACCGACGAGAGCGCCACGATCACGCCGTGGCCCTGTGCCCGCAGGACTTGGGCCAGCAGCACGCCGACGCTCACCGCTCCGGTGTAGTTGACCTGGGCGTGCAGCAGCGCGGAGTCGTGGTCCTGCCAGGCCACCTCCTCGTCGCCGAGCACACCGAACGCGACGATGGCGACGTCGATCTCCTCCTCCGCCGCCCGGCGCACGACCTCGGGGTGCGAGGCCGTGTCGAGCGCGTCGAAGTCGATCACGTCCACGCGGACGCCGATGGCCTCGAGCCCCCGCGCGGCCTCGGACCGCGCCTCGGTGTCCCGGGCCGCGAGGGTGACCGCCAGCCCCGGGACGTCGGCGGCCCACTGCCGCACCGTGGCGAGGGCGATGTCGCTGGTCCCGCCGAGCACCAGCACCCGCTGGGGCTGTCCGAGGGCGTTGATCACGTGAGTTCTCCTGTCGGCTGCTGCCACGTCGTGGCACACCCTAGGCCCGGAGCCAGCGGCGTCGGCACGGTACGGCGCTCACAGGGCCAGTCGGCGCGACAGGTCCGACTGGAAGACGCGCTCCGGGTCCACCCGGTCCCGCACCGCCCGGAACTCGTCGAGACGGGGGTACCCGCTCGCCAGGGCACCGGGCGTCATCCGGGCGTCCTTGGCCAGGTACAACCGTCCGCCGCCCTCCAGGACCATCCGGTCGAGCGTTGCGAACAGCGCCACGAGCTGCGGCCGGGCGGGCACGTCGAGGGCCACCGTCCAGCCGGAGGTGGGGAACGAGAGCATGCCGGCGTTGGCCGGCCCGAACCTCTTGATCACCGACAGGAACGAGGGGTGGCCGGCGGCCGCCACCCGTTCGAGCAGCGGGGCGACCAGGTGCTCGGAGGCGTCAGGGAGCACGAACTGGTACTGGACGAAGCCGTGCCGACCGTACAGCCGGTTCCAGCCGGCGACGGCGTCGAGCGGGTGGAAGAAGGCCGAGGCGCTCTGCACCTCCCCCTCGCGCAACCGCGGGGCCTTGCGGAACCACAGCTCGTTGAAGGCGTGGATCGCCGGCCGCGACACCAGGCCCGGACCCGGCACCCGCGGCGCCGCGAGCACCGCCGGACGCGGCAACGCCCAGCGGTCACGGTGTCCTCGCGGCAGGTCCTCCAACCGGGCGTGCTCACCGGTGGTGAGCACCGACCGGCCCATGTTGCGTCCCCGCGCGAGCGTGTCCAGCCAGGCCACCGAGTACGTGACGTGGGGGTCCAGCTCCTTCATGCGCGTCATCACGGCGTCGAGGTCCCCCAGGCGCTCGGTGCGGACGACCATGTGCCCGGTCTCGACCGGCAGCAGGCGCAGGCGGACCTCCAGGATCAGGCCGGTCAGACCCATCCCGCCCACCGTCGCCCAGAACAGGGGGGCGTCCAGGGACGGTGAGACGGTACGCACCTGACCGTCCGCGGTCATCAGGACGACGTGCTCCACGTGGTCGCCGAAGCTCCCCGAGCGGTGGTGGTTCTTGCCGTGGACGTCGCTGGCCACCGCGCCGCCGACGCTCACCATGCGGGTGCCCGGCGTGACCGGCACGTAGAAGCCGTGCGGAAGCACCGTACGGATCAGGTCGTGCAGCGACACGCCGGCGCCCACGTCGACCGTCCCTGCGTCGGGGTCGAGGGCGATGCGTCCCGACAGGTCCCCCACGACCAGCCCGCCCGCGTTCTGGGCCGGGTCCCCGTACGAACGGCCCAGGCCGCGCGCGATGATGCCGCGCTCCCCCACCCCTGCCAACAGGCGGGCCAGGGGTGCGCTCGCGGGCTCCAGCGGGGCCGGGGACGGTGCGCTCACCACCTCGGCGCTCGTCGCCGCCGTGGCGCCCCACCCGGTGAGCAGCCTCTTCTCCCCCACGTTCTCTCCCACCGGGTCAGCCACCGAACGTCCCCGCGACGACCAGCGCGAGCCACACCAGTCCGATGCACTGCAGCGCCCGGTCCTTGCGCACCACGTTCTCCGGTTCCGCCGCGGCACCGCTGTCAACGTCGACGGCGTACCGCATGGCACCGAGGAGGAACGGTGCGATGGACGCGACGTGCCAGCTGAGTCCACCCTCGGGCGCCGCCTCGAAGGCCCACAACGCGTAGGTCATCACGGTGGCGGTCGCCGCCATCCCCCACACGAACCGCAGGTAGGAGACGCTGTAGCGGGCGAGCGAGCGGCGGGTGCCTGCCTCCGGGCCCAGGACGACCATCTCCGAGTAGCGCTTGCCGCTCACCATGAACAGCGCCCCGAAGCCGGCGACCAGCACGAACCACTGGGTGACCTCGATCTCCGCCGCGACGCCGCCCGCGATCGCCCGCAGCAGGAACCCGCAGGCCACGATGAAGAGGTCGACCACCGGTTCGTGCTTGAACCGCACGACGTAGGCGACCTGCAGCACGACGTAGATGAGCAGCAGCGCGGCCAACTCGTCGTTCACCGACCAGGCCAGCGTCAGGGCCAGGGCAACGAGGACCACGCCGAGCACCAGGGCGGCCGGCACGCTGAGCGCGCCCGAGGCCACGGGCCGCTCGCGCTTGGTCGGGTGCAGCCGGTCCTCGTGCCGGTCAGCGACGTCGTTGAAGCAGTAGATGCCCGAGGAGGCGGCGCAGAAGGCCACGAAGCAGACCGGTACCGCCCAGCCGGAACCGCCCAGCCCGCCGGCAGCCAGAGGAGCGGCGAACACGAGGAGGTTCTTGACCCACTGCCGTGGTCTGGCAGTGCGGATCATTCCTGTGGCTGAGGTCACGAGCGGCAGTGTAGGCAGGTCTATCCTCGTCCGGTGCCTTCACGACGAGTGCCATCACTGGTGTCCAGCGGCGGGGTGATCGCCGTGGCGATGGCGGTGATGAACGTTGCCGCGTACGCGTTCACGATGATCGCCGCCTTCCTGATGGGGAGCGAGCGGTACGGCGCGTTCGCCTCGGTGATGAACCTGCTGCTCGTCTTCAGCGTCGCCTCGCTGGGCGTCCAGGCGACCGCCGCACGACGCATCGCGAGCGAGCCCGAGCACGTCGCGAGCATCGAGGCGTCCCTGTTCGTGCTCATGCGGAAGGTCCTGCTTCCCCTCGGGCTGCTCCTCGTCGTACTCGCACCACTCGTGCAGCGACTGCTCCGCCTGGACTCCGTCGCCCCAGTGGTGATCGCCGCCCTGGCGACCATCCCCCTGACCCTGATGGGCGCGCAGGCAGGCATCCTGCAGGGCGAGAGGCGCTGGGGACCCCTGGCCCTGGTCTACCTGGCGGCCGGCGTACCGCGTCTGGTGATCGGCACCGCGATCCTCCTGGTCCAGCCCACCGAGACGTGGGCGATCGTCGGCGTCGCCCTGGGCATGGTCGTCCCGACACTGGTCGGGGCGTGGGCCCTGCGCGGCCGGGCACACGCCCCGGCCGACCCGGCGCACCACTCCGTGCGGTCCCTGATCACCGAGACGGCGCACAACTCGCAGGCGCTGCTCGCGTTCTTCGCGCTGTCCAACGTCGACCTGATCGTCGCGCGCAACGTCGTGGACGCGCACGAGGCGGGTCTGTACGCCAGCGGCCTCATCCTCACCAAGGCGATGGTCTTCCTCCCCCAGTTCGTCGTCGTGGTGGCCTTCCCCGCGATGTCCACGCCCGCGCAACGTCTCCGCGCACTGGCCCGCGGACTCGGGGCGATCGCCGCCCTGGGCGTCCTGGGAACCGGCGCCGCGTGGCTGCTCAGCGACGTGGCCCTGGTCTTCATCGGCGGGCAGGCGTACGCGGAGGTCAAGCCGACGCTGTGGGCCTTCGCCCTCATCGGTACGGCCCTGTCGATGCTGCAGCTGCTCATCTACTCGGCCCTGGCCCAGCAGAGCGCCCGGGCCAGCATCGCCATGTGGGTGGGCCTGGTGGTGATGGTGGCCCTCGGTCTGCGCACCGACGACTTCGCGTCGCTGGCCCTGGTCGTGCTGACCGTCGACGCGGTGCTGCTGGTGCCGCTCCTGTGGTTGGCGGTGCGCTCCGGCGCGCCAGCACCGACGACGGACCAGCCTGCCGACGAGGCGCTCAGCGGTCGCTGAGGGCCCGCGCGCCCGGGATCCGTACGGACCAGGGCACGCCGGACCGGTGATCAGCCCGGGGACGGGGCGCCGTCAGTGGGCCGCCTCGTGCCAGCTGCGCCCCGTACCGACCGAGACCTCGAGCGGGACCGTCAGGTCGGCCGCGGAGCCCATCTCGGCGCGCACCAGCTGCTCGAGCGCCTCCCGCTCCCCGGGCGCCACCTCGAGCACGAGCTCGTCGTGGACCTGCAGCAGCATCCGCGAGGCCAGCCCCTGCTCCACGAGCGCCTTCTCCACGCCCAGCATGGCGACCTTGATCAGGTCGGCGGCCGACCCCTGGATGGGCGCGTTGAGCGCCATCCGCTCGGCCATCTCGCGGCGCTGCCGGTTGTCGCTGGTCAGGTCGGGGAGGTAGCGCCGACGCCCCATGATCGTCTCGGTGTAACCCGTGCGTCGGGCCTCGTCGACGATGCCGCCCAGGTAGTCCCGGACGCCACCGAACGTCTCGAAGTACTCGTCCATCAGCCCCTGGGCCTCCGCCGGCTTGATGCGCAGCTGCTGGGAGAGTCCGTACGCGGAGAGGCCGTAGGCCAGCCCGTAGTTCATCGCCTTGATCTTGGCGCGCATCTCCGGCGTCACGTCGGCCGCGTCGACCCCGAACACCCGGGCGGCGGTGACCGAGTGGAAGTCGCGCCCCGAGCGGAACGCCTCGATCAGCCCCGCGTCGTCGGACAGGTGGGCCATGATCCGCATCTCGATCTGGCTGTAGTCGGCAGTAAGCAGCGACTCGAAGCCCGGACCCACCACGAAGGCCTCGCGGATCCGCCGGCCCTCCTCGGTGCGCACCGGGATGTTCTGCAGGTTGGGGTCGGTCGAGGAGAGCCGTCCGGTGGCCGCGATCGTCTGGTTGAACGTCGTGTGCACCCGCCCGTCCTCGGCAACCGTCTTGAGGAGTCCCTCGACCGTCTGTCGCAGACGGGTCACGTCGCGGTGCCGCAGCAGCGCGAGGAGGAACGGGTGCTCGGTCTTCTCGAACAGCTGCTGGAGCGCGTCGGCGTCGGTGGTGTAGCCCGTCTTGGTGCGCTTGGTCTTGGGCATCTCGAGCTCGTCGAAGAGGACCACCTGGAGCTGCTTGGGCGAGCCGAGGTTGATCTCCTTGCCGATCACCCCGTACGCCTGCTCCGCCGCGGCCTTGACCTCGCCGGCGAACTCCGCCTCGAGTGCCTGCAGGTGGTCGAGGTCCACCCCGATGCCGACCTGCTCCATGCGTGCCAGGGTCTGCACCAGCGGCAGCTCCACGGCTGCGAGCAGGTGCGTGCCCCCGTGCTCCTCGATCTCCGCCGCGAGCACGGCGGCCAGCTCGACGCTGGCCTGGGCACGCGCCATGGCGGGCTCGGCGAACACGTCGTCCTCGTCGAAGAGCAGGCCCTGGTCCGACTCAGCGGGCGCGGACAGCTCGCGCTTGAGGTAGCGCAGCGTCAGGTCGGCGAGGTCGTAGGAGCGCTGGTCGGGGCGGACCAGGTACGCCCCCAGGGCGGTGTCCCCGGCGAGACCGCGGACCTCCCACCCGTGCGCGGCGAGCGCCAGCAGCGGCCCCTTGGCGTCGTGGACGACCTTGGGGCGCGACGCGTCCGCGAACCAGTCGCCAAGGGAGGCGTCGTCGTCCTGGCTGAGCCCCTCGACCGAGAGGTACGCGGCCCGCCCGCCCACGGTCGCGAGTGCGATCCCGTCCACCTGTCCGGTGCCGGCCCGCCAGGTGCCACGGACGTGGACACCGACGGGCTCGACGGGCAGCGCCTCCAGCCAGGCGCGCACCTCGTCGCCGGCCAGGACCGTCCCGTCGATCGCCAGCGCCGAGTCGACCACGTCCTCCTCGGACTCGAGGGACTCGAAGAGCCGGTCGCGCAGGACCCGGAACTCGAGGCCGTCGAAGAGCGTGTGGACCTCCTGGCGGTCCCACGGTTGACGGAGCATGTCGTCGGGACCGGCGGGCAGGCTGAGGTCACGGACCAGGGCGTTGAGGCGCCGGTTGCGGATGACGTCGCCGAGGTGGGCGCGCAGCGACTCGCCCTTCTTGCCGCCCACCTCGTCGGCGCGGGCGATCAGGTTGTCGAGGCCGTCGAACTGTGTGAGCCACTTGGCGGCGAACCCCTGACCCACCCCCGGGACTCCCGGGAGGTTGTCGGAGGTCTCGCCGACCAGCGCGGCGAGCTCGGGGTAGCGGTGCGGCGGAACGCCGTACTTGTCCTCGACCGCCTGGGGAGTCATCCGGGCCAGCTCGGACACGCCACGCATCGGGTAGAGCACCGTCGAGGTCTCGGTGACCAGCTGCAGCGAGTCGCGGTCGCCGGTGAGGATCAGCACCTCCATGCCCGCCTCGACGGCCTGGGTGGTGAGCGTGGCGATGATGTCGTCCGCCTCGTACCCGTCCATCGACAGGTGGCGGATGTGCAGGGCGTCCAGGACCTCCTGGATCAGGGGCAGCTGGCTGCGGAACTCGTCGGGAGTCTTGTTGCGTCCGGCCTTGTACTCGGGGTACTCGTCGAGCCGGAAGGTCTGCCGGGACCGGTCGAAGGCGACACCGACGTGGGTCGGTTCCTCGTCACGCAGCACGTTGATCAGCATCGAGGTGAAGCCGTAGACCGCGTTGGTGTGCTGCCCCGTGGTCGTGGAGAAGTTCTCCACCGGCAGCGCGAAGAAGGCGCGGTACGCCAGGGAGTGGCCGTCGAGGAGCAGCAGACGGGGACGGGCATTCGCGTTCGCGGAGCTGGTGTTCTCAGGCACCCCGCGACTCTAGTGGGTGCCGGTGACACGATTCCGGCCCGGGAGCCGACGCCCGGCCGTCGGGAGGCGTCAGCCACAATGAACGCATGAGCGACTCCCTGCCCGCCGGCTCCCCCGACGAACTGCGCGCCCTGGACGAGAGCCTCCCCCACGGCCTCCTCGGCGCGCTCAACAAGCGCATGGGGATCACGCTCACCGAGATCAGCGCGGAGCGCATCGTCGGGACGATGCCCGTCGAGGGGAACACCCAGCCGTTCGGCCTGCTGCACGGTGGCGCATCGGTCGTCCTCGCCGAGAGCCTGGGTTCCATCGGGTCGGCCGTCCACGCCCACCCGGACCGGGTCGCGGTCGGTGTGGACATCAACGCCACCCACCACCGCTCGGCCACCAGCGGCACCGTCACGGGCGTGGCCACCGCGATCCACCTCGGCCGGACGAGCACCGCCTACGAGATCGTCATCTCCGACGAGCAGGGCCGCCGCCTGTGCACCTCCCGGATCACCTGCGCGCTGATCCCCGCCAAGGGCTGAGCCCGGGGCTCCTCAGCTCGCGACCCCGTCGCGTCGCCGTTGGCGCCGCACCGCCAGGATGCGGTCGATCTGACCGGCCCCGCCCCGCTGGGAGGGCCGCAGGGCGGTGAGGCGGGACCGTACGGTCGTGGTCGGGGACACCCGCAGCACGGCGGCCGGCGAGAACGAGAGCCGCGCCAGAAACCGGTTGGACTCCCTGCTCGCAGCAATCACGGGGGTGCCCACGTGCAGGACCCCGACCTCCTCGGCGAACGCGACCGCCGCCTCCATGAGTGCCGTGCCCGCGCCGTGCCGACGGAACC